>NZ_CP086106.1:280000-602500 GCF_016765655.2 Skermanella mucosa
ATTGCCCACGGGGGTAGAGCACTGGATGGGCTAGGGGGCCTCACCGCTTACCAAACCTAACCAAACTCCGAATACCGTGGAGCACAGTCCGGCAGACAGACGGTCGGTGCTAAGGTCGATCGTCAAGAGGGAAACAGCCCAGACCGCCAGCTAAGGTCCCCAAGTGGTGGCTAAGTGGGAAAGGATGTGGGAAGGCCATGACAACCAGGAGGTTGGCTTAGAAGCAGCCATCCTTTAAAGAAAGCGTAATAGCTCACTGGTCTAGACAAGCCGGCCTGCGCCGAAAATGTACCGGGGCTCAAGCCACCCACCGAAGCTGCGGGTGCACGCAAGTGCGCGGTAGCGGAGCGTTGCCTAGGCCGATGAAGGGCACCCGTGAGGTTGCCTGGAGGTATGGCAAGTGAGAATGCTGACATGAGTAGCGACAAAGAGTGTGAGAAACACTCTCGCCGGAAGTCCAAGGGTTCCTGCGCACGGTTAATCCGCGCAGGGTGAGCCGGCCCCTAAGGCGAGGCCGAAAGGCGTAGTCGATGGGAACCTGGTTAATATTCCAGGGCCTGGCAGAGGTGACGAATCCCGAAGTGCGTACGGCCTTATCGGATTGGCCGTGCGCTGGAGGGGTTCCTGGAAACAGCCCTGCCGACAAGACCGTACCCGAAACCGACACAGGTGGACAGGTAGAGTATACCCAGGCGCTTGAGAGAATGGTGTTGAAGGAACTCGGCAAATTACCCTCGTAACTTCGGGAGAAGAGGGCCCCGTTCCTGCGCAAGCAGGGGCGGGGGGCACAGACCAGGGGGTGGCGACTGTTTACTAAAAACACAGGGCTCTGCGAAGTCTCGCATGACGACGTATAGGGTCTGACGCCTGCCCGGTGCCGGAAGGTTAAAGGGAGGGGTGCAAGCTCCGAACTGAAGCCCCGGTAAACGGCGGCCGTAACTATAACGGTCCTAAGGTAGCGAAATTCCTTGTCGGGTAAGTTCCGACCTGCACGAATGGCGTAACGACTTCCCCGCTGTCTCCAACACCAACTCAGCGAAATTGAATTCTCCGTGAAGATGCGGAGTACCCGCGGTCAGACGGAAAGACCCCGTGCACCTTTACTCCAGCTTTGCAGTGGTGCCAGGGTTCCCATGTGTAGGATAGGTGGGAGGCTTTGAAGCCAGGGCGCCAGCTCCGGTGGAGCCATCCTTGAAATACCACCCTTGGGATCTCTGGCATCTAACCGCGCTCCCTGAACCGGGAGCCGGGACCCTGCATGGCGGGGAGTTTGACTGGGGCGGTCGCCTCCCAAAGAGTAACGGAGGCGCGCGAAGGTTGGCTCAGAGCGGTCGGAAATCGCTCGACGAGTGCAATGGCATAAGCCAGCCTGACTGCGAGACCGACAAGTCGAGCAGAGACGAAAGTCGGCCATAGTGATCCGGTGGTCCCGCGTGGAAGGGCCATCGCTCAACGGATAAAAGGTACGCCGGGGATAACAGGCTGATCTCCCCCAAGAGTCCACATCGACGGGGAGGTTTGGCACCTCGATGTCGGCTCATCACATCCTGGGGCTGGAGCAGGTCCCAAGGGTTCGGCTGTTCGCCGATTAAAGTGGTACGTGAGCTGGGTTTAGAACGTCGTGAGACAGTTCGGTCCCTATCTGCCGTGGGTGTCGGAGTGCTGAGAGGCGCTGTCCCTAGTACGAGAGGACCGGGATGGACGCACCTCTGGTGTACCGGTTGTGGCGCCAGCCGCATCGCCGGGTAGCTAAGTGCGGACGGGATAACCGCTGAAAGCATCTAAGCGGGAAACCCCCCTCAAAACAAGCACTCCCCGAGAGCCGGGATAGACCATCCCGTCGATAGGAGGCGTGTGGAAGCGCGGCAACGCGTGAAGCTAAGCCTTACTAATCGCTCGATCGGCTTGATCCCAACGCGGCGCGTCATGCGCAGCAGCAAGCCCGCAGAACAAAGCATCCGTCGAAGACGCATCGCATCCTCATCACCCGCCTCAAGGCACCCGGGCGCTTGGTCGACCTGGTGGTCATAGCGAGGGGCCCGCACCCGATCCCATCCCGAACTCGGCCGTGAAAACCCTCCGCGCCAATGGTACTGCGTCTCAAGACGTGGGAGAGTAGGTCGCCGCCAGGTTCACCAACCGCCCGTATGCCTCCAAGGCAGTAGAAACCGTCACGAATTCTCCCATCACATGTCCCGCACCCTGACGCGGGGTGGAGCAGCCCGGTAGCTCGTCAGGCTCATAACCTGAAGGTCGCAGGTTCAAATCCTGCCCCCGCAACCAAGTCCCAGCGAAAAGCCCGGATCTTACGATCCGGGCTTTTCGCTGTTCGCAATCACGGAGTACCGCCCCGATGGGTTTCACGGTCACGCGGCAGATCGGCATCGACGCCGGCCATCGGATCGCCAGCCACGGCTCCAAATGCCGTCACCTCCACGGTCATCGTTACCTGATCGAGGCTTGTTGCAGGACTGCCTCGGGCGATCTGCGGGCCGACGGCGAACAGGCAGGGATGGTCCTGGACTTCGGTTTCCTCAAGGAGGAAATGATGGTCCATATCGACGCTCCCTGCGACCACGGACTGATCCTCGACTTCGCGGATCACCAGATCCTGTCGATGTTCGCGCCGCCCGGCAGCCGACCCGCCGACTGGCTCGACCATCTCGCGGCCCAAGTCCGCGACCAGGGATACGTGCAGACGGCCGATACCGCGCTCGGCCAGAAACTCTATGTGATCCCTTATCCGCCTACGGCGGAATGGCTCGCCAGGCACTGGTCCGAACGCTTGGCGCCCGCAGTCATCGCGCGGAGCGATGGCTTGGCGGTGCTGGATCGGATGACCGTCTGGGAAACCCCCAACTGCTACGCGACGTACAGGGCGGACTGACCCCGTACTGTACGTCGCGTACGCCGACCGCGCGTGCCTATTCGCCCGGTGCGGGATAGCCCTGCAGTGGGCGCCTCGTGCCGGATGGCATCGGCGCGTTCCGCCGTTCCGTCGCCGCTGCCCGGCGGGGAGTGAGATAGAGCAGGGTGACCATGATCAGCGTCCAGGTCAGCTCGCTCTGCTCCAGCAGGAACTTCTCCGTCATGCTGTAAATCAGCGTGTAGATCATCAGCAGCATATAGAACAGGCCCGCGATGTCGTCGCTCCCGATCAAGCGGGAATAGGCCCGCTTGAAGCCGGTCAAGAACACCACCAGGAACAGCCCGAAGCCGATGAAGCCCAATTCCAGCCAGACGTCCAGATAACCGTTGTGGCCGTTGCCGATCGTCGCCCAGATGCGAGCGTACACGTAGCTCGCACCCTCAGGTGTCCAGAAGGCCCGGTATCCCGCTCCCAGCATCGAGTGGTTCATGCCGGCGGTGATCGCGTGGGTCCAGATGGTGGTGCGTCCGGTGAAGGTCAGATCGCGGCCGACCGCCTCCAGGCCCACCACGAGGAACTGCGTGACCGCCATGACCATCGCGAAGCCGAGGATCATCAGCGACCCGACGCGCAGCGACATGGGCAGCCGGGCGCCGCGCAGGAAACGCAGCACGTAGATCAGCAGCAGCAGCACGACGGTCGTGATCCAGGCCGTCCGGGACTGCGACATGGCCAGCATGAAGGTACACAACCCCAGCCCCGCCCAGGTGAACCAGCGCTGCTTGCCGCCCCGCTCCATCATCAGCAGGCTGAAGATGATGACGCCCAGCGCCATCATGCGGCCCAGCCTGTTCTTGTGGCCGAAGGACCCGAGCCAGCTTCCCCCCAGCGGCGGACCCTGGTGAATGGTCGAGGTGGGATACAGGATCACCAGGATCAGCGACAGCGCCGCTCCCAGCATCAGCGCCCACCCGACCAGTTCCAGCAGCTCGCGGGGCGTGTAGCGCAGGACCAGATAAAAGGCGAAGGTGGTCGTCAGCGTCAGGGCGACGGCCCGGCGGAAAGTCGCGTCGGGATAATAGGACCACAGGGCCGAAAACAGGGCGAACCCGGTCAGCGCCAGGAGAGCCCAGTTCCCGATCAGCAGCTTCGGCAGCCGTACGCGCTCGGAGAGGATATACAGCAGTCCGATCGAATAGATCGTCAGCGTCGCGGCCTGGAACTTGATGTTGCCGGAATCGACCTCGTCCGCGAAGTCGCGGTTCATTTCGATGCCGGACCGGAACGCGAACAGGTACGGGGCCAGCGCCCCTGCCAGGACCATGAGCGCCAGGATGCAGAAGACCCGCTCCAGGTTGCGCATCAGGTAGAATTGGAAATCGGTCATGCAATGCCATTCAGTCGATCGATGCTTCCCTGGTACAAGCCGCCCTGAAGCATCGAAAACCGCCAGTACTCATCCCCGGGATAATAGCGAAAGGCCGGCCGTGGCGGCAGCGATCATCCGGGTAAGCCGAATGCCCAAGTTCCTGTCAGCTTGTGTTGCACCGCAGGAGCAGCTTCATTTTTCCGCCATTATTGCGCGAGGCCGACCGGATCCGGGGTTTCGATCTATCTGAGGGCTATCTGATGGTCACCCAAGGGAACGTTGGTGGCACCCCGCAAACCACCGTGCGAAGTGACATCGGACATGCCACAGTCCAGTCTCTTCCAGGGGCCTAATTGCAAGATTTGAGAAATCCTATGGGTGACGACAAGGTCGCGTGGGTGCAATGCGCCAAAGGCATGACGATTTGCCTGGTGGTCTATGGCCATGCCATGTTCGGCGTCGATGCGGCTGTCGGGATGGACCCGACTTTCTTCTTCTACAACAATGAGTTTTTCAGCCTCTTCAGGATGCCTTTGTTCTTCTTCGTTTCAGGCATCTTCGCTTTCCGCAGCATCGCCCGCCCCCTGGACCAGTTCGTCAACCGGACGGTCTTGCACTTCGTCTATGTGTATCTGGTCTGGTGCGTGATCCAGTATGTGTTCCGGTTGCTCACCGGAGGCATCGGCAACCAGAGCATCGATCCGTATGCGATCCTGCTGATCGCCTACAAGCCGATCAACGTGCTGTGGTTCGTCTATGTCCTGCTGGCCTTCTTCGTCGTGACGCGACTCCTGCGCCCGGTTCCCTTCTTCATCGTCCTGGCCCTTGCCGGCGGTCTGGCGGTGGCGCATGTGAACAGCGGGGTCTACGTGGTGGACCGCTTCACCAGCAACTATGTCTTCTTCCTGATGGGCTATTACGGCTCGCAGATGATCCTGGACCGCGCCCGGCAGATCACGTCGACGCACGCGATGGTGCTGGTGCCGCTGTTCATAGCGGTGACCTTCGCCCTGATCTATGCCGAACTCCGGCATGTCCAGATCGTCCGGCTGGCGGTCGTCATGTTCGCCATCTTCGCCATGATCGCGCTGTGCGTCGTGCTGTCGGAACGGAAGCTGGATGGACTGTTCCTCTACGCCGGCAGCTATTCCTTGCCGATCTTCGTTTCCCATACCATCGCCACGGCCGGATCCCGCGTCGTGCTGTCCAAGCTGGGCCTCGGCAGCCCGGCGCTTCTGGTGATCGGTTCGACGCTGGGCGGCATCATCATGCCGATCATCCTGGCGAAACTGTGCGACCGGATCGGGTTCCCCTGGCTGTTCCGAAAGCCCGCCTGGTTCTCCATCCATTTCCGATCCGACGATCCGCCGGCTCGCCGCGAGTCCTCCGAACCGTCCGACCGCCGGCTCGCCGACACTTCCGCCCGCCCTTAGGCATCGCGCCAAGCCGGCAAGGCTTCGACCCGGCAAGGTTTCGACCCGGCACGTGGCCGGGTCGATGTGCTGTCACTTGGCGGTTTCTTCCTTGAGGTAGGCGATCAGGTTGTTGAGGTCGTCGTCCTTGCGGACGCCGGCGAAGGCCATCTTGTTCCCCGGAAGGAAGCCCTTCGGGTCCTTCAGGTACTTGGACAGGCTTTCCTCATCCCAGGTGACGTCGGCGTTCTGGATGGCTTCGGAGTACTTGAAGCCCTCGACCGACCCGGCCTTGCGACCGATCAGGCCGACCAGATGAGGTCCGACGCGGTTGGTTTCCTTATCGACCACATGGCATGCGCGGCATTGGTTGAAGACCTTCTTGCCGGCTTCCGCATCCTGCGCCCGGGCGGGTCCGGCAGACAGCATGGCCGTGGATACGGCGGCCACCATCAGGCAACCGGAACAGGCGGCGAGCAACTTCCTCATTACGACGTCTCCTCAGCAACAACGTGTCCAGGCTCAGCCGCTCCAGGCGGCTGACATGGTCAGGGTGAACCCCGTGCCAACGTTTTGGGCACCCTTGTTGTTGCCGTGGAATTGGGGCGAATTTCCGGACCGCGTCGCCGGGTCCTGCCACCGGACCGTGCCGCCGGACAAATCTCCGGCGGCTCAGACCAGCAGGCTCAGGACCGCCCTGTTGCTGGCCTGGACGATCGCCAGACCCTGCCGCGCCATCTCCTGGCGGACCTTGAACGCCTGGAAGCGGGCGCTCTCCTTCGTCATGTCGGCGTCCTGGATGGCCCCCAGCCCGCCTTCCGAGGCGGCGGCGATGTCGTTGTTGAAGCTGATGTAGTTCTCGACGCTGCGCAGGTCCTTGAACAGGCCGTTCATCACCCGGCTCAGCGAATCCTCGAGCTGGGACAGCCGGTACGGGCTGCTGCCGCTGTCGTCGATCATGGCGGCGGCCCGGGCCGCGTCGGGCGTCGGGATGACCTGCTGCTCGGACGGAAAACCCTGGCCGTTCTGCACGAGGTCCTGGCCGGTGTCGAGGAAGACCTGCCGCCAGGCCTGGGCGATGTCCTCCTTGTTGCGGGCTCCCGCGGTACCGTCCGGATCGGTGAAGCCGGAAAGGGTCAGGCTGCCGCCGGTCGGGTCCCAGTCGCCGATCGTCGTCTGCCGGCCATCCACATTGCTGACCACCTTGTGAGGGGCGGTATAGATGCTGTTGTAGAACTCCCCGTCCGACACCAGCGACGTGCCGTCCTTCATCAGGCCGTTGTAGTGGTCCAGGATCTCCGCGGCGTAACGCTTGTAGCGGACCTCGTAGTTCTCCCGCTCGACGCCGACCAGCGAGGTGTCGGCCAGCTTGACCAGCGTCTTCCGTACCTGCGCGGTCAGGGACGACATCACCGAAACGCCCTCGGTCGTGCGGTAGATCGAGTCCTTCGTGGCGTTCAGC
The DNA here is from genome assembly GCF_016765655.2 of Skermanella mucosa. Lineage (NCBI taxonomy): Bacteria > Pseudomonadati > Pseudomonadota > Alphaproteobacteria > Rhodospirillales > Azospirillaceae > Skermanella > Skermanella mucosa. The sequence continues at coordinate 287,113 of NZ_CP086106.1, forward strand.
CGCTCGTTCACCGCGTTGATCGCCTTGACGTTGGTGTCGATCCGGATGGACACGGCGAAGGCCGCGCCGTCGGTGTAAGCGTCGACGATGTTCCTGCCGGTCGCCAGCCGCGCCTCGGCCGCCTTGGTGTATTCCGCCGCCATGCTGAGCGATCGCAAGGCCGACATCTGGACGGCATTGGTATGGATCGAGAGGGACATGGCGAAGCCTCCGAGCTTCTCTACTGACCGCCGGTCGGAAGAAGTTTCCCACGGGCAGGATTCTCCTGCGGGCAATTCTTGCCCCAGGCAATTTTTGCCCCCCAAGGCTTAAATGTTCGTAAAAAGAGAGGCTTCTTCCGTTGCCGCACCCGGGCCGCGACGCCGCCGGGGAGGACCCTACAGGGGCTCTCCCCGGATCATGCGGGGAAGCTCGCCGACCATCCCCATGGCGTGCCGCATGAAGAATTTCTTCAGCGGGGGCATCCGGTTGACCGCCGCCATGCCGATATCGCGCGCCAGCTTCAGCGGCCCGAAATCGTTGGAGAAGAGGCGCGTCAGCAGATCGGTCACGGTGATCAGCGTCAGGTTGTCGAACCGGCGCCAGCGCTGATAGCGCGCCAGCGGTTCCATCCCGCCGACATCCAGTCCGAGCCGGTAGGTGTCGACGATCACCTCGGCCAGCGCCGCCACGTCGCGCAGGCCCATGTTCAACCCCTGGCCCGCGATCGGGTGCATCGCGTGCGCGGCCTCGCCGGCCAGCGCCAGGCGCTGCGCGACGTAGCGCTCGGCGTGGAGCACCGACAGCGGCCACGCCGACCGTTTGGTCACCACCCGCACCGGCCCCAGCCAGGTGCCGACCCGCCGCTGGAGCTCGGCGGTGAAGGCCTCGTCCGACAGGCCCATGTAGGCCGGCACCAGGGACTTGCGCTCGCTCCAGACGATCGACGAGCGGTTGCGGGTCAGCGGCAGGATCGCGAAGGGGCCGCCGGGCAGGAACTTCTCGACCGCGACGCCGCCATGGGGCAGGTCGTGGGCGATGTTGCAGATCATGGCACTCTGGTCATAGTTCCAGGTGGTCACGCCGATGCCGGCCGACCGGCGGCAGAGCGAATTCCTGCCGTCGGCGCCGATCACCAGCTTCGCCGTCACGGTCCGTCCGTCTGCCAGGACGACCTTCGCGGCGCGGGCGTCGCGCTCGATCCGGGTGACGGCGGCCGGGGCGATGTGACGCAGGCCCGGCAGTTCGGCGATGCGGGCGAACAAGGCGCGGCGGATGACGATGTTGTCCGCGATCCAGCCGAACGGGCCGATGCCGACGTCCTGGTGGTCATAGTGGAGGAACAGGGGCGACTCCTGGTCGACCACCCGGATATCCAGGATCGGCTCGGCGTCGTCGGCCATGTGGCGCCAGACCCCGGCGCCGTCCAGCACCTGCTTGGAGCAGAAGGCCAGCGCGGTCGTCCGGCCGTCGAAGTCCGTCTCCATCTGGGTGGGCGGAGTATCGCGGTCCAGGCATACCACCGGCACGCCGGCGGTCGCCAGGGCCGCCGCCAGGGTCAGGCCGGCCAAGCCGCCGCCCACGATCACCACCTCCGTCGTCAGGTCGGCGGAGTCGGTGCTTTGTGCGGCCGTCACGGGCCGTACGGGATCTGATATCGTCATGTCCTTGAAAATCGTCCTGCCCGAACCGGATGTCCAGCGTGTCTTTATGGCGCAGCCGGCTCATGAATGCTCAAAAAACGGGCGCACCTCGCCCATGATTCGGGCAACCACTCCGAAAGCCATAGGCAAAGGGCTGCCGCCGTGCGACTTTCCCGGCAGATCTTCACCCGGCATGCTTCTTGAAAACCCTGCAGTCCAGTGGGGTCGCAAGCGGACCACCGGAAGGCTGCCCGGCGGGGAGCTGCGCGGGGGACCAGCGGACGGGCTTCGTTCGGCGATAAGAACAAGGGAAAACGGTTCATGAAACTGATAGTTGCGATCATCAAACCTTTCAAGCTGGACGAAGTGCGCGAGTCCTTGACGTCGCTGGGCATCCAGGGACTGACGGTCAGCGAGGTCAAGGGATTCGGCCGGCAGAAGGGGCAGACCGAGATCTATCGCGGCGCCGAGTATTCGGTAAGCTTCCTGCCCAAGGTGAAGGTGGAGGTCGCGGTCACCGACGAACTGGCCGAGCAGGTCGTCGAAGCGATCCAGAAGGCCGCCAATACCGGCCGGATCGGCGACGGGAAGATCTTCGTCCTCGAGATCGCCCAGGCGGTGCGCATCCGCACCGGCGAAACCAACGGAGAGGCGCTCTAAGAGGGCGGCCGTAAAGAGGGCGACCGTCCCGCCGTCGGTTTCCCGCCGGTGGCTCACCGGCAAATGGGAACGGCGCGGATCGGAGTGGGGTGGCCCGGCGGAATGGCAGTTCCGCCGGGCCTTCTTTATGCAAGCCCCCCGCTTGTACGCGCGGCATGCCGCCGCTACACTCGTTTACGTTTTGTACGAACCTCCGGGATCGACCGGCATGCTGTCTTCTCCGCTCGTGAACGATCGGCTCGGCCGGTTGAGCGACTATCCCTTCACCCGGCTGGCTTCGCTGCTGGCTGGCATCACGCCGCGCACCAACGCGGAGCCCGTCATCATGTCGGTCGGGGAGCCGCAGCACGCGCCGCCCGCCCTGATCGACGAGGTGCTGCGCACCCAGGCGCATCTCTGGGGCAAGTACCCTCCCGTCGCCGGCACGCCGGAATTCCGCGCGGCGGCCGCCCGCTGGCTCGACCGGCGCTATGGTCTCCCCGCCGGCATGGTCGAGCCGGACCGCATGGTGCTGCCGGTCGCCGGCACGCGCGAGGCGCTGTTCCTGGCGGCCCTGCTCGCCGTGCCCGAGTCGAAGGCCGGCCGGACGCCGGCCGTGCTGCTGCCAAACCCGTTCTACGCGGCCTATGAGGGGGCGGCCGTCATGGCCGGGGCCGAGGCGGTGTTCCTCACCACGACCCGCGAGACCGGCTTCCTGCCCGACCTGGACGCGCTGTCGCCCGAACTGCTGGACCGCACGGCGCTGTTCTATCTGTGCACGCCGTCCAATCCCCAGGGCGCCGTCGCCGACCGGGCCTACCTGACGCGCGCGATCGGTCTGGCCCGCCGCCACGGTTTCATCCTGGCGGTCGACGAATGCTATGCCGAGATCTACGACGCCGAGGCGCCGACCGGCGTGCTGGAAGTGGCGGCGGCCCTGGAGTCGCGGGGGGAAGCGTCCGGCGGCGGGCTTGCCAACCTGCTGGTCTTCCACTCCCTGTCCAAGCGGTCGAACGCCGCGGGCCTGCGGTCCGGGTTCGTGGCGGGCGATCCCGACCTGATCGCCCTGTTCTCCCGCCTGCGCAGCTACTCGATCGCCGGCACCCCGCTGCCGGCCCTCGCGGCTGCGGCGGCGCTGTGGGACGACGATGCCCACGTGGTCGAGAACCGGACCCTCTACCGCGCGAAGTTCGACGCCGCCGAGTCCGCCCTGGACGGGCGATTCGGCTTCTACCGGCCGGCCGGCGGCTTCTTCCTGTGGCTCGACGTGGGCGACGGCGAGGCCGCCACCGCCACCCTGTGGCGGGAGGGAGGCATCAAGGTACTCCCCGGCGCCTATCTCACCCGCCCCGATGCCGACGGTGTCAACCGCGGCTCCTCCTTTATTCGTATAGCATTGGTCCATGATGCCGCCACGGTCGCGGAAGCCTGTACACGAATCGCCAAAATCCTCTAAACCTGACCCCGCAAGACCCCGCGCAGCACCAAGGAAGAGCAAGGTACCCATGGCGTCCCGTACCGCCGCATCAAGTTCCGCCGCCCCGTCCGGCGGCGTTTCCGGTGGGCGGTCCACCGCTGGCCGCGGTTCCGCCGGCAGGGCCGGCACCGGACGGACCGCCGCCGGGACGTCCGGCAGCCGGGCTGGCGGCGGCCGCGCCGGCAAGGCGCCGCTGCTGCCTCCGGCGGCCCGGGACTTCATCCGGCAGCGGGCGGTCGAGGGCGTCGGCCTGACCCTGACCTCGATCGGGCTGCTGCTCGTCCTGGTGCTGCTGACCTACGACCGGGGCGATCCTTCCTGGAACACCGCCGTCAACCCGGAGGCCAACCCGAAGATCGGCAACGTGCTCGGTCTGCCCGGCGCCTATGCCGCCGATCTGCTGATGCAGTGGCTGGGCATGGCGTCGTATCTTCTGGGTGCCATCGTCATGGCGTGGGGGCTCCGGATCATGAGCCACCGGGGGCTGAGCCGTATCGTGCTGCGGGGCCTGATGACGATCGTCGGCGTGCTGACGGCCTCGATCTTCTTCGCCCAGGTCCCGGCGTTTCCCGGATGGCAGCTCACCCATGGCCATCTCGGCGGCACCGCCGGGGATGTGCTGCTGACGGCGCTTTCCAGGCTGACCGGCGGGCTGATCGAGGGATTGGACCGGCCCCTGCTCGCGACGATCTCGGGCGGCGTCTCGGTCGTCTCGGTCATCGTCGCCCTCGGCCTCTCGCTGCGCGACTGGCGCGACGGCGCCCGCAGCGTGGGCTGGGCCGTCGGCGCCGCCGGGCGCGGCGCCCGGGAGGCCGGCGGCATGGCCGGACAGGCGGCGCGCGACGCCTCCGGCCTGCTGCGCAACCGCCCGCGCCCGGACGGCTTGTCGGGAGTGGCGGCGCTGTTCGGCTTCGGCCGGCCGCATGAGGAGGACGAGGCGGAGGCCGGCGCTCCGCCGCCGCGGCCCAGGCCCGCGCGCGGGGTCCGCAAGCCGCCGCGCCTGAACGACGTGGAAGCGGACGATCCGGAAACCGCCGGCGATCCGGGGGAAGAGGATGCCGAGGCCGCTCCGAAGCCGCCCAGGCCGGTTTCCGTGGTCAAGCCCCCGTCCGGTCCCAAGCCCGCGGCCGGCAAGGCGTCCGGCCAGCGCGAGCCGATGCTGGAGCTGTTGCCGGAAACCGACTACGAGCTGCCGCCCCTGGATCTGCTCCAGGAGCCCGACCCCTCGGCCAAGCCGAGCACCCTGGACGACGACGCCCTGCGGCAGAACGCCGTGATGCTGGAAGGCGTCCTGGGCGATTTCGGCGTCCGCGGCGAGATCCAGAAGGTCCATCCCGGTCCGGTGGTCACCCTGTACGAGCTTGAGCCGGCGCCCGGCACCAAGTCGTCCCGGGTCATCGGGCTGGCCGACGACATCGCCCGGTCGATGAGCGCCGTGTCGGTCCGGGTCGCCGTGGTCCCGGGCCGCAACGTGATCGGCATCGAGCTGCCCAACGCCCGGCGGGAGATGGTGCTGCTGCGCGAGCTGCTGGCGGCGGAAAGCTACGAGCGGTCCGCCGCCAAGCTGGCCCTGGTGCTCGGCAAGGACATCGGCGGCCAGCCGGTGATCGCCGACCTCGCTCGCTTCCCGCACCTGCTGGTGGCCGGCACGACCGGGTCGGGCAAGTCGGTCGCGATCAACACCATGATCCTGTCGCTGCTCTACCGCCTGCCGCCGGACAAGTGCCGCTTCATCATGATCGACCCCAAGATGCTGGAGCTGTCGATCTACGAGGGCATCCCGCACCTGCTGACGCCGGTGGTCACCGACCCGAAGAAAGCTGTCGTGGCCCTGAAATGGACCGTGCGCGAGATGGAGAGCCGCTACCGCTCCATGTCCAAGCTCGGCGTGCGCAACATCGAGGGCTACAACGCCCGGCTTCGCGAGGCCAAGAAGAACAACGAGGTGCTGACCCGCCGGGTGCAGACCGGGTTCGATCCCGACACCGGCAAGCCGATCTTCGAGGACCAGCCGATCGACCTGACCGAACTGCCCTACATCGTGGTGGTGGTGGACGAGATGGCCGACCTGATGCTGGTGGCCGGCAAGGACATCGAGGCGGCGATCCAGCGCCTGGCGCAGATGGCGCGCGCCGCCGGCATCCACCTGATCATGGCGACCCAGCGGCCCTCGGTCGACGTGATCACCGGCACGATCAAGGCCAACTTCCCGACCCGGATCAGCTTCCAGGTCACCAGCAAGATCGACAGCCGCACCATCCTGGGCGAGCAGGGCGCCGAGCAGCTGCTCGGTCAGGGCGACATGCTCTACATGGCCGGCGGCGGCCGCATCACCCGAGTCCATGGACCTTTCGTGCGCGACGACGAGGTCGAGCATGTGGTCAGCTTCCTGCGAAGCCAGGGCGAGCCCAACTACATGGAATCGATCACCGAGGACGAGGAGGAACTCTCCGGCGGCGGCTTCGACGACGACGCGGGCGGGCGGCCCGGATCGGGCGACGAGCTCTACGACAAGGCGGTGGCGCTGGTGCTGCGCGAGCGCAAATGCTCCACCAGCTTCGTCCAGCGCCATCTTCAGATCGGCTACAACAAGGCGGCCCGGCTGGTCGAGCGCATGGAGCAGGAGGGCGTCGTCAGCCAGGCCAACCATGTCGGCAAGCGCGAGGTGCTCGGTCGCTCCGACGAGGCGGAGGAATAGGGCGGGCAACGCGGGCGATTGCGAAAAAGCCCCTATGCCGCCCTTTTTCGGCCCCGGCGGATGAGCATATCTTGGAGCATGAAAGCCTTGCTACGCCCCCTCGTGATTGCCGCCGGCCTCGCCCTCGCGCCGCTGGCAGCCCCCTCGATCCTCCATGCCGCGCCGGCGGCCAGCCTCACCCAGGCGCAGAAGGAAGACATCGCCCGGATCGAGCAGTATCTCGACGGCGTCAGGACGTTGAAGTCCGACTTCGTCCAGGCCGGCGGCGACGGTTCGCTGGTCAGGGGCACACTCTGGCTGTCGCGGCCCAACAAGATGCGTCTGGAGTACGAACCGCCGATCCGGGACTTCATCGTGGCCGACGGGTGGTTCGTCTTCTATTGGGACGATGAACTGAAGCAGCAGAGCAGCGCCCCGATCGGCTCCACCATGGCCGACATCATCCTGCGCGACAAGCTGCGCCTGAGCGGCGACATCACGGTCACCGATTTCGTGCGGGAGGCCAACGTCATCGAGGTCTCCGTGGTGCAGACCAGCGAGCCGGGGGCCGGCACGCTGACGCTGGTGTTCGAGGACGCGCCGCTGCGGCTGCGCAAATGGCGCATCGTCGATCCCCAGGGCCTGACTACCGAGGTGGCCCTGCTCAACCCCCAGGTCGGCGTCCAGCTCGACAGCGACCTGTTCATCTTCCGCGAACCGCCCTCGACCCGGCGGGATTGACGCCCGTCCGGGCCGCGGGATCCATGTTTGCTTGACGCCGTCCGAATAACTGGACGCCCGGTATTCCGCCGCCGGGCGTCCACCGCAGGGGAGCTGCGGAAAACCTCATCGTTCTCATCCGAAACGGCTAATCCTTTGGTGGCATGACCGTTGCAGTGAAGCTTCTGCCAGCGGGGAGCGAACCGGCACATGGCCGGCCCCGAAAACGTCGGATAACAGGAGAATCTTCATGGCGATGAGCGGAATTCCGGGCGGCGCGTCGGTCGGCGTCGAGCAGAGCGGCAAGGGCGGCGGCGAGGCCGTCGGCCATTCGGGAAGCGCGTCGGGCGCCTTCGGCGGGGCCGGAAGCGGCGGCGGCGGCATGGCCGTGGGTGGCATGGTCGGCGGTTTCGCGACCGGCGGCATGGGATCGGGCGGCGACGCGACCTCCGACTCCTCGTCTTACGGTGCGCTGGGCGGCGACGTCAGCGACAATACGTCGATCCAGAACCTGACGATCAATTCCTGATCGACCGTCTCCCGATGGAAAGCCGGGACTGCAGGAGGCCGACGTGCTCTCCTCGCGGTTCCGGCTTCCCCATCGGACCTCAGTCGACTCCGTCGCGCAGCCTGTCCCGGCCCAGCAGGCTCGCAACCGCGGCACGCAGCGCAAGCGCCGAGACCGGCTTGTGCAGGAGCGGATAGCCGCTCAGCCGGGCTTCCTTCAGGCAGCGCGGGTCGGTATCGCCGGTGATGATCAATCCGGGAAGGTCCGCGCCAAGCATCTTGGCGATCTGCCGGATCGCGACGATGCCGCTCGCCGGGCCGGACAGGCGGAAGTCGGCGATCACCAGGTCGGGCGGATCGGCCTGGGCCGTTACGCCCTCTACGGCTTCGTCATAGCCGGACGCCGCCGTGACATCGCAGCCCCATTGGTCGAGAAGAAGCTCGAGCGCCTGCAGCACGATGACGTCGTCCTCGATCACCAGCACGCGGGGGCGGCCGGCATCGTTCGGCCGCGCCGGAGCATGGGCCGGTTCGGCCCGGATCTCGGCTTCGCCTTCCATCGGCACCGTGATCGCGAAGACGGATCCCTTGCCCTCCCGCGACCGCACGCTCAAGGAATGGTCCAGCAGGCGCGACAGGCGGTCCACGATGGAAAGGCCAAGGCCGAACCCGGCCGACTCCGACGTGCTCGGCGTATTGCCGCGATAGAATTCCTCGAAGATGATGTCGAGCTGGTCCGCCGGGATGCCTGGCCCCGTGTCCCAGACCTCGATCCGCAGCCGCCCGCCCTGGCGGCGGCAACCCAGCAGGATGCGGCCGGACGAGGTGTAACGCACGGCATTGGACAGAAGGTTGCGAAGGATTCGTTCCAGCAGGTCGCGGTCGCTGCGGATCACGGCGGAGCAGGGGGCGACATGCAGGGTCAGCCCCTTCTGGCGGGCCGGCCCGGCGAATTCCAGCGCCATGCGGGTCAGCAGCCCGTTGACCGAATGGCCGACCGGTTCGACCCGCAGGGTCCCGGCATCGATCCGGGCGATGTCGAGGTGGGCGTCCACCAGGTTCTTGATGGTCGCCAGCGCGGTGTTCATGGCGCGCAGGATGTCGCGGCTGGTCGGATCCTTCAGCCGGTTCTCCAGGGCGCCGACGAACAGCGAGAGGGCGGCGAGAGGCTGCCGAAGATCGTGGTTGGCCACGGCGAAGAAGCGGCTGCGGGCCCGGTTGGACCGCTCGGCTTCGATCCGCGCCTCCAGAAGGTTCTCCTCCAATCGGCAATGGTCGGTGATGTCCTGGACTGCGGCCATGCATAGCGTGCGCCTGCCGAGCGTGAACCCTTCCGACGTGACCAGCACGTCGATCACCGTGCCGTCGGCCAGCAGGTGGCGCCACTGGCCCGACTCGCCGGGGGCGGACAGGTCGGCCAGGGCTTCCAGCAGCCGGGGCGTGTCCTCCGGCGGGCGTATATCGGAAATCCGCATGCCCAGGAAATGCTCGCGCGGATAGCCGTAGCAAGATACGGCGGCATCGTTGACCGCGACGAAGGCAAGCGTTTCGCGGTCGAAGATCCAGAGCGGCAGCGGATTGCGGGTAAATGCGAACGAGCTCGTCACCTGGGCGAGCAGGCCGTGGACCGGCTCCGGAGCCGCGGAACCGCCGGACGGCGACGGGGCCTGACCGGCGGCGGGCCGCAACGGATCGCACAGGCAGACCAGCCCTCCGTCTGCCATGGAGTAATGCCTGAAAGCGACTCCGCACGACTTGCGGGCCTCGCTTTCCAGATGGCCGAACGGCATCTCAAGGGCGAGCAGCGCACCGGCATTGGCCAGCAACGCTGCTGCGGACATGTTCCATGACGATATCAGGCCGCGTCCGTCCACGGCCACGATCCCGGGTTCGCCCGTCGGATCGACGTACGGAGCACAGTCGTGGTCGGGCCAGCGGTCGGAGGTGTCGCAAGCGTTTCGGTTCTGGTCTGACATGTTCAACCTGTTGAAGACAGGAAGAGCCTATTCATTTCCTGCCGGAACGCAAAGCGGCGTAAACAGGAATTCACGGCATTTTCGCGGTACGCGGCCGCGTCGAGCAAAAGACCGGCATTAGCCATAACGGATTTTGAATACCGGAATCGTCGTTATGATGCATAAGGTGACGACATTCACCAGTATTACCGGAAAATTGTCGAGCATGAAGCCATGGATGCGCCATGGGACAATGCCGCCGCAAAAGCATACGAACAGTGTCGTCACGAGACCCCTAGCAGCTTTGCTGCGTCAAGTTTTCATCGTCACGATAGGAAGCGCATCCGTGGTGGGCCGACCGGCGATCATGCCGGCAGGAACGCTTGATCGGGGCACCGGAAGCAGTGGCGAATTGACGCTTGGCCGGACGGTTCCAACTGTTCATGATACGTACTTTGCAGGTGCGCCGGGATGGACGGATCGATGGCTGAGGCAACGGTTTTCGAGGAAGACGGAATGGTTTCGGGGCGGGCCGGCATCGCCGGCCTGTTGTCGCGGGGCGTGCGGCGGGCCCTGGCCGAGCGTGGTTTCTCCAGCTTGACCGAGTTTCGCCTGGCGTCGGGCCGACGAGCCGACGTCATGGCGGTCAACGAGGCCGGCGACGTGATCATCGTGGAGATCAAGAGTTCGATCGCGGATTTCCGGGCCGACCAGAAATGGCCCGAATACCAGGCCTTCTGCGACAGCTTCTACTTCGCGGTCGGAGCCGATTTTCCGGCCGACCTGATACCGCCGGAATGCGGGCTGATGGTCGCCGACGGATTCGGCGCCGTGATTCTCCGCGATGCTCCTCTGGTCAAACTCAATGCCGCGCGCCGTCGCGCCGTCGTCCTGCGCGTTGCGCTGGCCGCCAGCGGCCGTCTCCACCGACTGGAGGATCCCATGCTGGCCATGGCGGTGACAGCGGGCTGATCACCTGCGGTGACAGCGGGCTGATCACCTTTGGTGACAGCGGGCTTGATCGTCCGCGCCAACTTCAAGCCTGGAGCCGTCCCGGGGGGCTCGCTATGGTGCGCGCCCGGTTCCCTATCCCCGACCTCCAGGCACAGGTTGCAATGGCCGACGACATCCTGATCATCAAGCTCGGCGCGCTGGGCGACCTTTTCCAGGCCGAGGGCGCGCTGCACGACATCCGCCTCCACCATCCGGATGCGCGCATAACGCTGCTGACCGGGCCGGCCTACAGGGCGCTGATGGAACGATGCCCCTGGGTCGACCGGGTGGAACTGGACCCGCGTGCCCCGCGCTGGCGACTCGACCGCATGCTTGACCTGCGCCGGCGCCTAAGGTCGGTGCCGTTCGGCATGGTCTACGACCTGCAGAACGTTTCCCGGACCGCCTTCTATCGCCGCTGGTTCTTGCCGAGCACCCCCTGGTCGGGAACGGCGCCGGGCTGCAGCCATCCGCACCGGGCGGTCAATCCCAAACGCATTCCCAGCCTGCAGCGGCTGGCCGGACAGCTGGCCGATGCCGGCGTTCCGGTTCGCCATACCCTCGCCCCGGATCTGGGCTGGGTCGCCGACGACGTATCGGGCATCCTCGCGGATGCCGGTGTCCGGGAATCTTACGTGGTCCTGCTCCCCGGCTCCTCGGCGCGGCTGCCCCACAAGCGCTGGCCCGGTTATGCCGTGCTCGCGGAACGCCTGATCTCCGGCGGCAAGACCGTGGTGACGGTTCCCGGCCCCGATGAACTGGATCTCTGCCGGTCGATACCGGGCGTCACGCTGACCGGCGGGAAGTGGCTGAACTATTTCCAACTCGCGGGCGTCCTGGCCGGTGCCCGGCTGGTCATCGGCAACGACAGCGGACCGACCCATCTGGCAGCCCACCTCGGCCGTCCGACCGTCGCATTGTTCGGCAGCCATATGGCGGCCCGCCTGACAGGGATCGACCGGCCTTGGGTGACGTGCGTCGAAGTTCCGGATCTCACGGCACTGCCCGTCCGGCAGGTCGAAGATGTCGTGAACGGCTTCCTTGAACAGCGCTGACGGCGTCCTGCCATCCGGCCCCCCGGGTTTCGGCGGTCGCATGCAAGAAAACAGACAGTTTTAATCCATTGCGTGGTATTGTCTTAAAACGAATGGATTAATACATTGGTTTCCAGTGTGGGCTTTTCGAGCAAGCCACCAGGGAGGACCGGTTTGGTGAAGGCGTGCCTGTTCGGTTTCAACGTTGCGGCGACGCGGTTCCTGCCATGATGAATCCTGCCAAGACGGAACGTCCTGCCCGCGACTGGAGCCGGGTCAAGCCCGGGGAGAAACCTGCTGCCGTTCCGGCGAAGCCCCCTCACGACGATGCCAAGCTCCTGGCCTTGCTGCACTCGGCCAAGCGCGAGCTGCAGGGGCTGCGCCTCGTCCATCTTCACCTGTCGCTGCTGAAGGACAAGAACCTGGGCGATATCGCGGCGATCCGCCGGGCCGTGCAGGAAATCTCGGAAAACTCGGCCTTCCTCCAGCTTTTCAACCTGTCGAACGAAGACATCATCTTCCTCTACAAGGGGATCAAGTTCTCGACCATCACCGACATTTGCCAGAAGATCGAGCGGCTGATGCTGTCGCGGACGCAAATGATGGGGCTGAACCCCTACCGCGAGGACAGCCTCTATTCGATCATGGAACTGTCGCTCAACTTCGTGAACGTGATCCGCTTCATCGAAGGGCTGGATGTCACCGGAGGTCTGGACGGCGCGAAGGCCAGGACAAAACCGTCCGTCACTCTGGAAGAACTGGCTCGGATCGAGCGCCAGATGGCGATCTTCGACCTGTCGCCCTTCATGCTCAACCAACCGGTGATGGATATCCGGCCGGAGGCCAGTAACCATCGCGAATATTTCGAGCTCTACATCGCGGTCAAAAGCGTGGAAGACCGGCTAAGCCCGGAATTCGACATCACGGCGAACCGATGGCTGTTCAACTACTTCACCTCCAACCTCGACCAGTCCATTCTGAAGACGCTGAATTACGGCATCGATTTCATCCGTGGGCACAAGATCGGCCTCAACATCAACCTCACGACCGTCCTGTCGGCGGCGTTCGTGAAGTTCGATGAGCGGCTCACGGCGGAACTGCGTGGCAACGTGGTGCTGGAGATCAATAAGGTCGATCTGATCGAGAACGAGAGCCTTTACCGGGAAGTGGTCGATTTCGCCCGGAACCGCGGCTACTCGATCTGCATCGACGGACTGACGCCATTCTGGGTCACCCACATGGACCTGGAATACATGGCCTGCGACTATGCCAAGGTGTTCTGGTCACAGGACATGCTGGAGATGGACCGCAACGAGTACGACAATCTCGAGGAACGGATCAACAACCAGGACAATTGCCGCTTCATCCTGGCCCGTTGCGGCACGGTTTCCGGCCTGCTGTTCGCCCACAGGATCGGCATCCATCTGGTCCAGGGACGGATCGTCGACAACATCATCCGCAAGGGTGTCAGCGTATCCGACGCGATCAGTACCGCACGGGTAATGGACGATTGAGCGGGACGGGGGCGCCCGTCCCGACCGGATCCGTCCCGACCAAACCCGTCACGAAGCGGTCGCCGCGCTGTGCCAGTTGGGCACCGCTGAGGGCAAGCCCCCGCCGGGAATGCAGCGCCCGGATGGCAGGGTCGGCCAGGTGACGGGCGAATTCGGGCGAGACGCCGGCATAGGTGTTGGCGATTCCGCGCCGGGTCATGCCCTCGATCAGGTCCACGACCGGGCCGGGCAGGGGAAGCCGGCCGACATAGAGCGGCGCATGGAACCTGAACCGCGACCTCGGCCCGGCCAGCCGATGGTCGCCGGCCGTGAAGATCAGGGTGCAGGACGACATGCATTGCGCGGTGTCGGCGACGCTCGTCGTCACCGTCCAGTCCCCCGCCTGCAATCTTTCATGGATCTGAAAAGCCGCCGAGACATCGCCGCCGGGGCTGCCCAGGTGCAGCCGCACCGTGGGGCCATCGATGGCGTTCAACTGGTTGAGCACCCGGTCGGCGGTCGCCTGGGTGATGATCCCGGAAATCTCGATGTCCCGAAGCCCCTCCGGGGCGGCCTGTCCGCCTGCCCCATCGGCCATCACGAGTCCCCGGGCACAGCCCGAGAGCGCGGCCAGGATCAGGCAATGGAGCAGGACAAGCCGGAAGCGCATGACACGAACCCAAGCCAGCAGCCCCTTTTACAGGGCCAGAACGCTTGGATTCGTATCATATTGGACGTTTAATTGCGGTTAATGCCGACGCATCCGCAGCGGCGGGAAACCGTCAGGCGGGCTTGAAGCCCATGGCGACGCCGTTCATGCAATAGCGTAGTCCGGTCGGCTTGGGCCCGTCCTCGAACACATGGCCCAGGTGTCCGCCGCAGTTGCTGCAATGGACTTCCGTACGGGTCATGAAGAAGGATCGGTCCTCGGTGGTTTCCACCGCACCGTCGAGCGGCTGCCAGAAGCTGGGCCAGCCGGTGCCGCTCTCGTACTTCGTGTCCATGGCGAAGAGTTCCTGGCCGCAGCCGGCGCAGACGAAGGTGCCGGGGCGCTTCTCCGCATTGAGCGGGCTGGTTCCGGCGCGCTCGGTGCCGTGCTCGCGGAGGACGTGATACTGTTCCGGCGTCAGCTGCTGGCGCCACTCGGCATCCGCCTTCTGGACCGGAAACTGGGTAGCCGATGCCTGGTTCGTGCCGCCGGTCAGCGACTTGAACAGTCCGCCTGCGCCAAGGATCGCCATGGTGCCTCCAAAAAACTGTCTTCGATTCAAGGGATCGCTCCTGGGCCGATGATCCGGCCCCTGGACCTTGATATGGTGTTCGGTGGTCTCCCGGAAAAGCCGCCCCCGGGTCGGCGGGGATCCGTTCAGGCGCGCCGCTTGATTCGGCGCCAGGCATACAGGCCGGCCAGGACCACGAGGCCGGCCGCGGCGGCCGCGAACAGGATGATCATCAGAAGGCTGCCCAGCAGGGCGCTCAGCGTGTCCCAGAAGCCGAACATGGCGATCAGGACGACGAGAATAAGGAAGATGATCAGGGGCATGGAGGTTCCTGTCGGACGGCGCGGATGGCTGGAGGACCATCCTGAAACCGCCTGGGAACTCCGAATGTTCCGCCACCCGGCCTTCAGGGTGCCCCCAAGCCGGTCAGGCCTTCATGTTCACCTGGCCGCCCGGCGGAGCCGCGGCCCGGGCCTTGCTGCCGGCGGAGGCCGCCGCGTCGGCGCTCTGCCTGGCCTGCTGCTCGATCCTGCCGACGGCGGCCGAGGTCTGCTGGGTCAAGGCCTCGGTCTTCGGCAGAGCCTTCATGGCGTTCTTCGTCTGCTCGACCGCCTGCCGGTAGCCCTGGCTGATCGCCGCGGCCTGGGAGGCGAGCGCCTCGGTCTTGGGCATCGGTTTCGCGGCGTCGTTGCCCTGCTGGACCGCCTGCTTGTAGCCTTGGGAAATCGCCCCGGCCTGGCTGACCAGGGCTTCGGTCTTGGGCATCGGCTTGGTCGCCTGCTTGCCCTCCTCGACCGACTGGCGGTAGGCTTGGCTGATGGCGCTGGCTTGGCTGACCAGCGCCTGGGTCTTGGGCATCGGCTTGGTCGCCTGCTTGCCCTCCTCGATCGATTGACGGTAACCCTGGCTGATCGCCGCGGCCTGGCTGTTGAGCTGGTCGACCTTGGGAACCGGTTTGGTGGAGTTGTTGGTCTGATCGATGAGGGCCTGCGCCTTCTGGACGTTCTGCTTCATCTGCTGGACCAGTTCCGTCACCTTCGGCGCAGAGCGCATCAGGGAGGTATCGACGGCGGAGACGACCATGGCAGAACCTTCGGACCCTGCGTCACCCAGGCAAGCGACGCCAAATCTCTAAAATGCGATCGATTTCAGGATACGTCCGAACGCGTGCGGTGTCCAACCCCAAATAGGCATCTATCCTTTGGCTGAACGGCGGTCGGCGATTGGTCATGACGCCGCCGCCTGCAACTCCTCATACAGGGAGATCGTCCGGTCGACGCACGACGTCCAACTGAAGCCCCTGGCGCGCTCGATCCCGGCGGCGACGCAGGACCGGCGGAGATCCGGGTCCGTCAGGATCCTCTCCAGCCCCGCGGCGATAGCATCCTCGTCATGGGGATCGACCAGCAGCCCGGCCCCGCCCACGACCTCCTGGATACTGCCGGTGGCCGACGCGAGGACGGGCGTCCCGCTCGCCATCGCTTCGAGGGGAGGTAGCCCGAAGCCTTCGTAGAACGAGGGAAACGCGAAGGCGCCGGCGCCGGCATAGAGCACCGGCAGATCCGCTTCTGGAATATAGCCGAGTCGCCGGATGCCCCCCTCCTGGGCCAGCGCGGCGAGCGACTGCTCCACCTGGCTTTCCCGCCAGCCGGTGGCGCCGCACAGGACCAGCGGGAATTCCGCCCGCAGGTCCGGGGGCAGCCGCATGAACGCCCGCAGCAGCCCGTGCAGGTTCTTGCGAGGCTCGATGGTCGCGACCGACAGGATATAGCGACCGTGCCGCAAGCCATGACGATCCATCACCGCCCGGGTCTCGTCGCCGTCGTGCGGACGGAACCGCGCATCGACGCCGACCGGCACGGTGACCACGGTGGCGGGATCGAAGGAGAAGGTATCGATCACCTCGCGCCTGATGGAGTCGCTGAGGGTGATGATCCGGTCGGCCCGGCGCAGCGACTTCTCCAGGTTCCGCTCCAGGTAGCGGACCCGCTCGGGCGGATGGTGCTCCGGGAAATGCAGGTATGACAGGTCGTGGCAGTTGACCAGGCAAGGGCCGTCGAAGGGCTTCAGGATATAGTTCGGCTCGTGGTAGACGGCGCCCTTGAACCTGCGGGCGCTTCGCCGGAAGACCGCGTTCCGGGCGATGCAGCGCATCTCGTAGGCGTAGGGCAGGGAGCGCAGGAACGGCCTGATCCTGCTGTCCCCGGGCTGCTCGGCGGAGGCAGTCATCACCCGCTTCGAGTCTACCCAGCGGAAATGCGAGAAGCAGTGGAGCTCGTCGCCGAAGCCGCGGGCCAGAAGCCCCGCCAGGATCTCGGAGGTGTACCGGCCGATGCCGGTGACGGACGGCACGATCGATTCGACGTTGAGGATGACCTTCATGGTGTCGCGCCGCCGAACCGCCGGGATGGCATCGTGGACCTCGGAAACCGGCATTCGCTCGCCGCTCGCCACGGCGACTTGCATAGGAGGGAGCTCAAAATGCGGGGTGCTCAGGCGGAGGGGTTACGAAACAGAATGGTTGCGTATGTGGTATGAGAGCTCGACGAAAGCACCTTGCCAGGGTCTTCGAGGCAGCGTCAAGTTGATATTCGAAGCGCTCGTCCCTCCCGTATTCGGATGCGGAGGGGAATGCACCGCTCGAGAGTCGTAGAAGGCGCGTTCCGCATATTCGCTTAGCATCGGTAACGTCGTCCGCGGTCCTCGACCGCCTGCCGGTAAACGTCGTAGGTCCGGTCCAGGAAGGACTCCAGGCTGAACAGCAACTCCGCTCGCTCGCGCCCGCGCCGCCCCATGGCGGCGGCCATGTCCTCGTGATCGAGCAGATGGTTGAGGGCTTCGGCCAGCGGTGCCGCCGAACCCGGCGCTACGGTCAGGGCCTCGATGCCGTCGCGGGCGACCCAGGGCACCGCGGTCGGCAGGCTGGTATTGACGATCGGCCGTCCGCACGCCATGGCCTCGGCCTGGGCGATGCCGAAGGTTTCGCTCTTCTCGACCGACGGCAGGGCGAAGACCCGGCACGCGTGGAGCAGGCATTGAAGATCCTGCCGCTCCAGATATCCCACAAGCGTTACACGGTCCTGAAGGCCGGCCCCGGCGATCTGCCGCCGCAGCGCTTCTTCCAGCGGACCGGTCCCGACGATGACGAGGTCGCCCTCCACCCGGCGCATGGCCTCGATCAGGACGTCGAAGCCCTTGTAGGGGACGAGCCGGCCGGTCGCGACGATGAGGCGCGGATGAAGCCCGCGGATCTCCTGGATCCGGTGCCGCTGGGCGTCGTTCGGCATGGCCCAGCGGGCGACGTCTATGCCGTAGGGGACCACCACGCACTTGGCCGATACGGGTTTCAGGAACGGCGACTGCTCGATCATGACGGGCGCCGAAACGATGATCCGGTCGGCCCGCCGAAGCGCACGGCGGATGAAGGGACCGACCACCGGCAGGATGCGCCGCTGGGCCACGATCTCCGAATGCCAATGGACGACCAGCGCCGTCCGCTGCGGGAACCAGAGGCTTACCGCCAGATCGACCAGCGGAAAGGGTGCGTGGTAGTCGACCACATCGACGCGGCGGGCGGTCGCCCAGAGTTCCACCGGATAACCCGGGGAGATCGGCATCGACCAGACGCTCCGCAACGCGGAGGTCCGGTGGACCTCGATACCGTCCACCAGTTCGGATCCGCCGGGTCCTTCCACCCGAGAGACCAACACTTCGGAGCGGCAGCGCCCGGCCAGTCCGGCGGCGAGAAGCCGCATGACCTCCGGGATTCCGCCGTTCACCTCCGGGATGAAGACCTTGAAGGCATGGGCGACCTTGAGGAGGGTCGTTGCGGAGGGCGAAGTGCCGGCCTTGTCGCGGGCATCATCCTGATGGACGCCGGGGGCGGCCAAGCGAAAGTCCACATCGGCCATGGTGATTCACCCCGTCCCGCGCCAGTCCCCTGAAGGGACGATCCTGAAACCGGCCTTCGCGGGTGATCGCAAATGGGACCAGGACGCAGCCGATTGCCGAGCATTTTATTGGATGCCGGAGGGATCGTCAACGAAAGGGGTAATTCCTTCCCGCAAGCCTGATGCGCGGGCAGGGAGGGGGAGCCGGGCCGGGCATCCAGACGCCGCGAACGCTTTGGCAAAACGAAGAAGCTCTGGAAAATCGTTGTTTGCCAGAGCTTCTGAAATAGAGCTGGCTCGGGAAATCTGAACATCGGGATAAGTGGAGTTTCTGCCTGAAAGCGGCCAGTATGCGTGCCGCACAGGAGAGACCATGACGAGACGACCGCGCCGGAACCACACACCGGCTTTCAAGGCGAAGGTGGCTTTGGCCGCCGTCAAGGGCGAGAAGACGCTGGCCGAGTTGGCTCAGCAGTTCGATATTCATCCCAACCAGATCACCCAATGGAAGGCGCAGCTTCTCGACGGAGCAGCAGGGGTATTTGGATCGGACAGTCGCGGCGACAGTTCGGGGCCGGCGGTGCATCTGAGGGTGCTGCATGCAAAGATCGGAGAGCTGACGCTGGAGAACGATTTTTTGGCCGGCGCGCTCAGCAAAGCGGGTTTGCCGAGCGCAAAGCGATGATCGACCGCTCGCATGATCTGCCGATCACCAGACAGGCCAGGATGCTCAACGTCAGCCGGGGCAGCGTCTATTACCTGCCACGTCCAGCTTCGGCCGCCGACCTCGCGCTGATGCGCCGGATGGACGAACTGCATCTCGATTATCCGTTCGCGGGCAGCCGCATGCTGCGTGATCTGCCTGGGCAAAATACGCCGATGCCTTGCGAAGGATCTCATTCGCTCAGGTGCTGCTCGCGGTTCTCGCGCTCCAGCGCCTTGATCCGCTCCTGCTCGTCCGTCCTCGGGCCAGGCCGTTTCCCCTGGTCGCGCTCGGCCTGCCGGACCCAGCCCCGCAGCGTCTCCGCCGTGCAGCCGATCTTCGCCGCGATCGAGCTGATCGCCGCCCACTGCGACGCGTGCTCCCCTTCGTGATCGAACACCATCCGAACCGCGCGTTCGCGGACTTCAGGGGCGTACTTGGGTGATGCCTGTTTCGTCATGATGACCCCAGTCTCTCAAGAAATAGGGCCTCCGGTAAACCCGGCGCGGTTCACAGGAACGTAATGCGGGATTTCGGAGCCAAGGACCACTTGAACTGGCGTCATCTTGAACTGATCCGGGAACGGTGGAAGGGACGCTTAGTAGTCAAGGGGATCATGGCCAAGGAGGATGCCTGCATCGTCCAGGACATTGGCGTCGATGGCATCGTCGTCTCGAACCACGGCGGACGACAACTCGACGGAACGGTCTCACCCCTCCGCGTTTTACCAACCATTGCAGACGCCATGGGAGGTTCGATCCCCGTTATGATGGATGGTGGCATCCGGCGAGGCTCCGACGTGCTGAAGGCCATTGCACTCGGCGCCACTTTCGTCTTCGTCGGCCGGCCATTCGTTTATGTGGCAGCAATCGGAGGTGAGGCTGGCGTCAGCCATGCCATTGACATTCTCTTATCCGAGATCAGCCGCAATATGGGCCTTCTCGGGATCAATGCGCTGGGTGACTTGAAAGCCAATCGATTGATGAGGCTTAATGATGGGCGCTCCGGCTGATGAATGGCTTCGTCTTTGTGTTCGGGGGATGCCACGCGGCACCTAACCAATGAGGGTTGAATAAAATAATCCGGCATTATGGTGCTGTCGCCAAAAGCAGCCATATTGGATGAGGGCGAGTTCCTGACGTGATAGAACATATCAGGAATATTCAATCGGGGTGATCGCCATGGCCGCCCACTTTCTGCTGTCGCCGCTGTACTTGTATAGTCGTGCCGAACTCGCACATCTGCTCCACATATCCGTGCGCAGCCTTGGCCGTCGGCTCGGTCGTGACATCGCCAAGATCCGCACTCCCAGCGGACGAGTCCTGATCACCCGCGAAGCCGCCTATAGCGCGCTGGAGGCACAGCGCCGCGGCGAACTCTGACGCTCTCGGCATGACGCGCCAAGACCTGTCCGATCAAGGAGTTAGCGGTGTCCGGGCAAAACGGGTCGATTTGTCCCCGGAAGATCATGAATTTCCATCTGCCGGCCAGATCCTTGCCTCAGCACCGGTTACATTGCCCATCAAGCGTAGCGCATGCTCCGAGGAGGTTGCGGTCAGCGCCGTCGACAGCGCGTCCGCAGCCGTCGCATTGTCCGCTGTCACGGTCGCGGAAAGTACTTGATCGGCGCATCGTCCGGTACACGGATCGAAAATATGACCAAAGCGGCCCGCGAAATCGAACCGGGTGCCCCTCACGGACGAAGTCGCAATGGCCTGATCCGTCAATTCCATCGTGTCGGCGATACGGTTGTCCGCTTCGCCGTCGGGCAAGCCCACGACCCAGCGCCGACCATCGGGATGTCGACCCAGAGCCTTCACTTCGCCCATGTCCACCAGGACGTTGGTCATGCCTTCGGCCCGCAGCCGGTCGGCGACCCGGTCGGTGATGTAGCCCTGAGCGATCCCGTTCAAGGTGACTTCCATACCCGTCCTGGTGAACCAGATCCCGCTTTCCTGAACGTTCAGTGCACGGTAATCGACCAGAGACCTGGCCGCTGCGACCACGAAGGCCGGCGGACCGCCCGGATCAGCGCCGGGCCGGCCGAAATGCTCGGCATAGAGCCGCCACAGGGGCTGGACGGTCACGTCGAACATGCCGTCTGTCAGCCTGCTGAAGCGGAGCGCGTCATTCAGCAGCCGTACCAGGTCCAGCGGCGGATCGGCCAGTTCACCGGCCCGATTGAGACGGACCAGGGCGGAATCGGGGCGGTAGAGGCTGAAGACACGCTCAAGCCGCGCCACCTCGTCCAGGCACAGGCGGATCAGGCGTTCGGCCTCGTCCGGATCGGGATGGCTGAGTTGCAGACAAGCGTCCGCGCCCAGCGCGGTGCCGCGCCAGACGCGCAGCGGGGCTCCTTCTGCAGGCGCGATCGAGGGGGGCAGCAGCGTCAGTCCGGCCGACGCCGCGGTGATGGCGAGAAAACGCCGCCGGGTCGGGCGCCGCGTCATGGCATGCTCCGCGAATGGGTGCCGTGCCCACCGTCGTACCTACCGTCGTGCTCGCCGCCTTCGCCGGGATCGTCGGTTTCCTCCGGCGACGCCAGGATGGTGTCGTCCGATACTTCGGAGAAGCGCTTCACGCTCCCGCCGTGGGCGGCCGCGAAGTTTCGCGCCGCCGTTTCCTCGGCGAAGGGCAGGGGCTCGGCGGCGCCCATGCCGCCGCGGAACCCGCTGCCCACCACGAACCAGGCGTTTCGGGCCTCGGTCCAGAGATCCAGGTCCGGCCGGGACGGGTCGGCGGCCTTTGTCAGGTCGGTGACGTAGATCGCCCGGTATTCGTGGGATTCCTCCGGCAGCATGGTGTACGCGAAAGTGTCGCGGACGGAGGAAAGCCAGATCGGTGTCGACTTTCCCTCGAGGATGATCTGCCCCTTGGGGCCGGGATGGTCGAGCATGTTCATGCCGCAGTAGTGGCCGATCGCATCCGCCGTGATCGCCTGCGGCGGGGGTGGAGCGGCCGTGGTCTCGTCGTCCTTGCAGCCGGCCAGCGGCAGCAGGAGGGCGGCGCCCAGCAGGGCGGCGGTCAGCAGGTTGCGCATCAGATCTGCTTTCTGGAGAAGACGAGCGCCGCCAGCGCCAGAGGGGCGACGATCCAGGCGGCGAGCACCCCGAGAAGGGCCGTGGCGCCGAACTGGAGATGGCCCGCGAGCCCGGCGGTCCCGGCGAACCGGCTCACGTTGTCGAAGCCGGCCAGGTTGAACAGGCGGAAGGTGTCGGCCGGGTTGGCCAGCAGCAGCCAGTTGACCATGTCGGCCTTGATGGTCCTGCCCTGGTCCGCGACCAGCAGGCCGAGCAGGCCCATGTCGTAGATCAGCACGAAGCCGAGCCAGATGCCCACCGCGATGCCGGCCGCCGTGGCCCGGTCGCGCACCAGCGTGCTGGCGAGATATCCGAGCGACGTGAACGCGGCTCCCAGCATGACGCTGCTGCCGATCATGGCGGCGAACGCCAGCCAGCTCTCGGGCTCGATCTCCGCTCCGCCGGCGGCCAGCGCCACTCCGGCCGCACCGTAGCCCAGCGTGGTGGCGAAGGCGATGACCGCCGCATGGCCGATGAACTTTCCCAGTATCACCTGCCAGCGGGCGACCGGATAGGCCAGCAGCAGCGCCATGGTGCCCCGGTCGATCTCGCCGACGATCGCGTCGAACGACAGGAGCAGGGCGATCAGCGGCAACAGGAAGATCGTCAGGCTGGCAAGGCTGACGATCGTGACCTCCAGCGGTCCGGCCCCCACCGTGCCGGCCGGCGCGCTGCCCAGGAAGCTGAGCGTCAGGGCCAGTGCCGCCATCAGCAGCGTCATCGCCACGACCCAGCGGTTCCTCAGCGCCTCGCGCACCTCCTTCGCCGCGATGGTCGCGATGGTGTTCATTGGGCGGCCTCCTGCCTCAGGAAGTGGGCGTACATCTCGTCCAGGCTGGGCTGGACGATCTCGATGTCGTCCGGCGGCGTCCCCAGCCGGACGACGCGGCGGACCATGTCCAGCTTGTCGTCGTTGGCGCAGGTCAGCTCGACCATGTCGCCGGCCAGACGCCGTGCCGCGCCGCCGAAGACGGCGGCCAGTTCGCCCTCGAACGCCGTGGGAGCGGCGTCCGGCACGGTCAGCCGGATGCGGACCGGCAGCTGGGCCAGGGTGCGCAGGGTGGCGAGCGAGCCCTCCGCGACCTTGCGGCCCCTGTTCATCACGATCACGCGGTCGGCCTGCCCCTCCAGTTCGGTCAGCGCGTGGCTGCACAGCAGGACGGTGGTGCCGGCGTCGCGCAGGTCGCCGATGATCCGGTAGAAGCCCTGGCGAAGCGCCGGGTCCAGGCCGGTCGTCGGCTCGTCCAGGAACAGCAGTTTCGGGTCGCCCAGCAGCGCCTGGGCGAGCCCCAGCCGCTGGCGCATCCCCTTGGAATAGGTCCCGACCCGGCGGCCGCGGGCGGCGGGCTCCAGGCCGACTCGGTCCAGCAGCGCGTCGTTGCCGCCGGCCGGCACCTGCTTCAGCCGGGCGTAGAAGTCCAGGCATTCCCAGCCGGTCATGGCGGGGTGGAACGCCACGTTCTCCGGCAGGTAGCCGATCCGGCGGCGGATCCGGGGGGCGGCGTGTCCGGCGGGATCTTCGCCCAGCACCCGTACGGCGCCTTCCGTCGGGGTGGTCAGGCCGAGCAGCAGCTTGATCAGCGAGCTCTTTCCGGCGCCGTTGTGGCCGACCAGGGCCACGCACTCGCCGGCACCCAGGGTGGCGCTGACTTCCCGGACGGCGTACTGGCCGCCATACCGCTTGGAGACGCCGCGGACTTCGATGGTCGGTTGGGCCTGGTTCACGATTGCGGCCTCCCTTCGGGGCTGGGGGACGGTTCCGGCGGCTTCATCAGCGGGGCGCTGTCCATCACGCCGCCGGGGCGCAGCGCCGGAAACTGCGACTGCGCCCAGCGGATCACCTGGATGCCGGGGCTGTTGATCAGCAGCTTGGCCGCCGGAAAGGACCACATGACCTGGTCCACGATGTCGTTGGGGCGGTAGGCCTCGTCGGAGATGCCGTCGCCGTCGAGGTCGAAGGCGGGGTTGTCGCTCCAGTAGTTGCCGCGTCCCTTGTCCGTCCAGTCGAGCGAGCGGGTGCCGACATACTTGACCTGCGTGCGGTTGTTGACGAAGGCGTTGCCGGTGATCGTGTTGCGCTCCGACCCCGCGGTGAAGTGGACGCCGATCTCGCAGTCCTCGAACCGGTTGCCGCGCAGCACGTTCTTGCTCGTGTTGTAGATGAAGACGCATTTCCAGGTGCCGGTCCGGTCCCTCTCGGCCAGCCCGCCGACCTCGCGCGGGATGTCGGCATCCGGATCATCATCGTCGGTGGCCGCCGTGGGCGGCGTGGCGAACCGGCCGGCGATGACGTTGCCCTCGATGCGGGACCGGGTCGTGTAGTTGAGCAGAAGCCCGTGGTCGCGGTCGCCGCGCGACTGGTTGTCCCGGACCACGAGGTTCTGCGAGAACATGATGGCGTAGCCGACGTCGTTGCCGACGGAGACGTTGCCGCTGACCTCGCTGTCGTTGGTGTACATGTAGTGGACCGCGAAGCGGACGTTCTCGAACCGGTTGTCGCGGAACTCGTTCCGTTTGCTGGTGGTGACGAAGATGCCGTCGCGGCCCGCCGACACGGTGTTGCCGACCACCTTCGTCCCCGGCGCGTTCCAGAGCTGGATGCCGTTGCCGCGCTCGCTGCGCCGCAGGTCGGTCCGCCCCCGGACGCGGTTGCCGCGCACCAGCACGTCCGGCGCTCCCCAGACATAGATGCCGATCAGGTTGTCGATCAGTTCGTTGTCCTCGACCACCGCGCCGGCCGCTCCCTTGCCCAGGAAGATCCCGGAATCCTGGTCGAACAGGCTGAGTCCGGAGTTGCGGACGGTCAGCCGGCGCAGCGTGACGCCGGGGGACTCGACGGTGATCGAACTCCGCCGGCCGCCGCCGTCGATCACCGCTCCCGGCAGCCCTTCGAGCGTGACCGGCACGGCGACGGTGACCGGCCCCGGGTGGATACCCGGGGCCAGCACCAGCGTGTCGCCGGAGTCCGCCGCGTTGAGGGCGTCGGTCAGCCCGCCCGGCGGCACCGTCACCGTCGCCGCCCCGGCGGGCGTCACGGCCAGGAACGCCGCCGCGAGGATCAGTATTCCGGTCCGTGACATGATCCAGTCCTCAGACCGCGCGCGGCTCGACCAGCATGCGGCCGCCCATCTCCATGTGGAGCGCGTGGCAGAACCACTGGCAATAGTACCAGTGCACGCCGGGCCGGTCGGCCGTGAAGGTCACCGAAGCCGTCGCCTGCGGAGCTATCTCCATGGCGATGCCGTAGCCGGTCAGCGAGAAGCCGTGGGTCAGGTCGTCCACGTCGTCCATGTTGGTGACGTAGACGGTGACCTCGTCGCCCTGCTTGACGGTGAACTCCTCCAACCCGAAGGCCGGGGCCAGCGCCGTCATGTAGACCCGGACCTTGTTGCCGTCGCGGATCACCTTGCTGTCGTATTCGGGATCGACGCCGTCCGCCTTCGCCTGCCTGACGGCATCGGCGAACATCGGGTCGTCGCGCCGGTAGGCGTTGACCGGGTTGACCTTGGAGCGATGCACGATCAGCGTGTCATGGGGTTCGGCGAAGGTCGGGCCGTCATGGACGATCTTCATCTCGTCGCCCGAAATGTCGATCAGCTGGTCGTTCTCCGGCTTCAGCGGACCCACGTTCAGGAAGCGGTCCTTGGAGAACTTGTTCAGCACCATCAGCCACTTGCCGTCGGCTTCCTTGGTCTGCCCCATGGAGGAGTGCAGGTGGCCGGGCTGGTAATGGACGTCCAGCTTCTGGACGATGGGATCGACCTTCTCCCCCTTGAAGGCCCGGATCGCCTTGGCGATGTTCCATTTGACCACCTGGCTGTCCAGGAACAGGGTGGTGTAGGCGTTGCCGCGTCCGTCATAGGCGGTGTGGAGAGGCCCGAGGCCCAGCTGCGGCTCCGCCACCACCACGTCGCGCGGCTTGATCCTGTCGTCGAACAGATCGTCGAGCCGGCGCACGTCCAGCACGGTCACGGTTGGCGACAGCTTGCCGTTGACCGTCACGTGGATGCCGTCGGGAGCGGTGTTGACGCCGTGCGGGCTGTTGGGGATCGGGATGTAGCGGGTATAGGGATTGCCGTGCCGCCCGTCGACGATCGGAACGCCGTTGATCACCTCGACCCTGCCGTCCTTCACCGCCTGTTCGATCCGCTTGATGTTGAAGACGACCAGCCAGTCCTGCTCCTTGGCGGTCATCTCGGCGGTGGTGACGCCCTCCTCCGAGTTGTAGCAGGTCGAGAAGACGTATTTGCCCTGGTAATCGGCGTCCGTGTTGTCCAGGTTGCCGTCCACCCAGACCTGCCACGCCACCTTCATCGTGTCGCCGTCGATCGCGGTGAAGTGCGAGCGGTACTTGGTCGGCTCGTCCAGGATCTTGCCGGTGTTGGGCGTGGGCACGCGCTGCTCGCCGTTGGCGAACACATAGCCGGTGCGCGGATATTTCTGAAGCCGCAGGCCGTGGATCGCCGAGGTGTTCGGGATCTCGATGATCTTGTCCGGCTTCATGATGTCGGCGCGGATGCGGGCGACGCGGGTGTTGGCCTTGTCGTTGCAGAAGATGTAGCGCCCGTCGTAGGTGCCGTCGGTGAACGACATGTGCGGGTGGTGCAGGTCGCCGTTCTGGTAGACGCCGCCGCGCGTCTTCAGGAACTCGCGGGTCTCGTCGGTGAGCCCCTCGGTCAGGATCTTCCGGCTCTCGTTGGTCTGCCCCCAGCCGGTGGCGCTGCACCGGGTGAAGACCGGGATGCGCATCAGCTCGCGCATGGAGGGCGCGCCCATGATGCGCACCTCGCCGGAATGCCCGCCGCTGTGGAAGACATAATACTCGTCGAGGTCGCCGGGCTTCACCTCGGCGCTCTGCTTCGTCCCGCCGGATGCCGCAAGGGCGGTCCCGGAACCGAAGGCGGAGCCGCCGGCCGTCGTCACCGCGGCGCCGCCGAGGGCGCCGGTCAGGCCCGCCAGCGCGGCGACCTTGGCGGTGCCGCCCAGCAGGTGGCGGCGGTCGATGCCCGTCGGTTTCTCGTTCTCATCACGCATCGTTCAACTCCATCAGGCTAGCGAAGATCCGGCGGCGCGCTTTTCGCGCTTCAGACGCCGTTGGATCATGACCGGGCATTTCTGGTCATGGTGGTAGAGCACCTGGCAGTGCATGCACTGGATGCATTCGTTGGGATTGATGTGGCCTTCCGGGTGGATCGCCTGGACCGGGCACTCGTTGGCGCAGCGCTGGCACGGGCTGCCGCATTCCTTGTAGCGGCGCAGCCAGTCGAACATCCGCATCCGGCCGGGAATGGCGAGTGCCGCGCCCAGCGGGCACAGGTATCGGCAGAAGAAGCGCTCGATGAACAGCCCGGCCGCCAGCAGCGCCGCGGCGAACAGGACGAACCACCAGTCCCGGACGAAGTGCAGGATGATCGCCGTCTTGAACGGCTCGACCTCGGCACCGCGTTCCGCCGCCGACAGCGAGTACATCGACAGGCCGAACAGGGCGAGGAAGATGATGTACTTGATCGGCCACAGCCGCTGATGCAGGCCGAACGGCACTTTCACCTTGGGCAGGTGGAGCACCTGGCCGACCTTGTACAGAAGCTCCTGGAGAGCCCCGAAGGGGCAAAGCCAGCCGCAGAAGGCGCCGCGCCCCCAGAACAGGATCGAGGCCGCGACGGAGCACCACAGGATGAAGACCAGCGGGTCCATCAGGAAATAGTCCCACCGGAACTCCGTTCGGAGCGCGTCGGCGAAGGTGAAGACGTTGACGACCGACAGCTGCGCCTTGGCGTACCAGCCCAACCACACCAGGGTGAACAGGAGGAAGGTGATGCGGACCCGCTGGTAGAGGGCCGGGCGGCGGACGAGGCTGTCCTGGAAGAAGAAGAGGCCGGTGAGGATGCCCATGGCGCTCAGCGCGACGGCTATATCGAGCAGCCGGCCCTGCCAGATCCTTTGCCACAGCGGCGTTTCCGGGGGCGGCTCATCCTCCCGGGCGGGAGCGGCGGCTGCGGCTGCGGCCGGAGCGGGCGCCGCAGCGACCGCTTCGCCCAGGTATTTGTCGGGGGGCTGGTAGCCGAGGTCGAACGACACGAAGGCCTTCTCCAGCGCGCCGGTTGCCCGCTGCACCAGCAGCGACAGCCGCCATGGCTCGGCCGGGTCGAACTCCGTCCCTTCGGGGATCATGAACAGGCCGACTTCGGGAAAGTCGGGAGCTCCGGCGGCCGCGACGCCGCCCAGCCTCAAGTGGGTGCGGTCGCGAAACCTGACACCGGTGTCGCCCTGGACGAGCTCGATCCGGTCGAAGATGCCGCCCCGCACGTAGCCCGAGCCCTTGAACGAGTAGCGGCCCTGTCCGGCGACCAGGAGCGCGTGCTGCCCCGGCTTGAGCTTCCGGGCCAGCGACTGGTATTCGGCCTCTCCCAGCAGGCTGCGCCCGATGGCCGGGATGGATACCAGGGTCGCGTAAAGGTCGATGAAGGTCTCGTCCGGAGCGCCCGGCTCGGGCCGTGCGACGGCTTCCGGCTTGCCGCTCCGTTCGAAGGCGGCGTTGACGTCTCCGACCGTCAGGGCCAGACGCCGGACCGAACCGTCACCCACCAGCGTCGGCCAGTCCTCGACCTCGCCCCGGCCAGGCTCCAGCGCGCGCCGGGGTTTCGCGGCGACGGCACCGGTGCCGGCGAAACCCAGGGCCTGCGCCACTTTCCGGCCCGACCGGACGATGCTGTCGCCGATTACCATGACCGTGACGGTGGCCCCGGAAACGATGTCCACCGGCGGGCTCGACGACGTCTGGTCCGCGAGTTCGACCACGCTCCGGCCGATGTAGCCGGATATGAACCGGTCTATGCGTTCGGCCGGGATGCCGATCAGGACGATCGGCTCATGGTGATCCACCAGCTTGGCCCCGGCGACTCGGGCATCGGTTCCAAGCCCGACCAGCACATGGATCGGCCGCCCGGAATATCCGGTCGTATTGACGAAGTCGGAGTTGAGATAGGCGTAGCCCAGCAGCTTGTCGCCCTGGAGGACCGGGGCGACGGGAACCCCGTCCTGGATCGTCCCGAACCTGTCGGCTCCGGCGAACAGCTCGGCCGGCTCGGCCCTGGAGAGGTACTGGCCCAGCAACGGCACCGCGGCTTGAGCGACCGTCGAGATGGAGCTGATGATCGAAACCACCAGCATCGCGACGATTCCGTTCCTCAGCCCAAGTATTCGCCGCGATGAGAACGCCATGATCCGTGCCAGAGAAATTGACATTTATCAAGAGACCGTGCCGATAGTGTCAACGGCACGAATCTCTTGTCGGTTCATAAGAGGCTTTGTTGGTCGCGGCGGACTTGATTGAGGTCAAATAGATGTCGGTTTTTTCAGTTTATGGTCCGGTACCTTGAACCGATCATGAAATGGAGCGGGGCCGTGAACTTGCTGTGCCAGGAACCGGTCGCCCCGGTCACCTCACCGGCCGACCTGCTCGGCATCGCCCTCGCGCTGGAGCGGGAGGCCGTGCTGCGCTACCGTGAACTGGCAGGCATGATGGATGGACGCGGCGCCGTGGAGACCGCGGCAACCTTCCGGGCGCTGATGGAGGAGGAGCGGCGTCATGTGG
This sequence comes from Skermanella mucosa, assembly GCF_016765655.2. NCBI lineage: Bacteria > Pseudomonadati > Pseudomonadota > Alphaproteobacteria > Rhodospirillales > Azospirillaceae > Skermanella > Skermanella mucosa. Next base: position 316,717 of record NZ_CP086106.1, read on the forward strand.
AGGCGGTGGCGTCCGTCTCTGCCGAGCGGATCGGCCATGTGCCCGACAGCGCGCCTTTCGTCTGGCGGCTGCCGCCGGAGATCGCCGCCTCCTGGGAGGAACTGGCCGGACGCAGCGATCTTACGCCGTATCGCGCCTTGTCGCTGGCCGTGCTGAACGAGGAACGCGCGTTCGCCTTCTACAGCTATATCGTTTCCGCGGCGACCGACCAGGCGGTGAGGGAACAGGCCCGGGCCCTGGCGATGGAGGAGCTGGACCACGCCGCGAAACTGCGGCGTCAGCGCCGAAAGGCCTGGAGGGCGTCCCGCCGGGAAAGCGGGGATGCGGCGGTGCGGGTCGAGGATCTCGCCGGTCTGGCGTCCCTGGCCTCCGCGCTGGCGGGTGAGACGGTCGGTATCCTGCGGGCCGCCGCATCGGCGCTCGATCGTGCCGGAAAGACGGACGACGCCGGCGCGCTTGCCGGAATCGCCGACGATCTGACCCCTCTGATCACCGGCCCCGGACCGGCCCCGGCGTCGGTCGATCCGGTCCTCGGCGAAGGGCGGAACCTGCGTTCGGCGCTGGCGGCGCTGGAGAGAATGGCCGAAATCTTCTCCGACATCGCCGAAGGCACCCGGGACGAAGCCGTCTGGCTGGAGGCGCAACGCATCTTCGGCATCGTCGTCGGACATGCGGTCCGGCTCGCCGAAAGATCACGATGACACGGCGATCGCGAGGAGCAGGCCGAAGACGGCCATCAGGTATCCGTAGAGCAAGGTGCGCCAGCCGGAGCTCGCGCGGTTCAGATTCGAACCTGGGCTGGCGGAGACAGAGACCGGCATTGCGGTGCCCCGGCGGATCGGCGTTGTCTGTATCCGATGAATTGGTTCCAGATGACCAAAGGGCGACGCCGTGACTCTGGAAGCTTTCCGCCGTGCGCAGAGCGGAAAGGCTGGATCATGGGGTCGAGGGCGCCGGGATTTTCGAGCTGGTGGGTACCCGGTGGGCCCCCAAACGACCAAAGCCGCCCGAAGGCGGCTTGGAAGTCGAAGCTAAGTGCTTGCACTTGAATGGGGGAAGTGGCGCGCCCGAAGAGATTCGAACTCCTAGCCTTCTGATCCGTAGTCAGATGCTCTATCCAGTTGAGCTACGGGCGCTTGCCATTTCCCGACCGCCTCTTGCGGGGCGTTGGACCGTGCGGTCCGTCGTGCGGCCTGTAATTAGCCAATGAGGCCGTGCCGCGCAACCCCCTTCTGAAAGATTTTTGAAGGCCCGGTCAGAAGGCGGCCACGGCCCCGTCGGAGCGGCAGTCGGAGGCTCCCTCGATGGTGCCGTCGGGGTGGAGCACCAGGGCGCCGGCATGTCCCATCATGTCGCTGAACGGCTCCACCACTTCGACGTCGTGGCCGGCGGCCCGCAGCGCCTCGACCACCTCGGGGTCGAAGCGGGATTCCAGCTTCAGGTTGGTGCTGTCTGCCCCCCAGGTGCGGCCCAGCAGCCAGCGCGGCGCCGTCACCGCCCGCTGCAGTTCCTGTCCGAACAGGCCATAGCGGCTGAAGACCGCCGCCTGGGTCTGCGGCTGGCCTTCCCCGCCCATGGTGCCGTAGGGCATCACCCGGCCATCGTCGAAGCGGGCCAGCGCCGGATTTAGCGTGTGGAAGGGGCGCATGCCGGGGACCAGCGCGTTGACGGCGTTCGGGTCGAGCGAGAAGCTGGAGCCGCGGTTCTGCCACAGGATGCCGGTGTCGCCGGCGACCACGCCGGAGCCGAACTCCCAATAGGTGCTCTGGATGAAGCTGACCGCCCGGCCGGCGCCGTCGATCGCCCCCATCCAGATCGTGTCGGCGGGGGGGCCCGAGCGCGGCCAGGGCATCGCCCGCGCCGGGTCGATCCGGCCGGCCCGGTCCGCCAAGGCGGCGTCGGCCAGGAAGTCCGCCGGGTCGGCCGTCATGCGCGCCGGGTCGGTGACGTGACGGTCGCGCACCAGGAAGGCCTGCTTGGTCGCCTCCACCAGGCCGTGGACATGGTCGAAACCCTCGGCCTCCGTGACGCCCAACCGGTCGAACAGGGCCAGGATCATCAGCGAGGCGAGCCCCTGGGTCGGCGGCGTCATGTTGTAGAGCGTGGCGTTGCGCAGGCGGACGCCGAGCGGCCGGACGGTGCGCGCCCGGTGCGCCTCCAGGTCGGCGAGCGCCACCGGGCTGCCGGCTCGCTCCAGGCCGGCGGCGATGGCGCGGGCGAGGTCGCCGCGGTAGAAATCCTCCACGCCCGCCGCCGCGATCCGTTCCAGCGACGCCGCCAGATCCGGCTGCCGGAAACGCGCGCCCGGCGCCGGGACGGAGCCGCCGGGCAGGAAGACCGGGGCGAAGCCGGGCACCTCCTCCAACTCGGTCCGCTTGCCCGCCGTCAGGCGGACCTGGCCGCCGGTCGCCGGCACGCCGTCGCGGGCGTAATGGACGGCGTCCTCCAGCAGGCGGGAGAGCGGCAGGCGGGTTCCGGACCAGTCCCGGCCCGCGGCCAGCGCCGCGCCCCAGCCGGACACCGTGCCGGCCACCGTGTTGGCGGCCAGGGGGCCGCGGGTCGGAATCGCGGCGTGGCCGTGCCCGCGGTAGAGGTCCGGGGCCGCGGCGGCCGCCGCGGCGCCGCAGGCGTCGATGCCGACGGGAGGCTTGCCCGGTTCCGCGATCAGCCAGAAGCCGTCGCCGCCGATGCCGTTCATGTGGGGGTAGACCACCGCGACGGCGGCGGCGGCGGCGACCATCGCCTCCACGGCGGTGCCGCCGTCGCGCAGCACCGACAGGCCGGCCTGGGCCGCGAGGTGATGCGGGGCGACGACCATGCCGCGGCGGGCGGATGCGGTGTTCAGCATGTCTGTGGTTTCCGTCTGAGGGCCGTTGGAACGCGTCGGTGTCAGGTTAACGCGTCCGGCGCCGATGCGCTCCGCAAACCTGGCGTGCCCGGCCGGGCGGAGCGCCGGATTGCCGCGGACCGGCCCGTAAGTTATAAGCGGCCGATCATACCGGGTGGACAGTCGTGCTGGAGAGTGGCCGTGGCCGATAAGGACAACATCAAGCATTTCCCCGTCTCGTGGGAAGAACTGCACCGTCATGCCAAGGCGCTGGCCTGGCGCATGGCCGAGAAGGGCCCCTGGGAGGGCATCGTCGCGGTGACCCGCGGCGGTCTGGTCCCGGCCGCGATCATCGCCCGTGAACTGGACATCCGGCTGATCGATACCGTCTGCATTTCCAGCTACGACCACCAGAACCAGCGCGAGGCCCGCGTCCTGAAAGGCTTCGAGGGGGACGGCGAGGGCTGGCTGATCATCGACGACCTGGTCGATACCGGCAAGACCGCCACCGTCCTGCGCAAGATGATCCCCAAGGCGCACTTCGCGACGATCTACGCCAAGCCGGCCGGCCGGCCGCTGGTCGACACCTTCATCACCGAGGTGAGCCAGGATACCTGGATCTACTTCCCCTGGGACGTCGAACTCCAGTTCACCCAGCCGATCGCCCTCCAGCGCGGCGGCCGCTAAGCCGCCGCATCTGCCGCCGCACCGGAGTGGAGCGGGTCACGCGCTCTTGACGCGGGTGATGAAGTCGCCGACCTCCCGGTGCAGCGCCTCGGCCTGACGGGACAGGCCGGCCGCCGCGTCCAGCACCTGGGTGGCTGTCCGGCCGGTCTCCCCGGCGGCGCCGTGGACGCCGTTGATGTTGGTGCTGACCTCGTCGGTGCCGCGCGACGCCTCCTGGATGTTGCGGGCGATCTCGCGGGTGGCGATTCCCTGCTGCTCGACCGCGGCGGCGATCACGGTGACGATCTCGTCGATCCGGGTGATGGTGCCGCCGATGGTCTGGATCGCGCCGACCGCGCCGGACGTGGCGCTCTGCATGCCCGAGATCTGGAGGGATATCTCCTCGGTCGCCTTGGCGGTCTGGTTGGCCAGGTTCTTGACCTCCGACGCGACGATGGCGAAGCCCTTGCCGGCCTCCCCGGCTCTGGCCGCCTCGATCGTGGCGTTCAGCGCCAGCAGGTTGGTCTGGCTGGCGATGTCGCTGATCAGGTTGACCACCTCGCCGATCTTGTCGGCGGCGGCGACCAGCCCGGCGACGCTGCCGTTGGTCCGTTCCACTTCGGCCACCGCGATCCCGGCGACCCGCGAGGACTCGCTGACCTGCCGGCCGATCTCCCCGATGGAGCTGCTCAGCTGCTCCGCCGCCGCGGCGACGGTCTGGACGTTGACGCGCGCCTGGTCAGAGGCGGAGGCCGCGGCGGAGGACTGGCGCGCCGTCTCCTCGGCGATCTCCGACATCGATTCCGAAGTGGAGCGCATTTCGGCGGCCTGCGACGTGACCGCCTTGACCACCTGGTCGATGTTGACGCCGAACTCGCTGGTCAGCCGCTCCAAGGTGCGGCTGCGCCGCTCCCGGGCCTCCTCGTCGGCGCGGCGATCCTGCTCCAGGGCCGCCGCGTGCCTCAGGTTGTCCCGGAAGACGCCGACGGTCCGCGCCATCTCGCCGATTTCGTCGCCGCGGTCGGTGCCCCTGACATCCACGCCGGCGTCGCCGCCCGCCAGTCGCTTCATGGTGGCGGTGACCTCGCCGAGCGGCCCCGTCACCGTCCTGCGCACCACCAGGATGGCGAGCCCCGCCGCGGAGCCGACGCCGAGCACGGACAGCAGCGCCAGGGTCAGCAGCATGCGGTCGTAGAAGGCGTCCAGCTCGGCGGAACCGGCGCCGACCAAGTCGGCGTCCAGCGCGGAGATCGCCTGCAATTCCTTGTTGAAAGCCTGCCGGTTCGCCCGGTTGGCATCGTTGTCGCCCCATTCCCGGGCGGGAGCGGCGCCGCCCTGGCGGCCCAACTCGACCAGCCTGGCGCGGAACCGGACGAACTCGGCGGCGTTCTCCTCCACCTTGCGGAACTGGTCGAGATGGTCGGTCGGAACCAGGGGCCGCCATTCCCGCATCAGGTCCTCGATGGCCTTCAGGCTGGCCAGCAGCGGCTTGCCGAATTTCTCGACGCGCTCCGGGTTCTCCGCCATGTAGACGCCGCGCGAATCCATCACGACCGCGTTGACCAGGCCGTTGACCCGCTCGGCCAGCAGGGCGCGGGTCGAGGCCGCGGTGATGGCGTCCACCTGGGAATCGTATGTCCTCAGCGTCACGACGCCGACGGTGCCGATCAGGGCGGCGATCAGCCCCAGGAAACCCACCAGGAAGTAGATCTTGGTGGAAATCTTCAGTGATTGCAGCCGTTTCATCGGGCTTTCCTCCGGGTTTGTTCCCGCCGCGCCGGGACGGGTTCTTGAAGGGGTCGTCGCGGGATTTCCCATAGAAATCCGCAGGCATCAAGTCACCGGAAGATTCCACCGCATTCCATTAACAAATATAAAATACTTGTAAAAGAATTCAGCCTATGTTTTCTGTCCGTGTGTTTCGTAAGTCATGTGAGATTCGTCATAGGTCCCCGCGCGCGGGGGTCCAGCAAGTCGCGCAGGCCGTCGCCCAGCAGGTTGAGGCCGAGCACGGCCAGGGCTATGGCGGCGCCGGGAAAGACCGCGAGCGTCGGGCGCAGCGCCATGAAGGTCTGCGCCTCGTTCAGCATCTTGCCCCAGCTCGGGGCCGGCGGCTGGATGCCCAGGCCGAGATAGCTGAGCCCGGCTTCCGCCAGGATCGCCACGGCGAAGGAGATGGTGGCCTGGACCGCCAGGGCGCCGGCGATGTTGGGCAGGACGTGGACCAGGGTGATCGACAGCGGCCCGCGCCCCAGGGCGGCGGCGGCCCGGACGAACGGGCGGCCCATCACCTGGAGGGCGGCGCCCCGGGTCACCCGGGCGAACACCGCGACATTGAAGATGCCGATCGCCAGGATGGCGTTGACCGCGCCCGGCCCCAGCAGGGCGGTGGCCAGGATCGCCGACAGGATCGCGGGGAACGCGAAGGTCAGGTCGGTCAGGCGGCCCACCGCCTCGTCGGTCCAGCCGTCCAGGACGGCGGCGGCCAGCCCCAGCGGCACGCCGACGGCCATGCCCAGCCCGACCGCGACGGCGCCGACCGCGATCGAGTTGCGCGCCCCGACCATGATCATGGACAGGACGTCGCGGCCGAAATGGTCGGTGCCGAGCCAGTGCGCGCCGCTCGGCGGCTGGAGCCTGGCCGCGATGCGCATCGCCTCCGGCGGATAGGGGGTCCAGGCCAGCGAGACCAGGGCCAGCGCCGCCATCAGCAGGGTCAGCGCGCCGCCGACCAGCAGGCCGGTATGGTTGAAGCGCCTCCTGGCCCTGGGGGTCATGGGACGGCCTTGGGCCGCGGGTCGATCACGGCATAGAGGATGTCGACGATCAGGTTGACCGCGACCACCAGCGCCGCCATCACCATCACCACGTCCTTGACGACGATCAGGTCGCGCTGGCTGATCGCCTGGAACAGCAGACGGCCCAGCCCCGGCAGGAAGAAGACGTTCTCGACCACGATGGCGCCGCCCAGCAGGAAGGCGAACTGGAGCCCGACGATCGTCGTGATCGGAATCAGGGCGTTGCGCAGGACGTGCCGCCGCATCACCGCGCCGGGACCCAGGCCCTTGGCGCGGGCGGTGCGGACATAGTCCTCCCCCAGGGTGTCGAGGATCGACGCCCGGGTGATCCGCGCCAGGATCGCGGCCTCGGTCAGGCCCAGGGTGACGGCGGGAAGCGCCAGGGACTTGAGCGCCGGGCCGATGCCGGCCGACCAGCCGGGAAAGCCGCCGGCGTCGAACCAGCCCAGCCCGACCGACAGCCACAGCACCAGCAGGATGCCGAACCAGAAATTGGGGATCGCCACGCCGAGCTGGCTGAACGCCATGACGCCGTAATCCGCCGGCCGGCCGCGCCGGGACGCCGCCGCCATGCCGAGCGGCAGGGCCAACGCCGTGGACAGCAGGACCGCCAGGGCCGCCAGCGGAACGGTGACCGCCAGCCGGTCGCGCACCAGGTCCCCGACCGGCACCCCGTAGGTATGGCTGACGCCCATGTCGCCGCCCAGCAGCCCCCCGACCCAGGCGAGATAGCGGACCGTGACCGGCCGGTCCAACCCCATCTGGGCGCGCAGCGCCGCCAGCGTATCGGGCCTCGCATCGACGCCCAGCATCAGCAGGGCCGGGTCGCCGGGCAGCACCTCCAGCACGGTGAAGACCACCAGGGAAGCGAGAAACAGCGTCAGTCCCAGGCCGACCAGGCGCCGGGCGAGGAACCCGATCATGTCACTTCCACGAGACGTCGGTCACGTCGTTGGCCGGAACCGGGCTGTTCTCCCACAGGCCGGTCAGCCCGGCCTTGTGGACCCCCGCCTTGGGCAGCTGGAACAGGAAGACGTTGACGCTGTCCTCGGCCAGGATGCGCTGGGCGTCGCCATACAGGGCGGCGCGGCGTTCCGGCTCGACGGTGCGGCTCAGCTCCTCCATGACGGCGGCGAAGCGGTCGCTGCGATAGCCGAAGTAATAGTCGGGCCGGTCGTAGATGTCGATGTCCAGCGGCTCGACATGGGAGACGATGGTCATGTCGAAGTCCCGGCCGCGGAACACCTGTTCCAGCCAGGGCGCCCATTCCATCGGCTCGATCCGCAGGCGGATGCCGGCCTCGGCGAGCCGGGCCGCGATGATCTCCCCGCCGCGCCGGGCATAGACCGGCGGCGGCAGCCTGATCACCGCGTCGAAGCCGTCGGGATATCCGGCTTCCGCCAGCAGCGCGCGCGCCTTGGCGGGGTCGTGGGGATACAGGCCGGTCAGGTCCACGTAGCCGGCGCGGTGCGGGGCGAAGTGGCTGCCGATCGGCGTGCCGTAGCCGAACATGGCGCCGTCGATCACCTCCTGCCGGTTGACCGCGTGGGCCACGGCGCGGCGCACCCGGACATCGTCGAACGGCTTGCGGGCGTTGTTGAGCGCCAGCACCGTCTCCCCCTCGGTGGTGCCGACGGTGACGGTGAAGCTCTTGTCGGCCTCCAGGACCGGCAGGGATTCGGTGGCGCCGATGTTGGGGAAGGCGTCCACGTCGCCGGAGCGGACGGCGTTCAGCTGGGCCGCCGGATCGCTGATGAAGCGAAACACCACCTCGCCGAGCTTCGGCACCGCCGGGTCGCGGAAGTCGGGGTTGCGCGCCAGCACGACGCGGTCGCCGGAAACCCAGCGGTCGAACCGGAACGGGCCGGTGCCGACCGGCTTCTGCCGGTTCGTCGCGGCGGATTCGGGCGCCACGATGGCGGCGTCGTTGGAGCCCATGTTGAACAGGAACTGCCCGTCCGGGCGGGTCAGGGTGACGGCGACGGTCAGCGGGCCGGGCGTCTCGACCGATCCGATCGCCGCGAAATAGCCTTTCTGGGCATTGACCGAGTCGGCCCCGCGCGCCCGGTCCAGCGCGAACTTGACGTCGGCGGAGTCGAATCCGGTGCCGTCATGGTATTTGACCCCCGACCGCAGCTTGAAGGTGTAGGTCAGGCCGTCGGGCGACACCTCCCAGCTTTCCGCCAGTCCGGGGACCACCTCGCCCCGCGCGTCGATCCGGGTCAGGCTCTCGAACAGGTTGGAATATGTCACCTCGTCGATCGCCGCGGCGGCGCCGGCCGTCGGGTCCAGGTGCGGCGGCTCAAGCTGCATGCCGATGACCAGGCGGTCGCGGTTCTGCGCCGAGGCTCCCGCCGGCATCAGGGCGCCCGCCGCCAGCAACGCCGCGGCGATCAGCAAGGGTGGGGATCTCATCGGCAGGTCTCCGCTGGCCTTGTTGCACGGGGGATGGTTCCCCGGGGAATGGTTGCGCGGGGAAGGGTCGCGCGGCGCATGATGGAGGGGGAGGGCGCCCGGATCAAGGCCAGGGGCAAGCCCGGAGGCGCCTCGGCCATGGTGCGGCCCCTTGGCGGCATGTTAAACAGCGGGCTGAAAGCTGCAGGGAGATTGGATCCATGTCGGTGAAGCGCCGCACCTACGTCGTCGGGGTCAGCCTCGGCCTCACGTCCGAGGAAATCCGGGTCGAGGAGGAGATGTCCGTCGTTCATCTGGGCGATCCCCCCTTCACGATGGCGGTGGCGCCGCCCGGCGACCCGCGCGAGTCCATGCTCGCCCTGAGCGACGGCAGCTTCCTGACCGACCTGGTCTGGCTGACGCCCAAGCGGGCCAAGGGCCGCGTGCTGTTCAGCCTGATGGAGGCCGCCGCCGAGGCGGTGGAGTACCAGCTCGACATGACCGACGAGATGCTGGGCGAACTGGCCGCCGAGGTCGAGCGGATGGAAGGCGAGCTGGACGAGGACGACGAGGCCGATCCGGTGGAGGCCTTCATCGAGCGGGTCAACAACGGCGAGATCAGCGAGCTGGACGTGATGGACTTCGCCAATTTCGAGGACTTCCGCCGGGTCCTGGGCGACGAAATGACCGAGGACGATTTCCAGTACCACCGCGCCACCATGGACGAACTGGTCGAGGAGGCCCGCATCCGGGGGCTGCCGGTGATCCGGACGACCGCCGACCCGCAGGAGTTCCGCGACTGGATGGCCGGGCAGGAGGGGATGGAGCCGGGGCCGCTCGCCATGCTCGCCTTCGCCGAGCATCTTCGGGCGCGCCAGAAGGGCGACGGCGACGAGGGCGGCGGGGCGGGCGGCGGGGCTGGCGAGGGCGCCGGGGAGCAGGCATGACGGGGAATCCGGCGTGCCGCTTCCAATCGTTTCCGCCGGTGATGCCGCCGTTCCGATCATAGCTTGTTAACCATGGCCGGGCTAAACCGGGCGCATCCCGTTCTCCCGGCGGAGTTTCGATCCACGTGGCACTGTCGTCCTGGACCAGCGCGGCCTCGGTCTATCTCGACCGCCGCGTCATCGCGATCATGTTCCTGGGGTTCTCCAGCGGGCTGCCGCTGGCGCTGACCGGCGCCACTCTGAGCGTCTGGCTGGTCGAAGGGGGGATCGCCAAGACCGCGATCGGCCTGTTCGCGCTGGTCGGGCTGCCCTACACGCTCAAGTTCGCCTGGGCTCCGCTGATCGACCGCCTGAGGCTGCCGGTGCTGACCCGGCTGCTCGGGCGGCGGCGCGGCTGGGCGGTGCTGACGCAGGCCGGCCTGATGCTGTCGCTGCTCGGCCTGGGATCGACCGATCCGGTAGGCGAACTGTGGTGGATGGCACTGTTCGCGGTCTGCGTGTCGTTCTGCTCGGCCAGCCAGGACATCGTGCTTGACGCCTGGCGGGTCGAGATCCTGGACGAGAACCAGTACGGCGCGGGCGCCGCGGCGGTGGTCCTGGGCTATCGCATCGGCATGCTGACGTCCGGGGCGGGGGCGCTCTATCTTGCGAGCGTCCTGCCCTGGTCGCTGGTCTACGCCGTCATGGCGGCGCTGGTCGGCGTCGGCCTCGTCACCATGCTGCTGAACCGCGAGCCGGACATCCGGGTCTCGCCCGAATCCGAGCAGCGGGAGCGATCGGTCGCCGACTTCCTGGAGCGGCGGCCGGGGCTGACGGGCTGGCGGGCGGAGCTGCTGGCCTGGCTGTTCGGCGCCGTCGTGGCGCCGTTCGCCGATTTCATGACGCGCCGGGCCTGGGCCGCCATCCTGCTGTTCATCGCGATCTACAAGCTGGGCGACGTCTATGCCGGCGCCATGGCGACGCCGTTCTACCTGGAACTGGGCTTCAGCAAGATTGAGATCGCCAACGTCACCAAGGCGTTCGGCCTGGGCGCCTCGATCGCCGGTGGGCTGCTGGGCGGCGTCGTGGTCAGCCGGTTCGGCGTGATGCGCAGCCTGCTGGTGTGCGGGCTGCTCCAGATGGTGTCGAACCTGATGTTCGTCCTGCTGGCCCGCAGCGGCCATGACATCGGCATGCTGACCGTGGTGATCGCGGTCGAGAACGTGACCGGCGGCATGGGGACCGCCGCCTTCGTGGCATACCTGTCGAGCCTGTGCAACGTCGCCTACACGGCCACCCAGTACGCGCTGCTGTCGTCCTTCTCCGCCCTGGGCCGCGACCTGCTGGCGGCGTCGAGCGGCTGGCTGGCCGACCGGATGGACTGGGTGACCTACTACGTCCTCTCGACCTCGGCGGCGCTGCCGGGGCTGCTGCTGCTGCTCTGGCTGATCCACGTCGCGCGGGCGTCCGGTGCGCCGAGGGCTGGGGCTGGGGCTGGGGCTGGGGCGGGGGCGGATGTCAGCATTCGTCATGGTACGGGCGCCGCTTCCGAGGGCTCCGGTTCCGTCTGACGGCGGGCGCGCCGGCCCGGCGGGGTTCCGGGATCACGGATGGGCACGGATGGCGTTCCGGTTCGGGGAGCCGTTGCGCGCCGCCGTGGGAAAGGCGATATTCGGCCCATGATCCGGATCACGCACCGCATATCCCTCGACGACGACGAGATCGAGGAGAGCTTCGTCCGGGCCTCGGGTCCCGGCGGCCAGCATGTCAACAAGACGGAGACCGCCGTCCAGCTGCGTTTCGACGTGCGCCGGTCGCCCAACCTGTCCGACGACGTGCGCATGCGGCTGGAGCGGCTGGCCGGGAACCGCCTGACCCAGGACGGCGTCCTGATCCTGGTCGCCGACCAGTACCGGAGCCAGCGGCGCAACCGAGACGCGGCGCTGGAGCGCCTGACCGAGCTGATCCGCGAAGCGTCGATCCCGCCGACCCCGCGGCGCCCCACGAAACCCACTTTCGGGTCCAAGCAGCGGCGCCTGGAGGCCAAGGGCCAGCGGTCCGCCGTGAAGCGGCTGCGCAGCAACCGCCACGACGATTAGCCGGGAACGGTCCGGAACGGCGTCGCCTTCGAGGGGGAGCCGGGAGGCGTCGGGAACTGTGCCAAGGCGGATGAATGTCATGATTCGTCATGATCGCGGGGTCACGCGAGCGGCTGGGGTGCCGCGCCGGGGGCGCCGGGCCACTGGTCCTGGGGGAGCAGGCGGTAGTCGGCGTCGAAGAAGAGATGTGCGTCGTCGGACGACTCGATCCGGGCCTTGAGGTCCTTGTCGTCCTTGTGGCGGCCGAGGATCAGCTTGAGGCAGCGGGAGTTCCGCTCGACCGCGGCGGCGTGGCGCTTGCGGGCCTCCTCCTTGAGGTTGCGCATGGGTTCGACCGGGGCGACGGCGGCCGGCGGCATGGGCGGGTCGAAGCCGACCAGTCCCGGGGCGTCGGGATCGGCGGGGAGGGTGCCGTCGTCCTCGTCCTCCGCCTCCGCCATGGCCGCGGCGATGGTCCCGGTGATGCCGGCGGCGTGCCTGCCGGCCTTGGGCGCCGGCGGGAGCAAGCCCCGGAAGCGGGCGATCTGGTCGGCGGCGCGCAGGGCGGCGGAATAGTTTTGCTTTTCCACGGCCTCGAACATGACGCGCTTGAGCACGGCGACCAGCTCGTCGGCCTCCTCCCGGCGGCGGCGGTCCTCCTCGGCGGCGAGCTCGACCACGCGGGCGGCGACGCAGCCGTCCTGCATCAGGCGCGACCCGGTCTGGCGGGCGCTGGCCCAGGCATAGCCGGAGAGCCGGGCGGCCTCGGCGAGGCTGCGGCCGGCGGAGACGTGGCGGGCGAAAGCTTCGTGCCGGCGTTGCAGGGCGGGGGTGGGAGTGCTGGCGGTGGCGGGCATGGCGGGGGCTCTCCGGGCAGATGGTGTAGGTATTTTATCCTTCGCTTCTGAGGATCTCAATCTTATGCTTGGCGGGATGGATGCGGCTTCAAAGGCAGTGCGGTAGGTCGGCCTTCGCCCGTCAGGGCGAACGCCGACGCCCTGCACCGGCGTTCCGGCCACGCTGTCGGCGTCGGCCTTCGGCCGAGGCCGACCTACGGCGAACCGTTCGAGATTATCACCGTGCCTTGACCGCAGGCGCGGAACGACATGAGTGAAAGGGGGCAGAGTGCCTTTCCCGCAGCGATTGCTCAAAGATTTCGGGAGCTCCGTATCGGCGGTCTGGTTCCCGGTGCGTCTTGGCTTAAGGAGCGGCAGCCGGATGGAACCAACTCTGACCCCGTTTCTCTCTGACCCCGTTTCTCTTTCTGATCGTTCTCATCGTCGCGGCGTGGGATCCGTCGTCCTCCCGCGGCTGCTGACGCCGGCCGATACGGGTGTCATGACGGAGGCCGGCGGGCTATCGTGGGCGGCGAGGAAACGGGAGACAAGGGAAGGCATGCCGAGCATGAGTTTCGCCGAGTACAGGAAGAATGATGCCGAAGCGCGTTTCACCGACTGGCTGAGGAGCGGGGCCGAGCCGCACTGGACGCGGATGACGACGCACCGGTTCGCCCGCGAGTTGGGCGAGGATACCCTGGACGATGCCGTCGCCGGGCGGTACCTGGTGCAGGACTACGCCTTCGTGAACAGCTTCGTCTCGCTGCTGGGAAGCGCCATCGCGGCGGCGCCGGCGATGCCGTCGAAGCGGCGGTTCGCCGGGTTCGCGGCGGCGGTCACGGCCGACGAGAACGATTTCTTCCTGCGGTCGTTCGAGGCGCTGGGAATTCCCGAAGGGACGTGGAAGACGCCCGAGCTGGGGCCGGTGACGCGGGACTTCATCGCCGTGCTGGAGGGGGCGGGGCGCAGCGGCAGCTATCCGCATATCCTCGCCGTGCTGGTCGCGGCGGAGTGGAGCTACCTGACCTGGGCGCAGGCGTGCCCGGCCCGGCGGCCGGAGCGGTTCTGGCTGACGGAGTGGATCGACCTGCACGCGATCCCGGAATTCGAGGCCTTCGTCACCTGGCTGCGCGAGGAGACGGACCGGGTCGGGATGGCGGCGGACGAGGGGACCGGGGCCGCCATGCGCGACAGCTTCCGGCGGATGATGGTGCTGGAGGAGGCGTTCTTCGACGCCGCTTACGGCGGGCAGGGACCCGCGACGAGCAGGGTCGCGAGCGCTTCCGCGAAGTCCCCGGACGAATAGGGCTTGAGCAGCCGGCGTACCTGGCGGAAGCGTTCGGGCAAGGCCTCGTCGGAGCTGAAGCCGGTGGCGAGCAGGAAGGGGATGCCGCGGGCGGCCAGGGCGTCGGCGACGTCCCACGACGGGGTTCCGTGGAGATCGATGTCGAGGATCGCGGCGTCGACCGTTTCGTCCCGGGCCAGCTTGAGCGCCGCAGGGATGCGGGCGGCCGGCCCGACCACCTCGCACCCGGCGGCATGGAGCATCTGTTCGACCTGCATCGCGACCAGGGCCGAATCCTCGACCAGCAGGATCCGGCGGGGACGCCGGGGCGCGACGGGGGCGGGGGCGCGCGGTTCGACATCCGGCGGCGAAGGGGTCGGGGACACGTCTATCACGTGCTCCTGCGGGATGCCGATGCGGCAGCGCACGCCTTCGGGATCGAAGTCGAGCCGGCTGGTCCCGTCCACCTCGTAGGCCAGGCTCTTCTCGATGACGATGCGGCCGAAGCCGCTGCGCGCCGGGGGCGCCACGGCGGGGCCGCCGCGTTCGGTCCAGTCGAGCGTGAAGACGCGGGCCTCGGCGGGATCGGCCACCGCCCAGCGTACCTCGACGGTGCCGGAGGGGGTCGAGAGCGAGCCGTACTTGGCGGCGTTGGTGACAAGCTCGTGGACGGCCATGCTGAGCGCCAGCGCCGCCTTGGGGCGCAGCAGGATCGGCGGTCCGTCGAGGCGCAGCCGGCCGGCGGCTCCGGGATCGTGGTGGGCGCGCATCTCCTCCTCCAGCAGGCTGCGCAGGTCGGCGCCCTCCCAGCGGCTGCGGGTCAGCAGGCTGTGGGCATAGGCCATCGCGCGGAGGCGCTGGCCGAAGGAGGCGGTGAAATCCTCCAACGCGGTGGAGCTTCCCCGATGCCCGGAGGCGGAGTACTGGACCAGCGCCTGGATGTTCGCGAGCGTGTTCTTGACCCGGTGGTCCAGCTCCGCGAGCAGCAGCTCCTGACGGCGCTGGGAAATCTCCCGCTCCTTCGCGATCTGGTCGACCCGCTGGAGCACGACTTCGAGCAGGGTGATGCGCAGGGTCCGGACCGCGGCGACCTCGGCCTCGGTCCAGGGTTGGGAGCGACCGCAGACCTCCTCCATCCAGGCCTCGAAGGAGCGGCGCGGCGAGAGCCGGCTGCCGGCGGCGGTCGCCTCCACCGGCTTGTTGGGATTGCCGGCCCAGGTGACCGTCCTGACGACTTCCGGCCGGAACCAGAAGATATAGTCGCGCGGGTTCCGCGAGACCGAGAGCACGAGCACGCCGGAGGCGATGCCGCGTATGTCGCGGCCGCCGGGCCAGACCTCGGAGAGGCGGTCGGTCTCCCACACCCCGTCCGACCGGGTCCGGCCGAGCCAGTCCGCCAGATCCCTGACGGTCGCCTCGTCCGGGGTGGTGCCGATCGAGGAGAAGCGGCCGTCGAGCCACAGCGCCACGCCGGAGCAGGGCACGTAATCCTGGAGGTTCGGCCTGTGGCGGATCAGACCTTCGGCCAGGTCGGGCGCGCGCGAGATCACGCCGACCAGCCGGTCGTGGACGTCGCGCATGCGCATGGAGTCCTCCAGCGTCTCGGCCTTGAGCTTGGCCTCCAGCTGGAAGGAGAACATCTGGGCGAACAATTCGCAGGCGGCCCGGACGCCGTGGGCCAGATAGCGCGGCTCGTCGTGGTGGCAGGCGACCAGCCCCCACAGCCGGTCGCCGTGCAGGATCGAGAGCGACATGGAAGCCCGCACGTTCATGTTGGCGAGATATTCCAGATGCAGGGGCGAGACGCTGCGGAGCGCGCAGTGCGACAGGTTGACCGGCCGGCCGGTCAGGGGGCTGAGCGGCGGGACCAGGGGAGTCGGCCGGTAGCGCGCGTCGGGGATCAGGCGCAGCCAGTTCCGGCGGTACAGCTCGCGCGCCTGGGCCGGAATGTCCGAGGCGGGATAGTGCAGGTCCAGGTAGGAACCGATGCCGTCGCGCCGGCTCTCGGCGAAGACATGGCCGCTGCCGTCCTGGTCGAAGCGGTAGATCATGACGCGGGCGAACCCGGTCACCCGCCGCACCTCCTCCGCGGCGCCCCGGCAGAAATCGCGGAGCGTGGCGGCACCCTGAACCGCGCCCATCATCGACTGCACCAGCCCGAGCGGGCCGCCGGGAGGCAGGGGTGCGGACCCGTCGACCGGCTCAAGCTCCACGACCAGGCCGGCTTCCCCGGCATGGACCGAGGCGTCGAATCGGCGGCCGGCGGCGGCCAGCTCGAAGCTGAACAGGTTCTCCGACCGGGGGACGCGGGTCGCCCTCGCCAGGATATCGCGGATCACCCCGATCGCGTCGGCGTTCACCAGCGAACCGAAGGGAATGCCGGCGAGATCGCCCGGAGCGGTGCCGAGCAGGGCTTCGGTCGGGCCGGCGGCCTGGAGGATGCACAGGGTTTCGGGGTGAAGGACGACCAGAACCCCGTGGGGCTGGATCGATCCCGGGATCTCGATCGGCTCGCGATCGCAGTTCGTCAGATCCACCGTTCCGAACGATGGACTTGATCCGATCATTTCCTTGCCCTCGAAATAAACATTCACCACGGTCACCATCGACGGAGCCATAGGGTCACAAAACCAAGTTATCAGATCCCGGAATGCTTTCAAAATCTTCAAGAAAGCAAGGTCGTCACTGCACGGCGGCGGCGTTCGCCAAGAGGCCGAAGAGCCCATCCGGCGTGTGGCTTAAGGCAGGGCAGATGTGGATTTGTTACCGAGGACGCGATTTTTTCAATCCAGCCATGAAGTGGGCCGAATCGCTGTCTTCCGTGTTATAGATCTGTTATCAACGGGGTCGATGGTCCTTGGTCAATATGCGATGCCGGTCCGAGTCACCGGGCCTAAGCACTTGAAAACCGGTCAGGAAATCTTATCTTCAGTCTGTTCGTCGAGGCTCTTGATGAGCCGTATTGGATCGACGGACTTTCCCGGAAATCCCGACCTATACCGGTTTGGCGCGCATCGACCCAGCACGGGGTGATTTTCAGAATCACCATCGGGGCGGGGCGATTTTGTCGTGTCGGGCGGGTTACGTCAGGGTGGGACATGTCGACGAAGAGGAGGCTCGACGAATGACATTGTTGAATATCGCGCAGGCCGGCGGCGGCATGGGCCGCTACCTGGACGAAGCGAAACGCTTTCCCATGCTGAACCCCGAGCAGGAGCGGGACTTGGCGGTCGCCTGGCGCGAGCGCGGCGACGAGGAAGCCCTGCGCCTGCTGACGGGCAGCCACCTGCGTCTGGTGATCAAGATCGCGCGCGGTTTCGCCGGTTACGGCCTGCCCGCGTCAGAGCTGATCGCCGAGGGCAACGTGGGCCTGATGCAGGCGGCCCAGAAGTTCGACCCCGACCGCGGCTTCCGATTCGCGACCTACGCGATCTGGTGGATCCGCGCGGCGATCCAGGAATACATCTTGCACAACTGGTCAATGGTCAAGATGGGCACCACGGCCGCCCAGAAGAAGCTTTTCTTCAACCTGCGCCGCCTGAAGGGCCGGATGGAGGAACTGGAGCAGGGCGACCTGTCGCCGGCCACGGTCACCACCATCGCGACCGAGCTGGACGTGCCGGAGACGGAGGTGGTCGAGATGAACCGCCGGCTGACCATGGGCGACAGTTCGCTGAACGCGGCCGTGGGGGCGGAAGGCGACACCGACTGGCTGGACCTGCTGTCGGACGACCGGCCGACCCAGGAATCGGTGGTCGCGGAGGCCGACGAGCTTGCGCTGAGGCGGCGCCTGCTGGGCCAGGCCCTGGAGAAGCTGAACGACCGCGAGCGGCAGATCCTGCTGGAACGCCGGCTGGCGGAAGAGCCGGCCACGCTGGAGGTGCTGGGCGAGCGCTACGCCGTGTCGCGCGAGCGGATCCGGCAGATCGAGGCGCGGGCGTTCGAGAAACTTCAGAAGGCGGTGCTGAACGCCGCCCAGGCCCTGCGCAAGCCCGCGGGCCAGCCGATGCTGGCCGCGGGCTGACCCGTACCTCAAGGGATACGGGCAATGGGCAAGGAGACCGGCCTCCCGGTCAGACGCGGACCGAAGAGGTGGTGAAGGCCTGGAACGCCGGTTGCTGGACGTAGTTCTGCAGGACGACGGCCGCCCCGACGGCCAGCACGACGGCGGTGAAGACGCCGAGAACGAAGGCTTTCATGGACTGTCTGCTCCCCGGATGACGCGGCGGGTGCGGATGCGCCTGCCGTGATTCCGATCATATGCCTCAAATGCGATCGCGGCAATCGGCGGAAAGTCGCGGCACGCGACCCGGGGGCCGAGTGTTGACGGGGTTCGACACATGAATCGACAGCCCTAGGAGTTCTCCCATGGTTTCCCTGGACGTCTATCGCGGGAAGAACCGCGTCCTGCTGGTCTTCGGCCCCTCGCCCGAGGATCCCCAGGTCCAGCACCAGCTGACCAGCGCCGCCGACAACAAGGACGATTTCGCCGACCGCGACCTGATCGTGCGGGCGCTGCCGGCGGGCGACCCGGAAGCGGCGGGTTTCCGGGAGCGCTACGGCGCGCCGGCCGAAGGGTTCACCGCGATCCTGATCGGCAAGGACGGTACCGAGAAGCTGCGCCGGAGCGAGCCGATCCTGGCTGGGGAGCTGTTCTCCACCATCGATTCGATGCCGATGCGTCAGGACGAGATGGAGCGGGGCGACTGAATTCGGCGGTGCCCCGCCGCGGGACTGTTGCTCCGGGGCGGGACTCCGGCTTAGGGTCCCGGCGGGCGACAACCGGGGCAAGGGCTTCCCGACATGACAGACATCCCCGCCGACCGCTCCGGTCCGCCGCGGCCCGGCACGTCCGATGGTAGGGGCAACGGTACGGGCAATGGTGCGGGCGGTGCCGGCCATGGCGTCGGCCTGGGAACGGCGTTCCGCGTCTGGCTGCGGATCGGCCTGCTGAGCTTCGGCGGGCCGGCCGGGCAGATAGCGTTGATGCACAGGATCCTGGTCGAGGAGCTGCGCTGGATCGGCGAGACCCGGTTCCTGCACGCCCTCAACTATTGCATGCTGCTGCCCGGGCCGGAGGCCCAGCAGCTCACCGTCTATATCGGCTGGCTGATGCACAGGACGGCGGGCGGGCTGATCGCCGGCATCCTGTTCGTGCTGCCCGGCGTCGTCTCGATCATGGCGCTGAGCGTGATCTATGCCGGATTCGGCACGGTGCCGCTGGTCGCGGCGGTGTTCTTCGGCCTGAAGGCGGCGGTGCTGGCGATCGTGCTCCAGGCGGTGGTCCGGCTGGGCGGCAGGGCGCTGAGGAACGGGGCGGCGCTGGGCATCGCGGCGGCGGCGTTCGCGGCCATCTTCCTGTTCGACGTGCCGTTCCCGCTGATCGTGCTGGGGGCGGGGCTGATCGGCCTGGCGGGCGGGCATTTCGGGTGGAAAGCCTTCGCGGGCGGAGGAGGCGGCCATGCCTCTGCCGGGGGGAGGACGGTCGCCGATGCCGAGTCGCTGCTGGGCGAGGAGATCCCGGCCCATGCCCGGCCGACCCTGGCGTGGTCGCTGAAGGTCGCCGCCGTGTGCCTCGCCCTGTGGCTCGGCCCGATCCTGGCGCTGGGGCTTGCGTTGGGGTGGGACGACGTGTTCACCCGGATCGCGCTGTTCTTCTCCAAGATGGCGGTGGTCACCTTCGGCGGCGCCTACGCCGTGCTGGCCTATGTCGCCCAGCAGGCGGTGGAGACCTATGGCTGGCTGCGGCCAGGGGAGATGCTGGACGGGCTGGGCATGGCGGAGACCACGCCGGGGCCGCTGATCATGGTGCTCCAGTTCGTGGGATTCATGGGCGCGTTCCGCGATCCGGGAAGCCTGCCGCCGATGCTGGCCGGCGTGCTGGCCGGGCTGCTGGCCACCTGGGTCACCTTCGTGCCCTGCTTCCTGTGGATCTTCCTGGGAGCGCCCTTCGTCGAGAAGCTGCGCGGCAACCGGGCCCTGGGCGCCGCGCTGGGCGCGATCACCGCCGCGGTGGTCGGGGTGATCCTGAACCTGGCGATCTGGTTCGCCTTGCACGTCCTGTTCCGGGAAGTGCGGGAGGTCCGGGTGGCCGGGATGACCGTGGACTGGCCGGTCCCGGCCTCCGTCGACGCGGCGGCGCTGCTGCTGAGCGCCGCCGCCCTTGTCGCGGTGTTCCGCTTCAAGGCCGGAGTGCTGACGGTGATCGGCGCGTGCGCCGCCGCCGGGCTGCTCCTGCACCTGGTCGGGTAAGACAGCCTTATTCGGCGGCGGCCTTGGCCTGATCGCGGTGGCGGCCCTCGGCGATCTCCTCGATCAGCTTGGCGCAGAAGGCCGGCAGGTCCTTCGGCGTGCGGCTGGTCACGAGACCCTTGTCGGTCACCACCTCTTCGTCCAGGACGTTCGCCCCGGCATTGGCCAGATCCTTGCGGATCGGCGCGACGGCGGTGAGCGTGCGGCCCTTGACCAGATCGGCGCTGATCAGGACCTGAGGGCCGTGGCAGATGGCGCCGACCGGCTTGCCGACGGTGAAGAAGGCACGGACGAACCGGAGCGCCGCCTCGTTGGTGCGCAGCTCGTCAGGATTGAACAGGCCGCCGGGGATCACGAGCGCGTCGTAGTCGTCGGGCCGCGCATCGTCGAGCAGGCGGTCCACGCCGACCTCGTCGCCCTTGTCCAAATGGCGGTAGCCGCGGATCGTGCCCTGTTCCGGGGAAACCACATGAACGGTGGCACCGGCTTCCTTCAGTGCTTTTTGCGGTTCGACCAGTTCAGCCTGCTCGAAGCCATGGGTGGCCAGAATAGCGACCGTGCGGCCTTCAATGGACTTCGGCATTTCATTCCTCCAGAGTAAATACAGGATCTTCATCGCCCCGGGAAATTACTTGGTATCCGCAGAGCGAATTAAAGGGGTTCGGGTCACGCTTCTGCATGACGTCGCTGACAACAGACTTGGCGTCTATCCCGTTCCAATCAACCCCGGGGGAAGTGCAAAAATGGATCAGGTCGTCCGATTCGCCGCCCAAGGCCAGACGGGCAGGTGCATTGTCGGGAAGCCGAAGCTACCATCCCGCCCGATTCAGCCGGATGGGTTTCGGGAGGGTGCGGGACGTCATGATGCTGCCGATCGGCGACGGCGCGCTGGACGCGCTGCTGGCCCAGGATGCGCCGGCGGGCGACCTGACCACCCATGCCCTGGGCATCGGGTCGCGCCCCGGCCGGATCACCTTCGCCGCCCGCTCCGACATGGTGCTGTGCTGCGCCGAGGAGGCCGCCCGCCTGCTGGAGCGCTGCGGCGTCCGGGCATCCCTGCGCCACGGGAGCGGCGAGCGGATCGCGGCGGGCACGGTCTTCCTGGAAGGGGAGGGGCCGGCCGGCGGCATCCACCTGGCCTGGAAGGTGGCCCAGACGCTGGTGGAATATGCCTCGGGCATCGCGACGCGGACTCGGCGGATCGTCGAGGCGGCGCGGGCGGCATCCCCCGGCATGGCGGTCGCCTGCACCCGCAAGAATTTTCCCGGCACCAAGGAGGTCAGCGTCAAGGCGGTGCTGGCCGGCGGTGCCCAGATGCACCGGCTGGGATTGTCGGAGACGATGCTGGTGTTTCCCGAGCACAGGGTCTTCCTGGACGGCGCGGCGGATTTCCAGGGCCTGAAGCGCCGGCATCCCGAGCGGAAGCTGGTGGTCGAGGTCGCCTCGGCCGCCGATGCCGTCGCCGCGGCGGAGGCCGGGGCCGACGTGCTTCAGCTGGAGAAGCTGGCGCCCGACGCGGTCGCCGAGGTCGTGCGCCGGGTGGCCGGGCTGGACCCGGTTCCGCTGGTCGCGGCGGCGGGCGGCATCACCGAGGCCAATGCCGCGGCCTATGCCGCGACCGGCTGCGCCGTGCTGGTGACCTCGGCGCCCTATTTCGCCGGGCCGGCCGACGTGCAGGTCGTCATCACCAGATCCGGAGATGCTTCATGAGGGTTGATCCATGACCGGCGGTTTCGGCTGGCTGGCGCTCGCCGCCGCCTTCCTGCTGGCGAGCCATTTCGGCGTCTCCAGCACCGGTGCGCGCGCCGCGCTGGTCCGGCGGATCGGCGAGCGGGCCTATACCGCCGTCTATTCGATCGTGGCGCTGGGGGCCATCGTCTGGCTGGTCCGGGCCTATGCCGCCGCTCCCTACGAGCCGGTGTGGTTCCCGTCGGCCTGGATGTGGTTCTTCCCGCTGGTCCTGATGCCGGTGGCGTTCCTGCTGCTGGTCGGCGGGGTCAGCACGCCGAACCCGACGGCGGTCGGGCAGGGCGCCTTGCTGGAGAAGGAACTGGGGCCGCGCGGCGTGCTGCGCATCACCCGCAATCCGGTGATGTGGGGGATCGGGCTGTGGGCGGTGTCGCACATGATACCGAACGGCGACTGGGCCTCCCTGCTGTTCTTCGGGACCCTGGCGGTGCTGGCGCTGCTGGGCTCGGTCCTGATCGACACCAAGAACGCTGTGCGCCGGGGGCTGACGTGGGAGCGCTGGACCGAGCTGAGTTCCAACGTCCCCTTCGCCGCGATCGTCCAGGGCCGCCAGAACCTCGCCGCCACCGTCCGCGAGATCGGCTGGATCCGGCTGGTCGTGGCGCTGGCGCTTTACGCGGGGTTCCTGCACGGCCACGCCTGGCTGTTCGGCGTGTCGCCGCTGCCGCCGATCTGAGGGCGGGCCGCCAGTATTCCGGCCGGAACGGATGATTCCTTCACTCATCTTCTGCGATGCGTTGGGCCACGGCCCAACGCATGGAATGAAATGCCCAGCCGGAATACTGGAAATCGTAGAGGCCGAGATGAGCAAAGTGCTTTTTGGCGAGGAAGGATCGATCAAGACTCTCGTGTCGGCCACGATCGATCGGCGGTCCCGCGGCAAAGGCGGCTTTGCTCCAGGTCGCCGTCCCAATCGATGGTGCCGTAAAGTGCGAGAGTCCTTTCCTCCCGCTTTTGCCGGACCAAGCGGCGAAGCGCTTCCGCCGGCCGCGGCCATTTGCGCCAGGACATCCGTCGAACTCCCCGGGCGCCTCAGACGCCCTTCGCCATGGCGCCCAGGCGGAGCCGCAGCGCGTTCAGCTTGATGAAGCCTTCCGCATCTTTCTGGTTGTAGACGGAGTCGGCCTCGAAGGTGACGTAGTCCAGGCGGTAGAGCGAGTTGGGGGACTTGCGGCCGACCACGCTGGCCTGGCCCTTGAACAGCTTGAGGCGGACCGTGCCATTGACCTGCTCCTGGGTCTTGTCGATCAGGGCCTGGATCGCCAGGCGCTCCGGGCTGAACCAGAAGCCATTGTAGATCAGCTCCGCGTAGCGGGGCATCATGTCGTCCTTGAGGTGCATGGCGCCCCGGTCGAGGGTGATGCTCTCGATGCCGCGGTGGGCGGCCAGCAGGATGGTGCCGCCGGGGGTCTCGTAGACGCCGCGGCTCTTCATGCCGACGAAGCGGTTCTCCACCAGGTCCAGGCGGCCGATGCCGTTCTGCCCGCCCAGCTCGTTCAGCCGGGTCAGCACCTGCGCCGGGGACAGGGCGGTGCCGTCGACCGCCACGGCGTCGCCGTGCCTGAACTCGATCTCGACATAGGTCGGGGTGTCCGGGGCCTTCTCCGGGGCGACCGAGCGGGTGAACATGTCCTCGTCCGGCTCGACCCAGGGGTCCTCCAGCGCCTTGCCCTCGTAGGAGATGTGCAGCAGGTTGGCGTCGGTGGAGTAGGGCGCCTCGCCGCGCTTGTCCTTGGCGATGGGGATCTGGTGCTGCTCGGCGTAGTCCAGCAGCTTGGTGCGGCTGTTCAGGTCCCACTGGCGCCAGGGGGCGATCACCTTGATGTCGGGCTTGAGGGCGTAGTAGCCCAGCTCGAACCGGACCTGGTCGTTGCCCTTGCCGGTGGCGCCGTGGGCGACGGCGTCGGCGCCGACCTCGTTGGCGATCTCGATCTGGCGCTTGGCGATCAGCGGCCGGGCGATCGAGGTGCCGAGCAGGTAGGTCCCCTCGTACAGGGTGTTGGCGCGGAACATCGGGAAGACGAAGTCGCGCACGAACTCCTCGCGCAGGTCGTCGATGTAGATCTGCTGGACGCCCATCATCTCGGCCTTCTTGCGGGCGGGCTCCAGCTCCTCGCCCTGGCCGATGTCGGCGGTGA
This sequence comes from Skermanella mucosa, assembly GCF_016765655.2. Taxonomy (NCBI): domain Bacteria; kingdom Pseudomonadati; phylum Pseudomonadota; class Alphaproteobacteria; order Rhodospirillales; family Azospirillaceae; genus Skermanella; species Skermanella mucosa. The sequence continues at coordinate 340,666 of NZ_CP086106.1, forward strand.
AGGTCACCACCTCGCAGCGGTAGGTCTCCTGCAGCCAGCGCAGGATGACGGAGGTATCGAGGCCGCCGGAATAGGCCAGCACGATTTTCTTGATGTCGCCGCTCATGAGGGTGCCCGTACAGTCCGAGGGTAGAAAGCCGGCGCGACATTAGGGCCAACCGCGGCGGCCCGCAAGACCGCCCGCGGTCACGGGAACCGGAACGGGACGGCCGGAACAATCCCCGCCCCGGAGCGGTTGAACGGGAATGAAGACCTTCCTCGTCATCGCCGTGCTGGTCGCTCTGCTCGCGGCGGCCCTCGTCTTCGGCTTCGCGGGCTGGAACCTGGACGGCGCCGAGGTCGCGATCAGCGGCCACGGGCTGCTGGCCCTGCTGCTGGGCGGGCTGGGCACCCTGGCGCTGGGGGGAGGGCTGATGTTCCTGGTCTTCTACAGCAACCGGCGCGGCTATGACGACGCGGTGGACGACCGGGCGACACGCCGGGGCGACGGCGCCCGGAGCACCCGCACGCCGCACGGGTCATGGACCAGCTACGGGGCCGGCCATGGGACCGCCCATGGGACCGGCGGCGACCGGACCGATCAGGGCGATCCGCCGGGCTGAAGCGCCTTGCGCCGGGCTTCCTCGTAGCGGGGCCAGCGGACATAGGCGAACAGCCAGATCGCCAGCACGTTGAGGCCGGGCACCACCAGCAGCAGGACCCAGAGCGGCTTGATGCCGAGCCGGGCCAGCAGGAACGAGCCGGCGGCCAGGGTCCAGGTCAGCATGATGCCGATGACGATCAGCGACACGTTGGGATCGACGTCGCGGAAGAACGTCACCGTCTCGCTCAGATTGCCCATGCCGGCATCTCCTTCATGCGCTTCATGCCTTGGCCCGCTGGACCGTGCGGGGCTTCTTGCGCGGCTGGGCCGGCGGCTTGGGCGGCAGGGTCGGCCATTTGGAATGGAACAGCACCAGCAGCACCAGCAACTGGCCCAGCAGCGGGATCGCGACCGACACGAAGATCAGCAGCGACCAGACGGGATTGAGCCCGGCCCGGCGGAAGATCCGCCACAGCGGCCACAGCACCGCCGCGCTGAGCGCCAGGTTGAACCAGAACGGATCGAGAAAGTACTGCACGGCGATGATTCCAGCGGTGGCCTGCCCGGCGGCAGTGTCCGGGGCGGTGTCCGGCGTTGATCTAGGGCAAAACCCCCTAGAGGGAAAGGGCCGCTTCCTTCTCGGCCACCGCCAGGGCGACGGCGGCGCGGGCCGCCGCCTCTTCCGCCAGCCGGTCCGACGCGCGCTGCTTGACGCTGTCCGACTTCAGCTGGCCGCAGGCCGCCATGATGTCCTCGCCGCGCGGGGTCCGCACGGGGCTGGCATAGCCGGCATTGTTGACGTAGTCGCCGAACTTGCGGATCGCGGCGTCGGTCGAGCGCTCGAACGGGGCGCCGGGCCACGGGTTGAACGGGATCAGGTTGATCTTGGACGGGATGCCGTCGAGCAGCCGCACCAACTCCTTCGCGTCCGCCAGGCTGTCGTTGACGCCCTTCAGCATCACGTACTCGAAGGTGATCCGGCGGGCGTTGTTGATGCCGGGATAGGTCCGGCAGGCGTCCAGCAGCTCGGCGATCGGGTATTTCCGGTTCAGCGGGACGATGCGGTCGCGCAGCTCGTCGGTGACGGCGTGGAGGCTGACGGCGAGGTTGACGTTCAATTCCTCGCCGCAGCGCCGCATCATCGGCACGACGCCGGAGGTCGAGAGCGTGATCCTGCGCTTGGAGATCGCGATGCCTTCGCCGTCCATGACGATCTTCAGCGCCTTGGCGACGTTGTCGTAGTTATAAAGAGGCTCGCCCATGCCCATCATCACGATGTTGGACAGCATGCGCCCGTCCTTGGGCGCCGGCCACTCGCCCAGCCGGTCCCGGGCGTGCATGACCTGCCCGACGATCTCCGACGGTTCCAGGTTGCGGACCAGCCGCTGGGTCCCCGTGTGGCAGAACCGGCAGGTCAGCGTGCAGCCTACCTGGGACGACACGCACAAGGTGCCGCGGTCCTCCTCCGGTATGTGGACGGTCTCGAACTGCTGGCCGTCGGCCATGCGCAGCAGCCACTTGGCCGTGCCGTCCGACGATTTGAGGTCGCGGGTGACCTCGGGCCGGTCGATGAGGAAATGTTCCTCCAGCTGCTCGCGCACGGGCTTCGCCAGCGTCGTCATCACGTCGAACGACGTGGCGCCGCGATGATAGATCCAGTGCCAGATCTGGCGCGCGCGGAAAGCCGGCAGGCCGAGCGCGTCCAGCTCGGCGGCCAGCTCGACGCGGTCGAGCCCGATCAGATTACGGCGCCCGTCGGCCCTGGGGGCCGGCGGCGCGAACATGCTTGCATGACTTGAAACGCCCATGCGGCGCTACATGGGGCTTCGGCCCAGCGGTGTCAAATGCTGTATGGGCCGGCAGGCCTCCCGAATCAGCGCTTGACGTTGCACGCCTTGCTGATCGCCTCGTAGGCGGCCGAGGTGCCGGACAGGCTGTAGGTGTCGGTGGTCGCCGTGCCGCGGTTGGACGTGCCCTTGATGACCATGGCCGACCCGCTGCGGATCGCGTCGACCAGCGCCCGGTCCGTCTTCTCGTCGCGCGCCCAGGCGGTGTCGCCGTCGGTGAACAGGCGGAAGTTCTGGTTGCCGATCGAGACGATGGTCTCGCTCTTTTCCTTGTAGGTGTAACCGGTGGTCACGCTGACCACGTCCAGGCTCTTTTCCGCCGGACGGTGCGTGATCAGCACGTAGATGTCGCCGCGCTGCTTGTAATTCCCCTCGTCCTTCTTCGGCCGGCTCGACATGTAGCAGACCTTCTGGCCGCTCTCGTCGTACGAGAACGCGTTCCAGTCGTTGAACGAGCCGATCAACTGCGGTTCCGCGGCGGTGGCCGTGGTTCCGGAGGCGAGCGTCGCGAGGGCGAGGCAGAGGGCCGGGAGGAGGCCGGCTGACCGGAAGAATGGGATGAGGCTGATCATTGTGCAGGTGCGAAATGGTATCGGCATGGCGCCACACTATACAGGTTGAGGGAGGATTTCCAGCGCCCGTAGCGCCCAAATTAACCGTAGTAACCACTCTTGTGCGCAGGTGTTGGAAAAATTTCCGTTAACCGGGTGATCCGGCCCAGTAGGTCGCGCGTAGAAGTTCCCATGGACTGCGCATCTTCATTGCGGACGACGCCGATGGGCGGGGCACCCTGGGCCATCTGCGGGCTTGTCCTGGGGCGGGTATTCACCTTCAATAGGGGAATGCCGGATATTCCGCCCCTTGCCGCCGCCCAGGAGCGGTCGCTTGACGATCTTCTGGTCGCCGTCGCGTGCGACCGGGACCGGAAGGCGTTTTCCGAGCTGTTCCACAGGATCGCGCCCAAGGTCAAGGGCTACCTGCAGCGGCTCGGCGCCGGGCCGTCCCAGGCCGACGAGCTCGCGCAGGAGGTCATGCTGCTGGTCTGGCGCCGTGCCGAGGCCTTCGATCCGGCCCGTTCCGGTGCCGCCACCTGGATCTTCACCATCGCCCGCAACAAGCGGATAGACGCCATCCGGCGGGAGCGCCGGCCCGAGATCGATCCCGGCGACCCGGCCCTGGTTCCCGCCATAGTCCCCGACGCGCCGCCGAGCGCCGACCGGGCCATCGAATCGGTCGAGGACACCGCGCGCCTGCGGGCCGCCATCCTGAGACTGCCGGCCGAGCAGGCGGACCTGCTGCGGCTGGCCTATTTCGAGGACCAGCCCCACGCCGCGATCGCCGAGACGCGCGGCCTGCCGCTCGGGACCGTCAAGTCGCGGCTGCGCCTCGCCATGGGCCGCCTGCGCCGGGAACTGGAGGGCGGGCGATGATCCCGGTCCTCCGAAAACCGGTCCGGCATCCGCCGGCTCATCACCCCGACGACGCGCTGCTGGCCGGCTACGCGGCCGGATCCCTGGACGAGGCGACCGGCCTCGTGGTGGCCACCCACCTGGCGCTCTGCCCCGCGTGCCGCGACGCCGTCGCCCTGTTCGAAGCGGTCGGCGGCGCGCTGCTCGACGATGTCGAGCCGGCTCCCATGGCATCGGACGCGCTGCCGGCCCTGATGGCGCGGCTGGACCGCGAAGAAGCCGGCCGGCCGGCGCCTGCCGGAACTGCCGAACCCGCCCGCCTTTCCGATCCGGTGCTGCCCAGGCCGCTGCGCGACTATGTCGGGGGCGACCTGGACGCGGTGCGGTGGAAGCGGCTGATTCGCGGCATCGATCTGTACGACATACCGGTCGTATCGGCCGGCCGCGGGCGGATCAAGGCGCGGCTGATGCGGATCAAGGGCGGCGTCGCGGTGCCGCAGCACACCCATGAGGGGACCGAGCTGACCCTGGTCCTGGAGGGAGGCTTCAGCGATGGCTCGGGGCATTACCGGCGCGGCGACATCGCGTGTTCCGACGCCGAGGTGGACCACAAGCCGGTCGCCGACGAGGGCGCGGACTGCGTCTGCGTCACCCTGACCGACGCTCCGCTCCGGCTGACCGGCCCGCTGATGCGCCTCCTGAACCCGTTCGTGAGGTTCTGACCCGGCGCCGCGGGGATCGAAGCTCAGTGGTGCGGCTGGGCCAGGATGGCGTCGAGGTCGGCGGCGGTGAGGGTCGGCGCGTCGATGACGGCGTCCAGCCAGCGGTCGAGTTCGGCGACCGTCGCCGCGCGGATGCGGCGTCCGATCTCCTCGGACACCGCGACATGGCGGCGCTCGATCAGCCGGAGGAGCGCTTCCGCCCGGCCCTTGGCCTCGCCCTCTTCTCTGCCCTCGGCCCTGCCCTCCTCCAGGCCCTGGGCGAAGATCTCGCTGAGGTAGGGGTGTTCCTTGATGTTGAACTGGATCGCCATGGTCTCCAACTCCTCCTTGACGACCGGGGTCGCCCTGCGCAACTGGGACAGGATCAGCAGCTTGGCCGCGGCGTCCGCGCGCTCGCGCCGGGGCAGCGGGGCGAGGCGGGCGAGGATGCGGCGCACGCGCTCCCTAATATCGTCGCATCGGCACAGGATTGCCAGCACCGCGTCCTCCGGCGCCGGGCTGTCGAGCAGCGGCCCGGCGTCGAGGTCGGCGATGTAGCGCACCTCGTAGCGGAAGTTCAGGTTGGGATGGCGGATGCCGGGCGGGCCGTCCTCGCCGCGCTCGCCGAGATGGAGCACCAGCTGGGTCACCGGGGCGCCGCCATGGTGCCGGGAGATCAGGGCGTAGTATTCCAGCATGCGCCAGAGCATGTCCTCGCGGCCGACCTGGAATTCCATGTGGAAGAGGCCGCCGCCATCCAGCTCGGCGACCATGTCCGGGCGGCGCTGGCGCACCGTGGAGAACTCGGCCGACAGGAAGCTGGCGACCCGGTCGCCGGCCAGCATCCTCAGCAGGGCCGGGGCGCCGGCCCAGACCAATTCCTTGATCGTCGCGTCGTAGGTGTTCGCCATGCCCCCGCCCCTTGCCGCATGCCGGGGCATGCCCGGCGGGCAATCCATCGCGGTTCTGCACGCGTCGGTCCATGCGGTGCGGTGACGCGGGGCGGGCTTTCCAATTTTGGCCGCAGATGCACCCAGATTAAGAATCCTGGATCAGCGCCGGCGGGCAGCGAGCGTGCCCGAGGCCGGAACTCATCTGTGCTTATCTGCGTGCATCCGCGGCCCTATTCCTTGCGGGTCCGGTAGATCTGCTCGCCGTGGACATGTTCGGGGACCGCCTCGGTCGGGCCGCCGGCGCGGACCGGGCGCTCGGCGAAGCGGCCCAGGCTGATCATGCGGTCGTACATGACCAGGGCGCCGGCGACGCCGACATTGATGCAGAAGCGGGTCGGGATCCTGACTACGAACTCGCAGCGCTCGACCAGTTCCGGAGACAGGTTCCCGCGTTCGGGACCGAACACGTAGGCGGCGCGAAGCGGGTGGCGAAAGCTGGGGAGGTCGATCGAGCGGTCCAGCAGCTCGACGCCGATCAGTGCGCAGCCCTGGGGCAGGTCCAGCGATCCCAGGTCGGGATAGTGGTAGAGCGGCAGGTGGCTGCCGGCATCGGAAGTGTCGGAGACGCGGAGCTGGCGCTTGTCCAGCCGGGCGTCGATGGTGAAGGCGAAACTGGCGCCGAAGGCATGGGCCGACCTGACAAGGTTGCCCACGTTGAAGGCCTTGCTGACGCCCTCTACCCCGATTGCAAAATATCCACGCATGAGCGCACCTTGCACCGACGCCTTCGCCGGGGCAAGTATCACGCGTTCTGAAGCACCGTCGGATGGAATTCCCATGAGCGATCACAACGGCCACGCCTGTCGCGGACATGGCCACACCCATGGACAGGAGGTGTCCGGTCCCCTGGAAGGGCATGCCGAGCTGGGCGCCGCCGAGACGCCGGTCCTGGTCGAGGTGACGCGCGGCGGCATCGTCGAGTCCCGCCACCGCGGCATCGCCGCCGTCGTCGATGCCGAGGGGCACGTGGTCGCCCACTGGGGCGATTTCGAGAAGCCGGTCTATGCGCGGTCCGCCATCAAGTCGCTCCAGGCGATCCCGCTGGTCGAGAGCGGCGCCGCCGAGGCGTTCGGCATCTCCGACGAGGAGCTGGCGCTGGCCTGCGCCTCCCACAACGGCGAGGAACGCCACACCAGGCTGGTCGCCGCCTGGCTGGAACGGATCGGCTGCGGGCCCGCCGACCTGGAATGCGGCACCCACCTGCCGTACGACGAGGAGACCGCCCACGCCCTGATCCGGGCGGGCGACGCTCCCGGGACGGTCCACAACAACTGCTCGGGCAAGCATGCCGGCATGCTCTCCACCGCCCGGCACAAGGGCGAGCCGACCAAGGGGTACATCCGCTTCGACCACCCGGTGCAGCAGCGCATCCTGGGCGTGCTGGAGCAGATGACGGCGCGCGACCTGTCGGCGGCGCCCTGGGGCGTCGACGGCTGCGGCATCCCGACCATCGCGATCCCGCTGGGGTCGCTGGCGCTGGCGATGGCCCGGCTCGCCGACCCGCGCGAACTGCCGGACCGCAGGGCCGAGGCGGTCGCCCGCATCCGGCACGCCTGGGGGACCCATCCCTATCTGGTCGGCGGGCGCGGCACGTTCGATACCCGCATGATGGAGGCGACCGCCGGCGAGGCGCTGGTCAAGATCGGTGCCGAGGGCGTGATGTGCGCCGTCCTGCCCAAGCTGGGCCTGGGCATCGCGGTCAAGATCGAGGACGGCGCCACCCGGGCCGCCGGGATCGCCATGGCGGCCCTGCTGCGCCAGTGCAAGGTGCTGACCGAGGCCCGCTGGCGGGAACTGGCCGGGGTGACCCATCCCGAGATCACCAACCGCGTCGGCCTCGCGGTCGGGGAGATCCGCCCGGCGGCCGGCTGGCCCGAGTAATGTTGGCCGGGCCGGACGGGGACTATATAGTCCGGCCGCGAAATAAGGATCGAGGAGGGGAGCCGATGCGTGCCGTGGTGTGCCGGGAGTGGGGCGGGCCGGAGAGCCTGGTCCTGGAAGAGGTCGCGGAGCCCGGGGCGCCGGGGGCGGGCCAGGTCCGGATCGTCGTCAGGGCGGCGGGCATCAATTTCGCCGACACGCTGATGATCCGCGGCAAGTATCAGGTCAAGCCGGAGTTCCCGTTCTCGCCGGGGCTGGAGGTCGCCGGGATCGTCGAGGAGGTGGGGTCCGGCGTGACCTCGGTCCGGCCGGGCGACCGGGTGATGGCGCTGCTCGACCATGGCGGCTACGCCGAGCGGGCGGTGGCGCGGGCCGCCGACGTGTTCCCCATCCCGGACTCGATGGATTTCGAGACGGCGGCCGGCTTCCCGATCGCCTACGGCACCTCGCACGTGGCGCTGTGGGAGCGGGCCGGGCTGAAGCCGGGGGAGACGCTGGTGGTCCACGGCGCCGCCGGGGGCGTCGGGCTGACCGCCGTCGAGATCGGCAAGGCCATGGGCGCCACCGTGATCGCCTCTGCCGGATCGGCCGAGAAGCTGGCGGTCGCGTCCGGGCGCGGCGCCGACCACCTGATCGATTACCGCGCCGAGGATATCCGGGCCAGGGTCAAGGAGCTGACCGGCGGGGCCGGGGCCGACGTGATCTTCGATCCGGTCGGAGGCGACGTGTTCGACGCCAGCCTGCGCTGCATCGCCTGGGGCGGGCGGCTGCTGGTGATCGGGTTCGCCGAAGGGCGCATCCCGCAGATCCCGGCCAATATCCTGCTGGTCAAGAACTGCGCCGCGGTGGGCGTCCACTGGGGTGCCTATCGCCAACACGCGCCCGCCACCGTCGCCGAGAGCTTCCGCACCCTGTTCCGGTGGTTCGAGGAGGGGCGGATCCGGCCGCACATCTCGCACCGGCTGCCGATCGAGGAGAACGGGGAGGCGATGCGGCTGCTGATCGAGCGGCGCTCGACCGGCAAGGTGGTCCTCTCGATCCCCGGGCGAGACTGAACCGGACCTGCTTGGAACCGAATTCGATGTCCGACCGCCTGCGCGCCCAGTACGAGGCCTATCCCTATCCCGCGCGCGATCCCCGCGACGAGGCCAAACGCCTGCTGACCGGGTCGCCGGGGCACCTGGACGAGGTGAACCACTATGTCTTCGGCGGCCGTCTCGGCGGGAGCCCCGGCGGGGCGGCGCCGTTCCGCGTGCTGTTCGCCGGGGGCGGGACCGGCGACGGCACGATCATGCTGGCCCAGCAGGCGGCCGACGCCGGGCTGGCGGCCGAGATCACCTATCTCGACCTGTCCGACGCGTCCCGGGCCATCGCGGAACGGCGCGCCGCAGCGCGGGGGCTGGCCAGCATCCGCTTCCGGAGCGGGTCGCTGCTCGACCTGGAGGGGCTGGGGAACTTCGACTACATCGACTGCTGCGGCGTGCTGCACCATCTGGAGGACCCCGCGGCGGGGCTCCGGTCCCTGCTGTCCGCGCTGGCGCCCGGCGGCGGCATCGGGCTGATGGTCTACGGCACCTTCGGGCGGACAGGGGTCTATCCGCTGCAGGACGCCCTGCGGACCCTGGCGGACGGGCTGCCCGACGCCGAGCGGGTCGATCTGGCCAAACGGCTGCTCAAGACCCTGCCGCCGACCAACTGGCTGAAGCGCAACCCCTTCATCGGCGACCACCAGGAGTCCGACGCCGGCCTCTACGATCTGCTGCTGCACAGCCGCGACCGCGCCTATACGGTGCCGGAGCTGGCGGACCTGGCGTCGCGATGCGGGCTCGCCATCACCGCCTTCATCGAGCCGGCGCGCTACGATCCCGCGCGCTACATCGCCGATCCCCGCGTCCGGCGGCGCCTGGACGGTCTCGGCGTGGTGGCGCGGGCCGCCCTGGCCGAGCAGCTTTCGGGCAGCATGGCGAAACATGTGTGCTACCTGGTGCGGCCGGAAGACGCGGCCGGCGCGGTGGCGTCGCCCGACGACCTGGACATGGTGCCGGTGCTGCGGGACCTCGACGGCGCCGCCATCGCCCGGGGCCTCAAGCCCGGAGCCGGATTGCGCGCCGACCTCGGGGGGATGCCGGTGAACCTGCCGATGCCCCGGCTTGCCGGTCCGCTGCTGGCCCGGATCGACGGCCGCACCAGCGTGGGTAAGCTTTATGAAGCACTTGGAAAAGTTGAACCAAGCTTGACCATTCCGGCTTTTCTTGCACAATTCACCGATCTGTACACGGTTCTGAATGGGATGAACAAACTCCTGCTCCGCCGGCAACATGGGGCCGCGTAAGGCGTTCAGTATTACTGAGCATCTACGGCACCGATGCCGGAATGCGAGGACGGCATGTGGACTACCATCCTTCAGACAACGGCCGCACCCTGGAGTGCCGGACAGGACGCCTCCGGCGGCGTTGACACGACCGTCGTCCTGATCCGGATCGCGGCGGTCCTCCTTGGCTTCATCCCGGCGGCACGCCGCGACGGCGGCACGATCATGGCCGTTCGGGGCCAACGCTGCGTCAAATCGTCACCGCCCTGATCCTCACGATAACCCGGCTTTCCTTGAAACGGACTCCTGCCCGGGGAGTCCGTGCTTCTGCGGTGTCCTTGCGACACGCTCCGGTTCTCGTGAGATCACTTCATGGTGTTGCTGCCAATTTCCGATTCATCAAGGCACGGCACGGGCGGGCCGTCCGGGAGCAAAGCCCGGATCGGCTGGATGGATACGCTGCGCGGAATGGCAATCGTCCTCGTCATCTTCGACCACGCGCTCTATCACGCCATGCTGAATTCCGACAGCGTTCCCCAATGGATCGCGACCCTGTCGCTCATCTTCAACCCGTTGCGCATGCCGCTGATGGTGTTCCTGTCGGGCATGCTGCTCAGCCCGTCGCTGCGCAAGGGTGCCCCGGAGTATCTGGCGGGGAAGACGAGGAACATCCTCTATCCCTATGTCCTGTGGTCGACGGTCTACGTCTCCCTCTGGGTGGTCGCGGCCCCGTTCTCCGGCACGCCCCACTCCTGGAGCGAGCTGCTGATGATCCCTTATGCGCCGCAGGGACACATGTGGTTTCTCCACAACCTGTTCCTGTTCTACATGATCATGCTGGCACTGCAGCGGGTCTCGCGCCTGGTCGTCGCGGCGGTGGCCCTGGCGGCGTCGGGGCTGGTGGATTTCTGGTATCTCGACCGGTTCCTGTTCCTGCTGGGATTCTTCGCGCTGGGCGACTATGCCGTCCAGAGGGAGGATCTGATCTCCAGGCTGCTGGCCAACCGCACGATCGTGGCCGTCATGGCCGTGCTGACCATCGGCATGCCGGCCACCGTCCTTCTGCTGGAAACCGATCTGCGGTACCGGATACCCAGCATTCCGCTGGCCGTGGGCGGCATCGGCATCATGATCCTGCTGGCCGGGCGAATCGGCGACAAGCCGTTCTCGGCGCTGTTCCGCCACATCGGCCGGAATTCGCTGCCGGCCTATATCCTGCACTGGATCATCCTGGCGGTGGCCGTGGTAGTGCTGAAGAGGATCATCCCGCCGGACCAGGGGATGCTGCTGTTCACGGTGCTCGGGACCATCGGCTTCATCGGGACGCTGGTGGCCATCGAGGTGATCAACCGGCTGGGCCTGCACTGGCTGTTCTCCTGGCCGAAACGCGCCCGGAAGAAACCCCGTGATGTCGGAAGGAGCGACGGTTCGGCGCACCTGATGCGCGGCGTACACCTGAGGAACGCGAAATGAGGTGACGGGCGCCCGCCGCGACGGGGGGGCGGGTCAGACCTGGATGTCGATCCGACCGCCGCGGCTGCGCAATCCCTGGTTCGAGATTTCGAACGAGGAGCTCATCAGCTGCGGCGTCTGGTTCTGCCGGCTCTCGTTCTTCTGGACGACTTCCTCGGTCACCGCGTTCTGCGACTGGACGCGCGCCTGATAGCTGGCCCTGACCGGGCTCATCGCCTTGCCGATGTCCGACAGTCCCATGGACATGATCTGCTGACCCTATTCGCTTGGTTCCGTGCCCGGCATCGCGCCGGGCATCCACTATTTATCACAGGCGCGATCGGGGTGCGACTATCCGTTAAGGTTAGCCGTTGTCTCCCGTTCGTCACGCCGCCATGCCGGCGGCCCGCTTGACGGTCGGCAGCGTTATGCGGACGCAGGTTCCCACGTCGACCGTGCTGTCGATGGCCACGGTGCCGCCATGCCCCTTGACCAGGGAATCGACCAGGGACAGGCCCAGCCCGGTCCCCTCCTGCCCGCGGGTATAGGCGCTGTCGATCCGTTCGAACGGCTGCAGCACCGCCAGCAGCCGGTCCGCGGGAATGCCGATTCCGGTGTCGGAGACGGAGAGCTCCACGTAGCCGCCCGCTCCCCGCCGGCAGGCCAGGTCGATCCGGCCGCGGTCCGGGGTGAACTTGATGGCGTTCGACAGCAGGTTGAACAGGATCTGCTTGACCGCCCGCTCGTCCGCGTAGAGCGGTTCCTCCGCGGCGTCGCCGAGATCGACGCGGAGCGAGTGGCCGTGATCCTCCGCCCGCTGGCGCACAAGCTTGATCACCGAGTTCACCACCGGCCCGATCGGCAGGGAGTCCGGGGCCAGTTCGAGCTTGCCGGCCTCGATCTTGGACAAGTCCAGGATGTCGTTGATCAGCGACAGGAGGTGCTCGCCGCTGGCGTGGATGTCGCCGGCATATTCGGCGTAGCGGTCGAGGTCGTCGCCGAAGGTGCGCTCCCGGATGATCTCGGAAAAGCCCAGGATCGCGTTGAGCGGCGTCCGGAGTTCGTGGCTCATGCAGGCCAGGAAGTTGGATTTCGCCCGGTTTGCCTCCTCGGCGCGGGCCCGTTCCCGGTCGCGCTGGTCGACCAGGCTCGCCAGTTCGGCCTCGCGCCGGCGGATCTCGTCGATGTCGCTGAACACGCCGATGATTCCGGCCCGCTGGGAGGCCGCGTTGAGGAACACAGCCTTGCTGATCACGGCGGCGCGGAGGCTGCCGTCGGCGTAGCGGACCTTGGTCTCGAAGGTCCGGGAGCCGCCGTGCATGCGCAGGTCGCGGTCCACCTTGGCATAGACCTCCGCGATCTCGGGATCGGCGATGTCGGTGACGCGCAGTCCCTTGATGCCGCCCCGTTCCAGGCCGAGGGCCTGCTCGAACGCCCGGTTGGCGCCGAGATAGACGCCGTTCATGTCCTTGAAGAAGACCGGCAGGGGAATGGTGTCGAGCAGGGTATGCTCGAACCGGGCCCGGTCCTCCAGCGCCCGTTCGGCCAGGATGCGGTCGGTCACGTCGTGCTGGATGCCGATGAAATGGGTCAGCCGGCCATCGTCGTCGCAGACCGGCGCGATGCTGACCTGATTGTAGAACAGCGACCCGTCCTTGCGGAAATTGCGCACCGTCGCGACCACGGGGCTGCTGTCGCGCAACGCCCGGCGGATTTCCTCCAGCGCCGGCTGCGCGATCTCCGTCCCGTGCATGAAGCGGGGGTTCCTTCCGACCACTTCGGCCGACGCGTAGCCGGTGTTCCGCTCGAAGGCGCGGTTGACCCAGGCGATCGGGGTGTCGGCGCCGGCCCGGCAGATCAGGATGCCGTTGCTCGACTGCGCCAGGGCGTGGTCCTTGAGCCGCAGTTCCGAGAAGGCCGCCGACCGCGACCGCTCGATCTGGAACAGCCGGGCCAGCAGCAGCAACGCGCCCGCGGCCAGGATGCCGACGATCAGGGCCGCGATCGTGACGGTGCGCCACCAGGCGGCCAGCGTCTCCCCCGTCCGGGTCGCCGCGATCGCGAGGAGCGGCAGGACCCGGGTCTGGGCCGCCGCGGCGATCAGCCCGTCCCGCTGGGCGACCTGGATGGCGCCGGCGTCCCGCATCCCGCTGCCGATCAGGGTGACGGCGTCGAGCGCGACGTCCTGCCGCTGCCCGGCGAACATGTCCGAGGGTCCCACCACGATGTCGCCGTCGGGCAGCGCCAGGACTTCCACCTGCTCGACTCCGGCGGTGTGGCCGTAGCCCAGCAGCGCCACCGCCTGGAAGCTGGCCTGGGCGATGCCCAGGAATCGGCCCCGCCGGTCGAGTATCGACCGGCGGAGGGCGATCAGCCCCAGCACATGGTCGTGGCCCATGCTGCCGGTGATCCGGCCGCCGGCATGGTCGCGCAGCGTGGTTTCGTCGAGCCCGAGGTCGGCCGACCTCGGGCAGGCGGAGGATCGCGCGGCGCCGTCGGGACCGAAGATCACCAGGCAGCCGCCGGTCGGCAGGTGGCGGGCCATGAATCGCTGGAGCGGATCGCGGGTCTCCGTCCCGGTTCCCTCCGAAGCGCGCTCCTCCAGGTTGAACGCGGCGGCGGCGAGGGCCACGTCGACCTGGCGCAGCACCCCGTCGGCGTGCTGTGCCAGCAGGATCGCCCGGGTCTCCGCTTCCGACCGGACCTGGACCAGCCGGTCCATGCGGTCCTTCCACAGGCCGACGACGAGCAGAACCACCACCAGCCCGATGGTCGCGGCGGCGAAGACCGTCGCGCCTTGCAGCGTCGACAGCGCCTGGCGGGACGGACCGGTCCGTTGCTGCCGGCGTTTCGGCGGTTCTTCGGCCACGGTCATTCCTTCAGCCCCGCGGTGATGCGGTCGATGGCGCGTTCGCCGACCCCGGACCGCAGCGCCACCGCCGCCTGCCCGGTGACCAGCCGGGCGCGCACGGCCGAGGTTCGTTCCGGCGTCGGGACGACGATCCGGACGCCCGCCGCGAGGGCGCGGCCCCGGGCGTCATCCTGCGCCCGGGCGGCCAGCGCGCGCCCTTCCTCGACGCCGAGGTCCCAGGCGGTGCGCAGGTCGCGGCGGCTTTCCTCGTCGAGCTGACGCCAGAGATAGTCGGACACCAGCGGGACGTAATGGGAGAAATACTGGCGGTCCTCCAGCGCGAAGCGCACGCCCCGGGTCCACAGCGGGACGCTGTCGAGCGTGGCGAAGGTGGAGATCAGGCCGTCCACCCTGTTCTCCGCCATCGCGCGGGGCAGGTCGGTCCAGGCGATCGTCACGGGTTCGGCACCCAGCTCCGCGAGCCGCCAGGCGTTCGCCATCCCGCCCGGGGACCGGATGCGCAGCCCGGCGAGGTCGTCCACGTCGTCGATCGCCGTCCGCGTGGTGAAGAAATGGGCGAAGCCGAGCCCGATCCAGCGTCCGAGGACGATGGCGCCCAGGCCTTCCTCGATCTGGCCGTTCATGGCCTCGATCGCCGGGCCGTCCTGGACCAGCGCCGCCTCCTCGGCGGTGCGCCCATAGAAGACCGGCAGCATGAAGGCGCCGGTATCGGGAGCCACCTGGTCGAGCTGCCACGTCCCTGCCACCGCCATGCCGATCTTGCCCTGGACCAGGGCCGCCAGCACGTCGCGGTCGCGGTAGAGCTCGCCGCCGAACCGGTGGTCGACGTCGAGGCGGTCCGCGCAGCAGTCGCGCACCCGTTCGACGAAGCGGCGGACGATCAGGGTCTGTACATGGTCGGGACCGTTCTCGGTCGAGATCAGCAGCGTCGGCCGGGCCAGGGCGCTTCCCGTGGCGGCGGTCAGGACGGCGGTCAGGGCGGCGACCATGATGACAAGGCATAGGCGAATCGTCATAATACGAATTCGTAACAGGTCCGCGGCGGCCGGGGTTTGATATCGATCAAGATTCCTGTCGGACAGGTTGTCGCGCCGCCGGCCGCGATGTCGCACCGGGAGCGCCGCCGCTCAGGACGACCGGTCTTCCGACAGGCCGTATTTCCGCAGGTAGCCTCGGAACTGGTGGTAGCGGAGACCGAGATCCGCGGCCGCCCGCTTCTGGTTGAACTGATTGCGTTCCAGTGCCGCCGTCAGCAACCCGATCTCGAAGGCGCGCACCGCGTCCGGGAAGGAGCCCGGCTCCGGCGAAGCGGGGCGGGAGGCCGGGACCGGCGGCGGTGAAGCGGGTGGTGCCGGCGGTGCCGGCCGCCAGGGCGAGGCGAAGGGATCGAGCACCACCGTATCGACCGGCCGGTCGGGCCGCCCGGACCGGTAGACGGTGCGTTCCACCGTGTTCTTCAGCTCGCGGACATTGCCCGGCCAGTCGTGGGCCAGCAACTGCCCCAGGGCGCGGTCGGTGAAGCCGGGGAAATAGGGGCGCCCCAGTTCCCGCGCCATGGCGACGGCGAAATTCCCGGCCAGCAGGGGGATGTCCTCCGGCCGGGCGCGCAGCGGCGGGATCGTGATGACGTCGAAGCTCAACCGGTCCAGCAGGTCGGCGCGGAACTTCCCCTCCGCCGCGAGCGCCGGGAGGTCGGCGTTGGTGGCCCCGATCAGGCGGACGTCAGTCGCCAGGGTCTGGCTGCCGCCGACGCGCTCGAACTCGCCGTACTCGATCACGCGCAGCATCTTCTCCTGGACCGCCGCCGGGGCGTTGGCGATCTCGTCCAGGAACAGGGTGCCGTCGTCGGCCAGCTCGAACCGGCCGACATGGCGCCGCACGGCGCCGGTGAAGGCGCCGGCCTCGTGGCCGAACAGCTCGCTTTCCAGCAGCGACTCGGCAAGCGCGCCGCAGTTCAGCTTGACGAACGCCCGGTCCCAGCGCCTGGACAGATAATGCAGGCGGGCCGCCACCAACTCCTTGCCGGTGCCGCGCTCGCCGATCACCAGCGTCGGCTTGTCGAGCGGGGCCGCCTTGGAGACATGCTCCAGCATCGCCTGGAAGGCCGGGGACTCGCCGATCAGGGCGGGCAGGTCGGGGGACGGTCTTGTCATGTGGTGTATTTCGCCGATGAATGAGGTTTCTCGCCATAATATGGCGGTATTCTTCAGGATTGCGAGGGGCGAAGCTGAATCATCCTTCGGAACTTTCAGCGATATCAAGGGCTTGCGCATGATTCGCCGGGTTGGCACGGCGGCTGCAATAGCAGTCGCGTACACCATGACCGTTCCCCTTGGAGACTGCCATGCAGGATTATGCGCGTTACCGGAGCAGCTATCAGAACACGGCCCGGTCCAGCCGGAGCACCGGCGAGCGCTTCCTTGCCTATCTGCGCACCCGCTCGACCGAGACCTGGGTGTTCTTCGCCGCCGGCGTGATCCTGGGCGCCTTCGTCGGCTGACCGGACGCCGGGCCGACCCTTCTTTTTCCCACAGACCACATACGGGACAATCCATCATGGGCATCTTTTCGCGCCTGACCGACATCATCAATTCCAACCTCAACGCAATCCTCGACCGCGCCGAGGACCCCGAGAAGCTGATCCGCCTGGTGATCCAGGAGATGGAGGACACGCTGGTCGAGGTCCGCTCCAGCACCGTCAAGACCATCGCCGAGCGCAAGGAGATCGAGCGCCGCCTGGCCGCCCTCGGCCGCGAGCTGGAGGACTGGCAGCGCAAGGCCGAGCTGGCGCTGTCGCGCGGCCGGGAGGACCTCGCCAAGGGCGCGCTGGTCGCCAAGTCCAAGATCGCCGAGCAGATCGACATGCTTCAGCACCAGCTCGTCCACATCGAGGAGTCGCTGGCCAAGAGCAGCGAGGACATCAGCCGGCTGCAGGAGAAGCTGACCGACGCCAAGAAGCGCGAGAAGGCCATCGTGCTGCGCCAGAAGTCGGCGGCCAGCCGGCTGAAGGTCAACAGCCAGATCCACGACGACCGGATCAACGAGGCCTTCGCCCGGTTCGAGCAGGTCGAGCGGAACCTGGACGAGATGGAGGGACGGGTCGAGGCCTTCGATCTCGGCCGCAAGAGGACCCTGGCCGAGGAGTTTTCCGACATGGAGGCCTCGTCCAAGGTGGAGCAGGAACTGGCCGACCTGAAGGCCCGCCTGCACAACTCCAAGCCGGTGGCGGGCTAAGCCATGGGAGGCGGGGGCGTTTTCGTCCTGGCGGTGCTGTTCCTGACCATCGTGGCACCGCTCTGGATCATCTTCCACTACGTCACCAAGTGGCGCTCGGCCCGCGGGCTGTCCGCCGAGGATGAACGGACGCTGGCCGAGCTGTGGGACAGCGCGGGCCGCATGGAGAACCGGATCGTCAGCCTGGAGAAGATACTGGACGCCGAGGCGCCGGGATGGAGGAACCGCCAATGAACTGGCCGGAATCGCCCTTCGCCTCGCCCAACCCGCACCGGCTCTACCGGGACCGGGAAAGGGGAAAGCTGTTCGGCGTCTGCGCCGGACTGGCCGACTATTTCGGGGTGGACGTCTTCCTCGTCCGCCTCGGGGTGGCGGTGGGCGGAATCTTCTTCACCATGCCCGTCGTCGGCGCCTACCTGCTGGCGGCGCTGGTGCTCAAGAACAAGCCCGCGCGGGTCTATGCCAGCCGGGAGGAGGAGGATTTCTGGCGCACGGTGGCGACCAAGCCCGATGTCACCATCGCCGGCCTGAAGCACAAGTTCCGCGAGATGGAACGGCGTCTGGGCGGCATGGAGACCTATGTCTCCTCGAAGGAATTCGAACTGGACCGCGCGATCAACGACCTCGATCGGTGACCGGCCGTCCGTTCGAACGGGGCTTCGGCCCGGACACGCCGTCCGGGTCGGGCTCCTTCACGCGGATTCGAAAACGGGGATCCGAGGGATCGAATCAGCGACGTTGGTTGCGCCGGTTGGCACGGACCCGCACGGGGACCGGACGCGGCGCGCCGGCGGCGGCGTAGCAGCCGGCAACGGCGACAGAGGTGATCAAAGCTATCAGAGCGATTTCCATGTATCCTCTCCTTCGTTGCCAATTAGATTGGTGCAACACCGCTGCGGTTGGTAGGGGTAAAATGAAACCCTATGCCGTTTTTGCGACTCCGAACAGTTGCCGCTTTTTTGGTCCAGTTTCGTTTACGCCAATTTAACCAAGCATTGGGCTCCTTCCCGTTCCCGGGGCACCCCTCGCGGCCCCGGAACGGCCAACTTGAATAACCAACCGGCCAGCCGCCCCCAGGTTCCGTGAAGCCGTGAAAGATGGAGGCCGGACCCGGGACGGCGTCAGGCCGCGCGCATGTCCCGGATGAAGTCGTCGACATGGCTGCGCAGCGCATCCGTCTGGCCTGCCAGGGCGGCCACGTCGACCCGTCCGTCTTCCGCCAGCCCGCTGGCTTCCCGGGCGTTGCCCAGGGTGCCGCCGGCCTGTTCCGTGACCACGCGGGTGCCGTCCTTCACCTGGGTCACGCTGCGGGCGATCTCGCGGGTGCTCTCCTCCTGCCGGTCGACCGCCGCGGCGATCGACGCGACGATCGCCGCGATGCGCCGGATCGTACCGCCGATTCCGCCGATGGCTCCCGCCGCCTCGCCGGCGACCTGCTGAAGGGCCGCGATCTGGAGGGAGATGTCCTCCGTGGCCTTGGCGGTCTGGTTGGCCAGGTTCTTGACCTCCGACGCGACGACGGCGAAGCCCTTGCCCGCTTCGCCGGCCCGGGCCGCCTCGATGGTCGCGTTCAACGCCAGGAGATTGGTCTGCGCGGCGATCGAGCTGATCAGGGCGACCACCTCGCCGATCCGGTCGGCGGCGTCGGCGAGGCCGGCGACCGTCGTGTTGGTCCGCTCGGCCTCCTCGACCGAGTCCCGGGCGATGGCCGAGGATTCCGAAACCTGCCGGACGATGTCCTGGATCGAGGTGGACAGTTCCTCCGCCGCGGCGGCGACCGCCTCGACCCCGGAGGTCGACTGGACCGCCGCCGCCGCCGCGGTGGAGGCCGAGGCCGCCGTGCGGTCGGCGACGGCGCCCAGCCGGTCCGACCGCTCGCCGATCTGCCGGGCCGCGGCGGACAGCGCCGCCGAGACCGAGCTCATCGCCTGCTCGAAGTCGGCGATGCAGCGGTCGCGCCGTTCCATCCGGCGCTGCCTCCGTTCGGTCTGGAGGCGTTCGTCGGAGATCATACGGTCGATCCTCTCCCGGCTTTCGCGGAAAGTCTCGACCGCCCGGGCCATGGCCCCGATCTCATCCCGCCGGTTCCGGTAGCCGATCTCGACGTCGGTGCGGCCGTCGACCAGCAGGCCCATGGTCCGGGTCAGGCTGTTGATCGGCGAGACCAGCCGCCGGCCGACCAGCATCGCCGCCACGCCGGCCAGCGCCAGCATGCCGAGCCCGATGGCGACCGACTCGATGAGCGCGTTGCGCGACGCGGCGATCGCCGGACCCCGGTCGTGGGCAACCTCCACCGCGCCGATCACCCGTCCCGAGTAGTCCCGGAGCGGTTCGGCGACCAGCGAATAAGGGATGTCCCCCCGGGAGCCCTGGGTCACCACCCGTTCGCCGAGCCCGGCGGCCCGCAGCGCCTGCTCGGGAGCCAGCGGTTCGGCGTCCCCGTAGGTCGCGGCCAAGCGCTTCAACCCCTCCGGCGTGTTCACGAAGACGGCGTAATGGATGTCCGGCGCCGCGGCGCGCTTCAGCAGGGCGTCGTCCAGGAAGGTGCCGGCCTCGATCGACCCGACATGGTTGCCGTCCGAGTCGAGGACCGGCACCACGCCGCGGATCGCCAGGCCGAAGACGCCGCCTTCCAGTCCGCGCAACGGTTTGCGGGAGCGGTTGACCTCCACCAGCATCGGACGGATCGCGGTCAGGTCGTCCCCCCATTTTTCGGGCTGGTTGACCCGCAGCAGGGATTTGACGTCAGACGTATGCACATGCATCTGGCTGATGCCCGTGGCCGCGCGGTTCGCTTCGAACGGGGCCTTAAGGAGCGCCAGCAGGCCGTCATGGTCGCGGCCGCGGACGAGGCGGCCCACTTCGGCCATCCGGGAAAGATACGAGACGAGGGTCTCGCTTTCCTCCGCCCGGTAGTCGAGGGTGGTGACGAAGGTGCGGTACGCGGTCTCCAGCCTCTCGCCGTCCTCCGTCTCGATCATGCGGTCGAGACGGAGGAACGTGGCGGCGGTCAGCGCCGCGGCGACGAAGGCGGCGATGCAGATGGCGAGCCCGAGCACCCGCGAACCGATCGATCCCAGCATGTCCATATTCCGCACGAGTTGGTGGTTGCGGCGCACCATGCCCGAAAAACATTGCGATATGGCCAGCTGCGACAATTCTTCGCTGCGCCGAGGTGGCCGGCCGTTCGGTTCGACCGGATGTGGATGATCGCGCGAGTGTCTTCCCTGTAATCGGCATTGCTGTTTGATGAAAAAACTGAGTAATTCGCCAGTCTATCGCAGTGAGAATGCTTTGTTAAAAATCAAAGAAGATCAGATTCGGTTGTTTTGTAGAAGAATCCCGGCGTCAGCCTCGGGCCCCTCGAGCGCTGAACGGTTTCCCGGTGCCGGGAACGGCATCGAGCACGGAGCGCGGTCCTGGCAACGCGGCGGCGCGTCCCTATCTTGATGACGCAGGTTCAAGCGCCATCAAGATAGGAACTCCCTCATTGACACTCCTGCCGAGTTCCTTGTCCAAAGCCTATGGCGTCGTCCGCTCGGCGCTGATCTACCGGGCCAATCCCCTGAGGCGGCGGCGGTCCAGGGCGTTCTACGGCCGTTTCCTCGGTCCCGGCGACCTCGCCTTCGACGTCGGGGCGCATCTGGGCGACCGGGTCCGGGCCTGGCGCGACCTGGGCGCCCGGGTCGTGGCGGTCGAGCCGCAACCCCATCTGGCCGCGGTGCTCGGCAGACTCCACGGCCGCGATCCTTCGGTGACGCTGGTTCCCGCCGCCCTGGGTGCTGCGCCGGGCAGCGCCGAGCTGCTGGTCAACCGGCGCAATCCCACCCTGTCCACCCTGTCGGCGGAGTGGGCCGCCCAGGTGGCGGCGTCGAAGCGCTTTCCCGGCGAGCGCTGGGAGGAGCGGGTCACGGTCGAGATTATGACCCTGGACGCGCTGATCGAGGCGCACGGCGTGCCGCGATTCTGCAAGATCGACGTGGAGGGCTTCGAGCGGGCGGTGCTCGACGGGCTGTCCCGTCCGATCGAGTGCCTGTCGTTCGAGTTCATTCCCGAAACGCCCGAACGGGCGCTGGCCTGCCTGGAGCGGCTGGCGGACCTGGGGCCGCACCGCTACAACGTGGCGCTCGGCGAGGAGCGGCGCCTGCTGTTCGGGGACTGGCTCGACCAGGACGCCGTCGTGGAATGGCTGAGGTCCCGCCGCCCGGCCGACGGCTCCGGTGACATCTATGCCCGGCATGTTCCTTTTCGATCATCCTGACCGGAATTATGTTCGTTTAAGAACAATCTGAACCCGAAATTTTCGTTTGCAAAAACACGGGCAGTCCGCATAACCTCCCTGTATCAAATCATAAGAACTCTCCGCACCGGCGCCGCGCCGGGCTCTGAAGGGAGAGGATCGGGGAGGATGGCTGACCATGTGCCGTGACGGGTGCGTTCCGGTTTTCCGTGCCTGCAACGACCGGACCTGGCGCCGATGACGCTGGTGCTCGACCGGATTTCCCGTGTCGTCGGCGGTGAGACTCACCTTCACGACCTGTCGCTCACGCTCGCGCCGGGGTCCCTCAACGTTCTGTTCGGGCCGACCCTCGCCGGCAAGACCTCGCTGATGCGCCTGATGGCCGGGCTCGACCGACCGAGCGGCGGGCGCATCACCTGGCAGGGCAGGGACGTGACCGGCCGGTCGGTGCGGACCCGCGACGTGGCGATGGTCTACCAGCAGTTCGTCAACTATCCCTCCTTCACCGTCTACGACAACATCGCCTCCCCGCTGAAGCTGGCCGGCCTGCCCAAGGCGGAGGTCGACCGCAAGGTGCGGGAGACGGCGGCGATCATGCATATCGACGGGCTGCTGGGCCGCCTGCCGGCCGAGCTGAGCGGCGGCCAGCAGCAGCGCACCGCGATCGCTCGCGCGCTGGTCAAGGAGGCGGGGCTGCTGCTGCTGGACGAGCCCCTGGTCAACCTGGACTACAAGCTGCGGGAGGAGCTGCGCACCGAGATGCGCGAGATCTTCAAGCGCCGACGCTCGATCGTCGTCTATGCCACCACGGAGCCGCTGGAGGCGCTGATGCTCGGCGGCACCATCGCCGTGCTGCACGAGGGCCGGCTGATCCAGGCCGGGCCAACGGTCGAGGTCTATCACAACCCGGCGTCGCTCCAGGTCGGGCAGGTGTTCAGCGATCCGCCGCTGAACCAGGTGGACGGCGTGGTGGACGGGACGGGCGTGCTGCTGGCCGACGGCATCCGGGTGCCGGCGGCGGGCCATCTGGCCGACCTGCCCCATGGCCGCTACCGGTTCGGCGTGCGGGCCAACCACCTCTCGGTGTTCCGGGAGCACGAGGACGACATCCCGGTCCCTGGCTTGGTCGAACTGGCCGAGATCAGCGGGTCGGAGACTTTCATCCACGTCCACGGCCGGGGTTTCGCCTGGGTCGTGCAGCAGGAGGGGGTGCATAGCCTGGGGCTGGGCGAGCAGGTCACCGCCTGGGTCGATGCCCGCCGGCTGTTCGCCTTCGGGGCCGACGGGCGACTGGTCGCGGCACCGCCGCGGCCCCGGCTGGGCATGGCGGCGGAATAGGGCGGAGGGGAGAAGACCCATGGCACGGATCGAACTGCGCGGCCTCGCCCACTCCTACCGGCCCGATCCCAAGGGGGATGCCGACTATGCGCTGAAGCCGATGCAGCATGTCTGGGAGGACGGCGGCGCCTATGCGCTGCTGGGACCCAGCGGCTGCGGCAAGACCACCCTGCTGAACATCATCTCCGGCCTGCTGGTGCCGAGCGAGGGGCAGGTGCTGTTCGACGGCCGCGACGTGACGGGACTGCCGCCGCAGGAGCGCAACATCGCCCAGGTGTTCCAGTTCCCGGTGATCTACGACACCATGTCGGTGTTCGACAACCTTGCCTTCCCCCTGCGCAACCGGAAGGTCGCCGAGCGCGAGGTGCGCGCCCGGGTCGAGGAGGTCGCGGACATGCTGGAGCTGTCGGCCGACCTGGGCCGGCGGGCGCGCGGCCTGACCGCCGACCAGAAGCAGAAGATCTCGCTGGGCCGCGGGCTGGTCCGCAGCGACGTGGCGGCGATCCTGTTCGACGAGCCGCTGACCGTGATCGATCCTCAGCTGAAATGGCTGCTGCGGCGGAAGCTGAAGCAGATCCACGAGCGGTTCCGGCTGAGCCTGATCTATGTCACCCACGACCAGAACGAGGCGCTGACCTTCGCCGAGCAGGTCGCGGTGATGCATGACGGCCGGGTCATGCAGGTGGGCACGCCGCAGCAGCTGTTCGAGGTGCCGGCCCATACCTTCGTCGGGTACTTCATCGGCAGCCCGGGCATGAACTTCCTGCCCTGCCGGTACGAGGGAGGGGCGGCCCTGGTGGACGACATCAGCATCCCGCTGGCCCGGTCGGTGATCGAGCACGCGCCGCACCGCGGCGTTCCGCTGGAGATCGGCATCCGGCCGGAGCACCTGCGGGTCGGGGCGTCCCCGGCGAACGGCGCCCTGCCGGCCGAGATCGCCCTGATCGAGGACCTGGGCAACTTCAAGATCGTCACGGCGAGGCTGGGCCGCCATCAGGTCAAGGCCAAGCTGCACGAGGATGCCCCGGTGCCGGTCGAGCGCGGCTGGCTGACCTTCCCGCCCGACCGCACCCGGCTCTATGCCGACGGCCGGCTGGTCGCCTGAAGGGAGAAGCGCCGCGATGGACAACCGCCCCCATGACAACAAGGCCTGGCTGCTGGTGCTGCCGGTCTTCCTGATCGTCGCGATCAGCGCGATCATCCCGCTGATGACCGTGGTGAACTATTCGGTCCAGGATATCCTGGGGCCGTTCCAGCGGGTCTTCGTCGGGACCGAATGGTTCGAGCAGGTGCTGAACGACGAGCGGCTGCACGGCGCCTTCCTGCGCCAGCTCGTCTTCTCCGGCTGCGTGCTGCTGATCCAGATTCCGCTGGGCATCGCGGTGGCCCTGACCCTGCCGGCCAAGGGCTGGCGGTCATCACTGTGCCTGGTGCTGGTGGCGCTGCCGCTGCTGATCCCGTGGAACGTGGTCGGCACGATCTGGCAGCTCTACGCCCGGCCGGACATCGGGCTGGCGGGCGTGGCGGTCAACGGCATCGGCATTCCCTACAACTATACCGCCGACGCCTTCCATGCCTGGCTGACCGTGCTGATCATGGACGTCTGGCACTGGACCCCGCTGGTGATCCTGCTGTGCTTCGCCGGCCTGCGGTCGATCCCGGAGGCGTTCTACCAGGCGGCCAGGATCGACGGCGCGTCCGCCTGGGCGGTGTTCCGCTACATCCAGCTGCCCAAGTTGCGGCGGGTGCTGACCATCGCGATCCTGCTGCGCTTCATGGACAGCTTCATGATCTATACCGAGCCGTTCGTGCTGACCGGAGGCGGCCCCGGCAACGCCACCACCTTCCTGAGCCAGTTCCTGGCGCAGATCGCGGTCGGCCAGTTCGACCTGGGGCCGGCGGCGGCCTTCTCGCTGATCTATTTCCTGGTGATCCTGCTGCTGTCCTGGATCTTCTACACCTACATCACCCACACCGACCGGGAGGACGCGCGATGAGCGCCCGGGGCAAGCATTCCGGTTCCGGCTTCAGGAAGCGCCATGTCGGGCTGGTGGTCTATTTCGTCTTCCTGCTGCTGCCGATCTACTGGCTGCTCGCCATGTCGGTGAAGCCCAACCAGGAGATCCTGAGCGGGTTCAGCCTGTTCCCGGAGACGGTGACCTTCGCCAACTACGTCACGATCTTCACCGATCCGTCCTGGTACACGGGCTATCTCAACTCGATCCAGTACGTGGCCTTGAACACGGTGATCTCGCTCGGCGTGGCGCTGCCGGCGGCCTATGCCTTCTCGCGCTACCGGTTCCTGGGCGACAGGCACATGTTCTTCTGGCTGCTGACCAACCGCATGGCGCCGCCGGCGGTGTTCCTGCTGCCGTTCTTCCAGCTCTACTCGACCTTCGGGCTGATCGACACCCACATCGCCGTGGCGCTGGCCCACTGCCTGTTCAACGTGCCGCTGGCGGTCTGGATCCTGGAAGGCTTCATGTCGGGCGTCCCGCGAGAGATCGACGAGACCGCCTATATCGACGGCTACGGCTTCCCGCGGTTCTTCCTGACCATCTTCCTGCCGCTGATCCGCGCCGGGATCGGGGTCACCGCCTTCTTCTGCTTCATGTTCTCGTGGGTCGAGCTGCTGCTGGCCCGCACCCTGACCAGCGTGGACGCCAAGCCGATCGC
This sequence comes from Skermanella mucosa, assembly GCF_016765655.2. Taxonomy (NCBI): domain Bacteria; kingdom Pseudomonadati; phylum Pseudomonadota; class Alphaproteobacteria; order Rhodospirillales; family Azospirillaceae; genus Skermanella; species Skermanella mucosa. The sequence continues at coordinate 366,163 of NZ_CP086106.1, forward strand.
CGCCACCATGACCCGCACGGTCAGCGCCGCCGGCATGGACTGGGGCCTGCTGGCGGCGGCCGGGGTGCTGACCATCGTGCCCGGCGCGCTGGTGATCTGGTTCGTCCGCAACTACATCGCCAAGGGCTTCGCCCTGGGCCGGGTCTGAGGAGGCGGCGCCCATGGATTTCGCCCTGGAACTGGAATGGATGGCCTGGACCGGCCCCACCGCGGCCTTCTTCGCCGGCATCGCGCTGATCCTGGCGGGCATGACGGCGTGGCAGGCGGTCTCCCCCTCGGTCGAGCGGCGGGGCCTCCTGCCGATGCCGACGACGCGCGGCGACCGGCTGTTCATCGGCCTGCTGGGCAGCGCCTATATCCATCTCGCGGTCATCGGCTTCACCGACCTGAACCTGTGGATCGCGTTCGGCCTGTCGCTGCTTTGGATGGCGGCGGTCATGAGGTTCGGATGAACCCCCGCCCCGGCACGGCCCCCGGGAGCAGGGCCTTATCGTAACGACAACAACCAGAAACGGTTCGGAGGAAACGATGTCGAAGACGGTGCGAAGAACCCTGATGGCCGGCACGGTGCTGGCGTCCGCCCTGACGGCGATGGCATTGCCGGCGCCGGCGCAGACCGCCGACCAGATGAACGCGGCGCAGCGCTGGATCGACCAGGAATTCCAGCCTTCCAGCCTCTCCAAGGAGGAGCAGCTGAAGGAGATGGAATGGTTCATCAAGGCAGCCGAACCGTTCCGCGGGATGGAGATCTCGGTCGTGTCCGAGACCATCACGACCCACGAGTACGAGGCGAAGACGCTGGCCCGCGCCTTCAGCGAGATCACCGGGATCAAGCTGAAGCACGACCTGATCCAGGAAGGCGACGTCATCGAGAAGCTGCAGACCCAGATGCAGTCGGGGCGCAACGTCTATGACGCCTATGTCAACGACAGCGACCTGATCGGGACCCATTTCCGCTACGGCCAGGCGGTGGCGCTGAGCGACTGGATGGCGGGCGAGGGCAAGGACGTCACCCTGCCGACCCTGGACATCGACGATTTCATCGGCAAGAGCTTCACCACCGCCCCCGACGGCAAGCTGTACCAGCTGCCCGACCAGCAGTTCGCCAACCTCTACTGGTTCCGCGCGGACTGGTTCGCGCGGCCGGACCTGAAGGAGAAGTTCAAGGCCAAGTACGGCTACGAGCTGGGCGTGCCGGTCAACTGGTCGGCCTACGAGGACATCGCCGACTTCTTCACCAACGACGTGAAGGAGATCGACGGCGCCCGGGTCTACGGCCACATGGATTACGGCAAGAAGGACCCCTCGCTGGGCTGGCGCTTCACCGACGCGTGGCTGAGCATGGCGGGGGCCGGCGACAAGGGGATCCCCAACGGGGTGCCGGTGGACGAGTGGGGCATCCGGGTCGAGGGCTGCAACCCGGCGGGCTCCAGCGTGACCCGCGGCGGCGACACCAACGGGCCGGCCTCGGTCTACGCGCTGACCAAGTACATCGACTGGCTGAAGAAGTACGCGCCGCCCGAGGCCGGCGGCATGACCTTCTCCGAGGCCGGCCCGGTCCCGGCGCAGGGCAACATCGCCCAGCAGATCTTCTGGTACACCGCCTTCACCGCCGACATGACCAAGCCGGGCCTGCCGGTGGTCAATGCCGACGGCACGCCCAAGTGGCGCATGGCGCCGTCGCCCCACGGCTCCTATTGGGAAGAGGGGATGAAGCTGGGCTACCAGGACGCGGGTTCCTGGACGCTTCTGAAGAGCACCCCGGTCGACCGCCGCAAGGCCGCCTGGCTGTACGCCCAGTTCACCGTGGCGAAATCCACCTCGCTGAAGAAGACCATGGTCGGCCTGACCCCGATCCGCGAATCGGACCTTCAGACCCAGGCGATGACCGACATGGCGCCCAAGCTGGGCGGGCTGGTCGAGTTCTACCGCAGCCCGGCGCGCGTGTCGTGGACGCCGACCGGCACCAACGTTCCGGATTATCCGAAGCTGGCGCAGCTGTGGTGGCAGAACGTCGCCGAGGCGGTGACCGGCGAGAAGACCCCGCAGCAGGCGATGGACAGCCTGGCCGAGGCCCAGGACGCCGTGCTGGCGCGGCTTGAGCGGGCCAACGTCCAGGGCGATTGCGGTCCGAAGCTGAACAAGGTCCAGGACGCCCAGTACTGGTTCGACCAGCCCGGCGCCCCGAAGCCGAAGCTGGCCGACGAGAAGCCCAAGGGCGAGACGGTCGCCTACGAGCAGCTGCTGGAGGCCTGGAAGCAGGGCAAGGTGCGGTAGTACCCGGCGAGGTTTCCGCCTGACCTGACACCATGCCGCATGGCGTCGGGGGCGGGCATCGGGTCACGTGCCCGGTGCCCGCCTCCTGCCATGGTATTCGTTCCCCGATGTCCGCTCCGCACGACGCGCTGTTCCACGCCCTGATCGACGACCCGCGCCGTGCCGACATCCTGATCCGCGATTATCTTCCCGCCGACATCGTGAGCCGGCTGGCGGACGAGCCGCCGATCCTGCTCGACGGCAGCTTCGTCGATCCGGAGCTGAACCCCACCCGGAGCGACCGGCTATTCGGCCTGTCGCTTCGCGATGCCGGTACCTTGCTGCTCCACGCCCTGGTCGAGCACAAGAGCTCGCCTTTCCCGTGGACCCCGGTGCAGGTGCAGGGCTACCGGGTCGAGATCTGGCGTCGCCTGGGGACGATCGGACCCGATGGAAAGCTTCGGTTGCCGCCGATCATCACCATCGTCTTCTACCACGGCCGGCGGCCCTGGACGGTGCCGACGTCGATCTCCGGCTGCGTGGATGCCGACGAGGACCTACGCCGGCTGGCGGGCGAGGCGAGCTATCTGCTGTGCGACCTGGGGCCTGTTCCGGACGCGGAACTGTCTTCGGACGGCGAGGTCCGGGCGGGGCTGCGGACCCTGAAGCATGCCTCCCGCTCCGGCGATCCGGAAGCCCTGCCGGCAGCCGTCCTCGCCGACCTGAGGGACGGGACGTTCTTTGAGGAACAGGTCATCCGATATATCATCCGGGCGTTTCCATCCGTCACGGTCGATCTGCTGACCAGGGTGGCGCGCAGGGTCAGGCCGGATCGGGAGGGGAACTTGATATCGCTCGCTGCAAAGGAATGGCTCAGCCAGGGCAGGACCGAAGGCTTGGCGGAAGGGCTGGCGAAAGGCCGCGAGGAGGGTTTGCTGCAAGGCGTCGCCAAAGGCAAGGCGGATGCCATACTGTTCTATCTGGAGTCGCAGTTCGGGACGATCCCTCCCGATCTGGAGGCCCGGGTACGCCGAACCGCTCCGGAGGCAATGGACGCGCTGTTCCGCAAGGCCATGGGCGCCGCATCGCTTGATGACGTCTTTTCCGCCGGCAAGCGCCGCCGGGCCTATCGCGGTAACGTGATGCGGCGCTCCGGCATCCGTCCCCTACCGCGCGGCGCCTTTCCGGCCCAGCGCGAGGAGCAGTCCGCCGGCGACCAGGCCCCAGAAGGCGGAGCCGATCCCGAAGAAGCCGACGCCTGACGCCGTCGTGACGAAAGTCACGACCGCGGGCAGGCGCTCGTCTTCGCGGCCGAGCGCGCCGGCCAGGGCGCCCGCGAGGCTGGAGAGCAGGGCGAGGCCGGCGACGGCCTGGATCAGCAGGGGTGGCGAAGCCGCGATGAAGGAGGCGGCGAAGCCGGCGAACAGGCCCAGCAGGACATAGGCGACCCCGGCCGCGACGGGCGCGAGATAGCGGCGCGCCGGGTCGGGGTGGGCCTCCGGTCCGGCGCAGAGCGCCGCGGTGATGGCGGCCAGGTTCACCGCGTGGCCGCCGAACAGGGCCGAGGCGGCGCTGAACAGCCCGGTCGAGACGAAGACCGGGGCGACCTCCGGCTGGTAGCCGTTGCCCCGCAATACCGCGAGGCCCGGCACGTTCTGTGAGGCCATGGTGACGATGAACAGGGGCACCGCGATGCTCACCACCGCGGGCAGGGTGAGTTCCGGCATCACGAACACCGGGTTCGGCCAGATGTCGGCCAGCGCCCCCTCGGGTATCGGGGTGGCGAACAGGATGATCAGCACGGTCACCAGCACGGCCAACGGCACCGCGTAGAGCCGGGCGAAGCGCCAGCCCAGCGCCCAGGTGACGACGATCGGGAGCGCCAGTTCCGGCAGGGCGCCGACCGCCCTGACCGGCGCCAGGCAGAGATCGAGCAGCACGCCGGCCAGCATCGCGCTCGCCAAGCCCATGGGAATGGCGACGACGGCGCGGCCGAAGGGCCGCCACAGGCCGGCGGCGACCACCAGGGCCGCCGCGACGATGAAGGCGCCGACCGCCGCGGGAAATCCGCCCTCCGGCACGCCGGTGGCGATCAGCAGCGCGGCGCCCGGCGTCGACCATGCGATGCTGATCGGCTGGCGGGTGGCAATGCTGTGGGCAGCACCCAGCAACCCGGTCACGAGGCACAGCGCCAGCAGGCCGGACGCGGCCTGGGCGGGAGAGGCGCCGACCCCGGCCAAGCCCTGGAGGACGATCGGGAAGGCGCTTCCGAACCCGACCAGGGCGGCGAGGAAGCCGGCGGTCACGGGCTGAAGCAGGGTCCGGGGTGCGGTATCCTTCCGCATGTTGGCTGTCCTTGTCGGTCTGGTCCGGGCCGGTATGATCCGGGGCCGTCTGATCCGGGTTGCGGTTCCGTGCGGGCAAGCCTACATGAAAATTGGATCCAATCAACAGGTGGATATCGGATGACCATGAACCGCCCTCCCGCTTCGGCCGGATTGGCCGCGCTGATCGCCGAGGCGCCGCCGCGCCATCGCACCGCGACGGAGTTTGTCGAGGCGACACTGCGCACGGCCATCCTCACCGGAAGGCTGGCGGGAGGCACGCCCCTCCGGCAGGAGGACCTGGCGGATGCCTTCCAGGTCAGCCGGATGCCGGTGCGCGAGGCCCTGCGCCAGCTCGAAGCCCAGGCGCTGGTCGATTTCGTGCCCCACCGGGGCGCCGTGGTGACGGAGATCTCCGCCGCGGACGCGGCGGACACCTATGCGATCCGGCTGGCGCTGGAGCCGGCGGCGCTGGCGTTGTCGATCCCGAAGCTGGAGGAGGAGGATTTCGGCCGGGCCGCCGACCTGATCGCGGACATGGACAGCGAGGCCGACCCGTCCCGCATGGGCGAACTGAACCGGCGCTTCCACATGTCGCTCTATGTCCGCGCCGGGCATCCCAAGCTGCTGGCGCTGGTCGAGGCGCAGCTCGCCTCGTTCGACCGGTACCTGCGCTTCCACCTCGCCGCCAAGGGACCGGAGCACATGTCCCAGGAGGACCACCGCGCCATGCTGGAGGCCGCCAGGGAGCGCGACGCGGCCCGGGCCACGGCGGTGCTGAAGCGGCATATCGGGACGGCGGCGGAGACGATCGCCCGGTTCTTCGCGGAGCGCTGAAGCGGGCTCTCCCGCCGGGCCGGGCTTACTGGGCCGGGTTTATTGGGCCGGGCTTACTTCCCCGGCGGTGGGCGGCAGGCTGATCCGGACCGTGGTCCCGGCGCCCTGGACGCTGTCGAGGGTCAGCGATCCACCGTGCAGGTCGATGAAGGAGCGGGCCAGCGGCAGCCCCAGGCCGGTGCCTTCGAACCGGCGGTTGGTGGCGCAGTCGCCGCGGTGGAACGGTTCGAACACCCGGGTCAGTTCCGAGGCCGCGATCCCCAGCCCGGTATCCGCGATCTCGATCCCGAGGCCGGTATCGCCCGAGTCGAGCCGGACCGTATCGACCGTCAGCCGTATGCTGCCTCCCGGCGGGGTGAACTTGACCGCGTTGGACAGGATATTGAGCAGCGCCTGCTTGATCAGCCTTTCGTCCGCCCACAGGCGGGGCAGCGGTTCCCGCATGATCCGCGTCTCGAACGCGATCCCGGCCGCCGCGGCGCGCGGTTCGATCAGGCGGACCACGGACGACACCAGATGGTCCGCATCCACCCAGTCCTGCGCGAGGTGGATACGCCCGGTCTCCACCTTGGCGACGTCCATGATGTCGGAGATGATCTGGAGCAGCAGCTTGCCGCTGTCGAAGATGTCGGAGGCGTAGCCGACATAGCGGGCGGAGCCGAGCGGGCCGAAGGTCTGGTTCTTCAGCAGTTCGGAGAAACCCAGGATCGCGTTCAGCGGCGTGCGCAGTTCGTGGCTCATGGTCGCCAGGAACTCGGTCTTGGCGAGGTCGGCGAATTCGGCGCGGTCGGCCCGCTGCCGGGCTTCGCACAGCTCGACGCGGCGGGACTCCGACGCGACGATGGATGCGACCGCCGAGCGGGCCTCGGCCAGCAGGCCGGGCGGCAGAGGTGATGCCGGTGATTCGAAGTCGAGCGACCCGTCGACACCGACCCGGACGGCGCTGCTGCCGGTCAGGTCCCTGAGGGCGGCGGACAGCGACTCCAGGGCGTCCCGCGCCGGCTCACCGCGTAGGACCGCGCCCTGGGCGCGCGCGATGGCGAGGAGCGCTTGTTCCTTGTCCTGGAAGTCCGCATCGCGAGTCCCGGGAGGCTGACGGCCGGTTTCCTTCCGGTCCGCGGCGCGTCCCGGCGTCGCGCGCAGTTCCGCAATGTCCCGATTCGCCTGCTCCAGCAGGTCCGCCGAGCGGCGCTTCTCCAGGTGGAGGGCGACCAGCCGGCAGATCGTGGCGAGTTCGCTCGACAGGCGGGGCAGCGGGACGTCCGGATTGTGCCGCAGGCGCAGCCAGCCATGGTGGGAACGGCCGGCCCGCAGGGGGATCAGGTGGGTCCTGTCCTCCGCCGGTCCGCGCCGGGTGACCAGGCGCAGGCTCCCGCCGGCGAGCGGATCCGCCGGAAGCGTTTCCAAATGCTGTACATGCTGGTCCCCAGTGTTGCCGAGCTGGAATTCGGCGCCGGATATTCCGGGGATGGTGTCGAGCAGGGCCGCGATCCTTCCAAGGGCCGGTCCCGGTGTCGGGGCCTCGTCGAGCCCGTTGGCGGCCGCCAGGATCCGGTTCAGCGTCCGCGTGAGGGACGTGTCGGTGGAGGACGTCTCGCGGGTGGAAACCGGGGATGCGACATGGGATCGCCCGAGCCGGACGACCGCGTCGCGACTGAAGATCGACCCATGTTGATCCTGGATGTCCATCTCGTTCGGCACTCTGCTCTCTCCCCGGCGTCACCACATGCGACGGCCATAATCCCTGTTCCGGACAGATTATCGGCAAAAGTCTATTACCGCAGTCTTAACTCCAGGTCATAGATGTGAAGTAAATACTGGGATATGAGCAAGCGATATTTTGGATGAACCCGCAGGCGAGAAAGATATATTTTAAACTCGCAGGAGTATCGTTTCATTTTTTCGCAGAAAGATGGTGTGGAAATCCCCGGCGGCGATCGATCCGTCCACCGCGGGCGCGCTTCCGGGGACTTGCGTGCCGATGCCGGCCTTCGTCTGTTGAGAAGGGCGTTGGACAAGAAGCATCGAGGATTGAACACCATGGACGTTCCGCTGGAAATCGCCTTCCACAATCTCGAGCACTCCGCAACCGTGGAAGCCCGCGTGCGCGAACGTGTTGCCAAACTGGAGAAGCTGTTTCCGCGGCTGGTGGCCTGCCGAGTGGTGGTCGAAGCGCCGCACCGGCAGCATCAGAAGGGCAACATCTATCGTGTCCGGATCGAGATGTCGGTGCCGGGCGACGACCTCGTGGTCAGCAAGGAGCCCAACCGGGCGACCGAACGTTTCGCGGACCCGGATGTCTATACCGTGCTGAAGGACGCCTTCGACACCGCCGAGCGCATGCTGAAGGGTTACAAGGGCAAGCTCACGAGCGACGTCACCAAGCCCCACGATGCGCCGATGCACGGCCACATCATGCGGATCAATCCCAACAACGATTTCGGCTTCCTGCGAACGGCCGAGGGGACGCAACTCTGGTTCCACCGCAATTCGGTGATGAACGAGGAGTTGGAAAGCTTTTCCGAAGGCGATCCCGTCCACTACGTGGAAGTCATCGGCGAGACCGGGCCGCAGGCGAGCAAGGTCTGGCGCGTCAGCAGCGAACACCAGCACCAGGACGAAGGACAGGCCTGATTACCCGTGATCCGGCGTCGGCCTCCGGGGCCGGCGCCGTCCGGGTGCCCTCGTGTCCAGGGCCGCGGGTGTTCGCGGGGCCTCAGTTGGACGAGGCGGTCTGGTCGGATTCGGGATATTCGGCGACTTCGATCCGGACGCGGGCAGTGCCGTCATCGGTCATGTCGAGCTTGCGGGCGGCGGCCCGCGACAGGTCGATGACCCGCTTCTTGGCAAAAGGACCGCGGTCGTTGACCTTGACCTTGACGGCCTTGCCGTTCTCCAGGTTGGTCACCTTGACCACGGTGTTCAGGGGCAGCGAGCGGTGCGCCGCCGTCAGCTTGTTCTGGTCGAACCGTGCGCCGCTCGCGGTCTTCTTGCCGTGCAGGCCGGGGCCGTACCAGGACGCGGTCCCGACCTGCCTGAAATCGGCACCGGGCTTTCCAGTGGAGTGGGCAGTATCGAAAGAAAACGGCAGGCAGATGGCAATCGCCAAAGCGGTGGCAGTCAGGGTTTTCTTGCAGGTCATCAGTCGTTCCGGCCGTAGTTGATGCTGATTCATAAACAGTTGGATGTGCGATTTGTTCCAATTATGGAAATTGCGGAACTTTGTCACGATTTGGACGTTTTCTGTCGGTCTTGTCCTGATTTCGGAGCTTATGAATGCCTAACATTTTCGTCATCATCGGCGTGATCGTCGTCATCATCGCGATCCTGTCGTTCCTCGGCCTTCGGTGACGGAACACGGCCGCCTTACCGGTCGTTGACGCTACCCCTTTCGATCCTTAGTGTGCCCGGAGTGATCTGAACGGAAGCCGGACAGGGGCGCGGTGCCGTGATCAAGGCGTTGCTGGTGCTGGTCCTCCTGGGGCTGGCCTTTCCGGGAATGGCGGGGCTGGCGGCGCCGGTGCGGGGCGAAACGCTCCGCATCGGGACCGACGCGCGGTACCCGCCTTTCGCCTATTTCACCGCCGAAGGCCGGTTGACGGGGTTCGAGGTCGACCTGGGCAACCAGATCTGCGACAGCCTCGGCGCCGTCTGCCAGTGGGTCGATATTCCGTTCGGCCAGCTTGTCCAGGCGCTTCGCGACGGCCGGATCGACGCCGTCATGGCCAGCCTCGCCATCACCGAGGAGCGACGGCGGCTCGTGGCCTTCTCCGCGAAATACTACTCCACGCCGATCCGGTTCCTGGCGGATCGTGCCGAAGCGGCGCCGATCACGGCGGGCAGCCTTGCCGGCCGGCGGATCGGCGCCGTCGCCGGCACGACCCATGTCGATCATCTCGCCCGAACCTACGGACCCGAGGTCCAGCCGACCCTGTTCGAGACCCAGGGGGAAATGCTGGAGGCGCTGGTCGCGCGACGGCTGGACCTCGTGCTCGCCGACGGGCTCGGGCTCTGGCATTTCCTCAACACGCCTCAGGGTGCCGGATTCGCCTGGATCGGGAACCCGCTCTACGTGGACGAGGGGATCGGCGTCGCCCTGCGACCCGGAGACACGGACCTGATGGAGCGGGTGGACGCGGCGATCGACCGGCTGCTGCGCAACGGAACCTTCCTGCGCATCAATTCGCGCTATTTCCCTTTCAACATCTATTGATGCCGCATCTTCCGAGGCCGTCCCGGCCGCCGGTTCGTCACGGCTCGCCGACCAGCCGGGCGACCACCGCCCTCAGGTCGGCCGGTTCGTAGGGCTTCTCCAGCACGGGCACGCCGGTCTCGCCCAGGAAGTCGCGCACGCCGTCGCCCAGCGTGTCGCCGGTGACGAAGACGATGCGCTTGAGCAGGCCGGGATGGCGGGTTTCCAGCTCGCGATACAGGCCGGGACCGTCCAGTTCCGGCATCCGGATGTCGCTTATCACCAGGTCGCAGGGCTCCGAGGCAAGGCGCTCCAGCGCCTCCATGCCGTTCTGGGCGACGGCGATGCAGTGGCCGTCGGGCTGGAGCATCTCGGCGAGGGTCAGGGCGATCTCGGGATCGTCGTCGACGATCAGCAGGTTCAGCGACCGGACGGTCGCCGGGGCCTGCGGCGGCTCCGGCGCGGGGGCCGGGGCCGGATCGCGCGCCGGCAGCTCGACGGTGAAGGTGGCGCCGCCGCCGGGCGTCTCGCCGAGGGTGATGGTGCCGCCGTGGCTGTCGATGATGTTGTGGCACATGGACAGCCCCACCCCGGTGCCGATCCCGGCCGGCTTGGTCGTGAAGAAGGGGTCGAAGATCCGGGTCCGGATGCCGGCCGGCACGCCGGGGCCGTTGTCGGCCACGGTCAGGCGGATCACCGGCGGTCCGGGGACGCGGACGACCGAGACCTCCAGCCGCCGCGGTCCGGGAGCCCCCTGGAGCGCCTGCCGGGCGTTGACCACCAGGTTGGTGACCACCTGGTTCAACTGGTCGGCATCGCCCCACAGCCGGGCCGGCGCGGGCGACAGGGCAAGGGCCAGCTCGATCCCGTCGGTGCGCAGGGAGTATCCCACCAGCTCGACCGCGGCCAGCACGATCTCGTTCAGGTCGACCTCCTGTCGCTCCGGCGGGCTGCGCCGTGCCAGGGACAGGAAGGTCTTGACGATGCGGGCGCAGCGGTCGGCGGCCCGGTGGATCTTGCGGGCGCGCTGGGCCGTCGGGTCGTCCGGCGCTGTTTCCTCCAGCAGGACGGACTGGCCGACGACCACCGACAGCGGGTTGTTCAGCTCGTGCGCCACGCCGGCCAGCAGCGAGCCCAATGCTGCCAGCTTCTCCGACTGGACCAGGGCCTCGCGCTGGCTGGCGATCTGGGCCTGGGCGCGCCGGCGTTCGGTGATGTCTCGGACGAAGGCGGTGAAGACCGCCTGCCCGCCGGCCTTGACCTCGTTGACCGCCAGCTCGACCGGGAACACGGTACCGTCGGAGCGCATCGCCTCGACCTCGACCCGGCGGCCGAGCAGATGGCGCTCGCGGGTGTCGAAATAGTGCCGCATGCCGGCGGTGTGGCGGGCGCGCTGGAGCACCGGCATGATGATGTCGCCCAGCGGCCTGCCCAGCACGGAGTCCCGGTCATGGCCGAAGGTCTGCTCGGCCGCCGGGTTGAACTCGATGATCCGGCCCTCGGCGTCGCTGGTGATGATGCAGTCGAGGGAAGAGGCGATGACCGCGGCCTTCAGGGATTCAGACGCCCGCAGGCTCTCTTCCGCCCGCTTGTTCTCCGTGATGTCCGCGGTCGAGCCGGCGACCCGGAGCACCCAGTTGGTGCGCGGATCGCGCACCGCGGCACCCGTCGTCGAGACCCAGCGCATCCTGCCGTCGCGGGACAGCAGGCGGTATTCCAGGGCCACCGTGTTCGAACGGCTCTTCAGGAAGGCCCGGTAGGCGCGGCGCACCCGGGTCGCGTCGGCGGGATGGATCTGCCGCGTCCAAGCCTCGGCCGAGGTGCCGAGGTCGTCGGCCGGGCCGCCGTACAGCTCGGCCATGCGGGGCGAGTAATAGACCGCGCCGGTGACCAGGTCCCAGTCGTACAGCCCGGCGCTGGCGCCGTCCGCGGCCAGGGCGAACCGCTCGTTGCTGAGGCGGAGCGCGCGCTCCTTCTCCTCCTGCCGGGTCCTGAACTGGCCGGCGATGCCGACCGCGAAGACCACCGAGGAGACCGCGGCTCCGGCATCGAACATGTTCGACGTCAGCAGGTTGGCCGGCAGCAGGTCCAGGCTGACCAGGCTGCGCGCCAGGCCGCCGCCCAGCAGGGCGGAGAAGGCGACCAGGAAGACCGGCCCGCCGTCCACCTTGAGGCGGATGGCGCCGACCCCGGCATGGAGGAACACCGCGACCATGCCGATCACGCACCACGGCAGCAGCCTGTTGACGAGCAGGCGGTCGAAGGCCGCCAGCACGGCCAGGCATGCCAGCCCCAGGACCAGCAGGCGGAGCACGCGGTAGAAGGTTGGCATGTGCCGCCGGACCGCCAGGAAGCTGTCGGCGAACAGGATGCCGGTGATCATGGCCAGCAGGATCGAGAGAGGCACCGAATAGCCGGTCCACCACGGCATGCCCCGCCACAGGTACTCGGCCAGGAATCCGTTCGCCGAGGCGATATAGAAGGTGACCGAGAGCTGCATCAGGATGAGGTAGAGCTGGCAGCGCTCGCGCATGACCCGCCAGATGAAGAACAGGTAGACGCAGACCGTCATCAGGATGCCGAACAGGGTCCCGAACAGGAGCTGTTCGGACCTGTCGGAAGTGTAGAGCGACGCCACGGACTGGATGACCAGCGGGATCGTCAGCGCGCCGCGGTTCTCCACCCGGACATAGAGGGTCGGCTGCTCGGTCGGCTGGAGCCAGAGGGGGAAGACCGGATAGCGGTGGGCCAGCCGGAAATAGCTCCGCGATGCCAGCATGCCGCCCTCGAGCGCCGTCCAGCCGCCGTCCGGCCGGGGCACATAGACCGTGACCCGGTCGACCAGGGCCTCGCGGAACACCAGGAACCAGTCCCGGTGGACGGCCAGGATGCTGTTCAGGGTCACGCGCGCCCAGACGGCGGACCGGGTCAGGCCGAAGTTCGGCTCGTCCTCCCGGCCGGGCCGGAAACGGTGGGAGAACTCGGGCGTCGCCACCTGGTCGATGGTCAGGCGGCCGGTCGGGTCCTCGAACAGTTCCATGTCGCGCCCGAGCGCGTAGACCTCCAGCTCGTTGACCAGCATGACCGTCCGGGCGGCGTTCTGCGCCCAGGCGGAACCGAGGGAGGCGACGAGCAGGCAGGCGGACAGCATCAGCGCCGCAGCCAGGGCTGCGGCGGCCCGCGGGACCGTCGAACCGACGGGGGAGGCCGCTCGTTGAGGCATGATGCTCCGGACGGACGATCACCGCCCGACGATGATCCAGGCACACCCGCATCGCCAAGCGGGATATGCGGGCGCGACATCGTGAAACGGGCCTGCCCGAAAGGGGCGGGACCCAAAATCCCGCCGGCGTGTTCTGCCAACGTGCCTTGCGGGCGCCAACCCTTACCGACGGAGGACGATCATGGCAGAACGGACGGCGGAAGCCGAATGGCGCGGCGCGCTCAAGGACGGGACCGGCCGGATCAGGACCGGCAGCGGCGTCGTGGACAGCGCCTATTCCTTCCCGTCGCGCTTCGAGTCGGGCAGCGGCACCAATCCCGAGGAGCTGATCGCGGCGGCCCACGCCGGCTGCTTCTCCATGGCGCTGGCCCATGGCCTCGCCGGCGCCGGCCATCCGGCGGAGCGTGTCTCGACCACCGCCAAGGTCCACTTGGAGAAGGCGGACGGCGGGTTCAGGATCAGCCGGATCGACCTGATCTGCGAGGCCGAGGTCCCCGGCATCGACGAGGCGGGTTTCCGGAAGCAGGCCGACGACGCCAAGGCCAACTGCCCCGTCTCCAAGGCCCTGGCGGCGACGGAGATCACCCTGGACGCCAGGCTGGCGTGACGGACCGTCGGCTATCCCGGGGGGCGCCGGCCGGGCCTTCGGGCCGGGTGCCGCATCTTCGAGTTCCACCCGGTCCGGATCTGCCCTAGAACAGCCACAGCAGTTGCATGCAAGCGGATCGGCCGAACGGGAACCGGGAGATGAAGCGCCTGACCTGCACCGTGATCATTCCCACCTTCAACCGGGCGGGCTACATCGCGGATGCCATCGACAGCATACTTGGGCAGACCAGGGCGCCGGATCAGGTCATCGTGGTCGACGACGGATCGACCGATGATACCCTGGCGGTGCTGGAGGCCTATTCCGGCCGGATCGAGGTCGTCTCCAAGCCGAACGGCGGCAAGTCGACGGCCATCAACAGGGCGGTGCCGCTGGCCCGGGGCGATTGCGTCTGGATCTTCGACGACGACGACGTGGCGCTGCCCGACGCGCTGCACCGCCACCTGGCCGCGCTGGAGGAAAACCCCGAGGCGGGATTCACCTACAGCGCGGTCCAGGTGGGGCACTCCGGTCCCGACGGAGGGATCGTCGTGCAGTACGAGGCGAGGCTCTGGCCGGCGGAACCGGACGAGTTCCTGATCCGGATGATGGAGCACTGCTTCGTCTACGGCCAGCCGGCGGTCGTCGCCAGGAAGGAGTGCCTGGTGCGGGTCGGCCTGTTCGACGAACGGCTGGTCCGGTGCCAGGACTACGACATCATGCTGAAGCTGGCGCGGCACTATCCGCCGGCGCGGATCGAGGAGCCGACCTTCATCCAGCGTCGCCATCCGGGCGCGCGCGGCACCCTGGCGCAGTCGTTCAGCGGCGCGGACCCTTCCGTCGCGTGGAGCCGCTACAACAGGATCTTCATTTCCGAACTGCTCGACACGCTTCCGCTGGACCGCTACGTCCCGAAGTCCTGGGCCTACAGCGAACGGACCGCCCGGATCCAGCGGTTCGCGATCGCGACGCGGCACGTCGTTCCGGACAGCGCCGGGCGGGACCTGGCCTGGATCGTCGCGAACGGCGGTGACCTGACGGCGGCCGAGCGCCGCATCCTGATCGGCGCGCTGACCCATTTCACCGCGCTGCGCGAGATCGGCACCGACGAATGCCGCCGCCTCGCGCGGGCATGCAAGGGGAGGATCGGCCGCCAGGTCCGGGTGTCGCTGGCCAAGGGGCTGGTCTATGAAACGGTGGCCGCGTTCCGGAGGAGGCGGTTCTCCGAGGTGCGCAGCCTGATGCCGCGGATCGTCGCCCTGGTCGGCATGGCCGGGGCCGCGGAGTTGCTGCGCGAGAAGCTCGGGCGGACGCCCCGGCGCCTGTCTCCCTCGCCCTGACGGGCGGGGAGGTGCGGGGGCCGACCCGTCAGAACTTGACCTTCAGCGCCGCCCGCAGGGTATGGACGCGGGCCTGGGTGGTGGAGTGGTCGATCGTCAGGATGCCGCCGTCGCGGTGCTGGGCGGTGAGGCCGAAGCGGATGCTGGTCTCGGTCGGCTGCACGGCCTCGTCCGCCAGTTCTTGGATATGCTCGATGCCGGCCCGCGGCATCAGCGAGCCCCACAGGTAATCGATCCGGTAGCTGGCCTGCACCCCGACGGTGCCGGTGGCGAGCTCGCTGTCGGCGCCGGAGTCGCCGCCCTCGGCCGCGGCGTAGTTGAAGCGCGTCGCGGCGGCCAGGGTCAGGCCGCCGTCCAGGCGCAACTCGTTGCGGACTCCCATGCCGCCGAACATCAGGTCGGCCCCTCCAGTCGCGAAGGACAGGTCGCCGGTCCCGGCCACCGCATCGAGCGTCAGGCCGGGCTTGACCATGTGGGCGCCGTAGACCGCGATGCTGCGGCCCGACAGTTTCTCCGCCGTGGCGATATAGCCGCCGGCGACACCGATCGAGCTGTGGTCGCCGACCTGCATGTCGGCTCCCGCGGTCAGGCCGGGGGTCTCCAGCATGGTGCCGCCGCGCTCGTGCCGGCCGGCCTTCTTGGCGAGGCGGGCGCTGCCGCTGAAGAAGGTGCCGACCGGGCCGGTGCGGGAATCCTTGATCGCCGGCGGCATGAAACGCGAGAAGGCGCGCAGCGGAACCTGCTTCTCGTCCAGTTCCAGCCGGAGCCGTTCGGCGCGGTTGCCGCCGTTGGGCGCGCCGCCGGCATGGGATGCGTGGAGATCGTTCAGGCGGTTGATCACGGCGCGGGTCTGTTGCCCGGCCGCGATCACGGCGTTGTTCAGGTCTGCCGGATTGATGGCGGGGTCGGCCCGGGACGTTGCCGAACAACCCAAGGCGATGGTGACGACGCTGACCAGGAGCCGCGTCGGCGATTTGGACTTAACCCTACGAGGCATCCCGGCCCCCTCCTTACTCCTAAAGTTCGGAGCACAGGGTGGGCGGGCCGGGTTTTCATATGGTTAACGAGATGCTGATAAAATGCCTTTGGTTGATGAAACCTTGCTGCGAGCCGCCGCGATTGCAGCCGCGTAGGGTACTGCGGTGAGCACCAGGAGCCCCGCCCAGGCCATCGCCTCGGTGTTGACGGTACCCTCGCGAATCACGATGCCCACGGCGCCCAGCGGCAGGAGCACGGCCAGGGCGAGCGCCGCCCGCCCGGCCAGGACCGACGGAAGGGCCGCCGCCGAGGCGCCGCCCAGGGCGCCCCGCACCGTCAGGGAGTTCGGCCCGCCGCCCTGGAGGACGAGGCGGACCAGTCCCAGCGCCGGCAGGGCCAGGCCCGGCACCAGATAATCGGGAACGGGGAAGTCCCGGTAGCGCCCGTCGAAGATCAGCAGCGCGGTCGCGACGACCGCGACCGCCGCCATGGTCCAGGCCGCGGCGGTGCCGGCGCCGGCCAGCACTCCGACTTTCCCGTCCCGCGGATCGGCCAGGAGGCGGGCCGCCGAGTCGAGGATCGCCGCGGCCAGGACGACCTCCAGCGCGAACAGCAGGGCGGCGCGGACTGTCTCGAACGGATAATAGGTCTGTGTCCAGGCGACATGGCCGGCCAGCACCAGGGCGCTCGCCATGCCTTGGGCCAGGACCGCCAGGGCCAGCGCGCGGCCGGGACTCAGGCGGGTGGCGAGACCGGGCACCGCCGCCGCGGCGGCCAGCACGGCGGCGATGGCCAAGCCGCTCGACAGCGCGAAGTGGCGCATCCAGTCCGGATTCTCGACGACCGGCCCGGCGAGCGAGAACTTGCGCTCCCGGTCGGCGGAGAACAGGCCCCAGTTGGCGCCGACGGTGCCCTCGTTGGCCGATTTCCAGCCCTGGTCGAAGGCCTCTACGATGTTGTACTGGAAGCCCTCGCGCTCGGCCATGCGGACGAACAGGTTGACGAACCGGGCCTTGTTGACCAGCCCGGTCTCGGCCGGGCCGCGGGTCCGCCCGGCGGTCGGCCAGCCGACCTCGCCGACCAGGATCGGCTTGCCGGGGAAACGCTCGCGGATCTCGCGGTAGGCTTCGAGGATGCGTTCCTCGGCGCCCTCGACGCCGGCCGGGACGTCCTCCCAGTAGGGCAGCAGGTGGATGGTGATGAAATCCACCTCGTCGGCCACCTGCGGGTATTTCAGCCACCATTCCCAGACATCGGCATAGGTCACCGGCTGCTTCACCTGCGCCTTGACCCGCCGGATGTATTCGACGAGCTGGTCCACGGTGCGGTCGCCGCGCAGAAGCACCTCGTTGCCGACGATCACCCGGTCGATCACGTCGGGATACTCGTTGGCGAGGCGGATCTGGGCGGCGATCTCCTTCTCGTTCAGGTCGGTCTTGGGACCGATCCACGAGCCCTGCATCACCTTGATGCCGTAATCGCGGGCGAGCGGCGGGACGTTCTCCAGCCCCTCGCGGCTGGTGTAGGTCCGGACCGCCGTGACCTCGTCCTTCAGCAGGCGGAGATCCTCCTCGATCTGGGCCGGCGTCGGGTAGACCATGGTCAGCGGGCTCTGCCCGTCGCGGAACGGCGCGAAGGACACGCTTTGCAGCTTGCCGCCGGGGGGCGGCTCAAGCGGTTGGGGACGATTGGGAAGCGCCCACAGGGCGAAGTTGCCCAGGATGGCGACGGCCAGCACGGCCAGTAGGACGGGGACACGCATGGCGGCGATATCTACACGAAATCGCCGCCGCCCGGCATGGAAAAACCGCTCCTGCCGGGCCCGTCCCGGCGCCCCTTCCAGTGCCCCTTCCAGTGTTGGGGTCAGGCGTCGGGACGGGACTTGGCGCGGGTCAGCAGGAACACGGCCGAATTCTCGTCATAGGCCGGCAGCTGGGTCGTCGTGATGTCCGGATTGCGGCGCAGGAACTCGTCGAAAGCGCGCTTCTCGCCCAGGTTCTGCTCCGCGAGGCCGCCGGCATGCCAGTCGTCGAACAGGAAGACCGCGTGGTCGCCGATCAGGGGTTCGAGGAAGGCCAGCGAATCGTGGGCCGAGGTGTAGATGTCGCAGTCGATCATGGCGATCCCGACATGGCGGATGCCGTGCCGTTCGACCAGTTCGGGCGTCAGGGTATCCTTGAACCAACCCTTGATCAGGAAGGTCTTGCTCCAGTCCACGCCGCGGCGGGTCAGCAGCTTGCGGGCGAACTCGACCGACGAGGCGAGCTGGCCGCTGCTCCAGAGCTGGTTGTCCTGGTAGTCGGTTTCCGGCGGCAGTCCCTCGAAGCTGTCGAAGCCGAACTGGCGGACGCCGGGCGTGCCGGTCTGCACCAGCGCGTCGTGCATGCAGGCCATGGACGAGCCGTAGCAGACGCCGAACTCCATGTAGTCGCCGATCGGCTTGCCGCCGTTCAGGTCGCGCAGGCGCCGGACGGCGTCGGTGAAGCTGGCGGTGAGCTTCTGTTCGGGCACGAGTCCCTGGCCGGCCAGGGCCCGCCGCTGGGTGCGGACGCGGTACAGCCAGCGGTTCACCTTGCGGGAGGGGCCGAACAGGCCCAACGCCATCAGCAGGCGATAGAAAGGCGTATTGAATCGCTCGGCACCGAGGGGCCGAGCGGTATCACTATCGTTGACCGTCATCGGGGCCGGGTTCCTGTAATAGTTTCATCAGTTGTCATGAACGGATGAAGACCATATTGGATGCATCCACACCAGGATTTATATGTCTTGCCTCAAGAGAAGATGCGAAATGGTTATTGACACTTCAAAGAAAAGAAAGAATTTTGAGGAATACAAGTAGCTTTTCAGCCAAAAATTCACCATGTGGGATAAATTTGGTCCAACCCTGAAACGCCAGCACGCAATCTAGAGCTTTAATTAGTTCACTGCAACCCGCCGCGGTTCCTCAGAGTCCAGTCTGCGGCTGACCCGGCATGAAGAAGTAGGTCGACAGCCCGCGCTGGTTCTCGTCGATGATCAGGCGGTGGTTCAACGGCGGGAAGGCGCGCTGGCTGCAGTCCAGGCGCGGGCACAGGCGGCAATTGACGCCGATCGGCGTCGCGGCGCCGACATTGTCCAGGTCCACCCCTTCGGCATAGACCAGTTGCCCGGCATGGGCGACGTCGCAGCCCAGCCCGATGGCGAACTGCTGGGGCGGGCTGCGCCAGCCGCCGCCGCTCTTGTCCACCGTGCGGGCGATGCTGAAATAGGTCGTGCCGTCCGGCATGCGGGCCAGCTGGGTCATGATCTGCCCCGGCGACCGGAAGGCGTCATGGACGTTCCAGCGCGGGCAGGCGCCGCCGAACCGCGCGAAGTTCAGGCTGCCGGCGCTGAACCGCTTGCTGACGTTGCCGGCGTTATCCACCCGGATCAGGAAGAACGGCACGCCCTTGGCGCCCGGCCGCTGGAGCGTGGTCAGCCGGTGGCAGACCTGCTCGAAGCTGGCGTCGAACCGGTGTCCCAGGATCTCGATGTCGTACCGGACCGACCGGGCCGCCTCGATGAAGCGGTCGTAGGGCATCAGGACGGCGCCGGCGAAATAGTTGGACAGCCCGATTCGGGTCAGCCGCCGCGCCTCGTCGCCCGACAGGGAGGTCCCGGCGGCGAGCCGGTCCAGCAGCTCGCGGTGGTGGAGCAGGGCGATCTGGCAGGCGAGCTGGAAGTTCCGGCCGCTGGGCGGCAGCATCTCGGACAGCAGGATGCGCCGGCTGTGCCGGTCGAACCGGCGCAGGCCGGTGCCCATCACGTCCATGGGCATCAGCTTGACGCGCACGCCGTGGGCGCGGCTGAGGAAATCGGTGAGGCCGCGGTAAAGGTCGCCGCTTTCCGCCTTCAGGTCGCGCCACAGCTCCTCCGCGGCGCTTTCCAGCTCGGGGAAATGGTTGCCCTGGGCGTGGAAGAAGTCGCGGACCTCCTCCACCGGGAAGGCCGCGGCCTGGACGACCTGGAGCTTGTCGCGGTCGGCCACCCGCCCGGCCAGCGCCTCGATGTCCTCGCGGGCCTCCCGATAGGCCTGGTAGAGCGTGACGACAGCCTGTCCGAGCGTCGGGGCGACGGCCGCCAGCTCCCGGAAGTCGGAATTCTTGACGTCGCTGCCGGTGAACAGCGGGTCGGCGAACACTTCGCGAAGCCCGGCGATCAGCCGGCTCTCCTCGTCCTCGGCGAAGGCCTGCAGGTCGATCTCGAAAGCCTGCCCCAGCTTCAGCAGGAGCTGGACCGTCACCGGACGCTGGTTGTGCTCGATCAGGTTCAGGTAGCTGGCGGAGATGCCGAGCTGCTCCGCCATCTGCGCCTGGGTCAGGTTGTGGTCGCGCCGCAGCCGTCGGACCTTGTGGCCCAGCATCGCCTTCTTGTCCGCTCCCACCGGCCATCCCCCGTCTTCGCCGCAGTGCCGCAAACTTTACAAGCTTTACGGAATTACAGCAAGGCATGGACAGGGCTTTACAGGATTACCCTTTTACAATCAGTCACTTATTGCCCATGCGACATTATGGCGATACCTGTGGTTCATCGCTGCACCGCAACCCGCACAGCGGTTCAGGCACGGGGCACCGGCCCCGGAGAAGGGTATAGGAAGGAGATCGCGACCATGGCACCGCTCGACCACAGCACCGGCTTCAACGCCGTCGAAGAAATCCACGCCAAGCGCTGGAACGGCATCAAGCGCGACTACACCATGGAGGACGTGGCCCGGCTGAGCGGCTCGGTCCGGATCGAGTACACCCTGGCCGAACTGGGCGCGCGGCGCCTGTGGGAGCTGCTGCACACCCGCCCCTACATCCATTCGCTGGGCGCCTTCACCGGCAACCAGGCCATGCAGATGGTCAAGGCCGGGCTGGAGGCGATCTACCTCTCCGGCTGGCAGGTCGCGGCCGACGCCAACCTGGCCGGATCCATGTACCCGGACCAGAGCCTCTATCCGGCCAACTCGGTCCCGTCGGTGGTCAAGCGGATCAACAACGCGCTCCAGCGCGCCGACCAGATCCACCACATGGAGGGCAAGTCGGGCACCTACTGGTACGCGCCGATCATCGCCGACGCCGAAGCCGGCTTCGGCGGTCCGCTGAACGCCTTCGAGCTGATGAAGGCCATGATCGAGGCGGGCGCCGCGGGCGTCCATTTCGAGGACCAGCTGGCGTCGGAGAAGAAGTGCGGCCATCTCGGCGGCAAGGTGCTGCTGCCGATCCAGCAGTTCGTCCGGACGCTCAACGCCGCCCGCATGGGCGCCGACGTCTGCGGCACCTCGACCCTGCTGATGGGCCGCACCGACGCGGAGAGTGCGCAGCTGATCACGTCCGACATCGACGAGCGCGACCACCCCTTCATCGACCGCGAGGACCGCACGCCGGAAGGCTTCTACCGCATCAGGAAGGGCGTCGGCGTCGATTACTGCATCGCCCGCGGCCTGGCCTACGCGCCCTATGCGGACCTGCTGTGGTGGGAGACCAGCAAGCCCAACCTGGAGGACGCCCGCCGGTTCGCCGAGGCGATCCACAAGGAGTTCCCGGGCAAGATGCTGGCCTACAACTGCTCGCCCAGCTTCAACTGGAAGGCCAACCTGGACGACGCCACGATCGCCCGCTTCCAGCAGGAGATCGGCGCCATGGGCTACAAGTACCAGTTCGTCACGCTGGCGGGCTTCCACAGCCTGAACTACGCCACCTTCGACCTGGCGCGCGGCTACAAGGAGCGCGGCATGGCGGCCTATTCCGAGCTCCAGCAGAAGGAGTTCGCGGCCGAGAAGGAGGGCTTCACCGCGGTCAAGCACCAGCGCGAGGTCGGCACCGGCTATTTCGACGCGGTCAGCGTCGCGGTTTCGGGCGGCAAGTCCTCCACCACCGCGATGAAGGACAGCACCGAGAGCGACCAGTTCCACTGATCCGCTCCACCGGACGCGGATCACCGTATTTCACCCAGCGAGACCTCAACCTTTCGAAAGCGATGGAGATTGTCATGGGAAGCAGCAATCGTTTCTGGGTCGTCGGCGGCGAGTACAAGGACACCCGTTTCTCCGAGATGAAGGACGGCACCCAGAAGATGTTCGGGCCCTTCGACAGCTACGAGAAGGCCCGGTCCAAGTGGCAGGTCCAGGCGGAGGCGACCCGCAGCAACTGCCACATGCGGTTCACCATCGCGCGGGAAGGCTGACGGCGCGGCAGCGTCGTATCCCTCCGGACGTTGGAGCGGACCGGCGGCGGCGAGGTCACTCGCCGCCGCCTTCGTATGTTCGTCTTTATCTTTGTCGGCACAACCGCACCGATGCCGATCATTTCAAGGTTTGCGCTGGACGCGTATCTCGTATGTGTAAAATCATATCGCTTGTCCCACCAATCACCGGGTTCCGAGCGGATAAGTTGATCATGGCGGCATTGCGCCACTACCGGCCAGGCGGCGGCCGGTACCGATCGGTTGCGCTGCGGAATTAAACATTGACTTGGCGCATGAAAGCCGCCACTTAACCTTCATGCTTCGAAAAGCTTGACGGTGCCTTTGCGCCCCGGCTACGGTCGCGCCCCTTCCGGGACAGACCGTCTCACAGGCATCTGCATCTCGCGCGTTGGCCGAGCCCAATTTGGATCCGTTCAGATCAGGGGATCCGTTCAGATCGGGGATCGGTGGATCGAGCCGCTTCACGGCGGACCTCGCTGCGATCTTTACAGTTGCCGACGTGGTTCGCCGGGTTGTCGCAGCCGCGGCGGGCCGAAGCGTCCGACGTCACACGACACAACCAATGGAGGATTGCTTTGATGGATCAACCGCTCGCGGGCAAGACCATCGCCATCCTGGTGGCCAACGGTTTCGAAGAAACCGAGATGACCGAGCCCCAGCGTGCCCTGCTCAAGACCGGTGCCAGCCTTAAGGTGATTTCGCCTGAGCAAGGTCTGGTGAATGGTTGGCATGGCAAGGCCTGGGGACATTATTTCCCGGTCGATCAGCAGATCACCGAGGTCCTGGCGGCCGATTTCGACATGCTGATCCTGCCCGGCGGCGAACGCAGCGTGGCGAAGCTTGCCGGCAACGCCCATGTCCGCCGGATCATCAGCAGCTTCATGGACGGCGGCAAGCCGGTCGCCGCGATCGACGACGGCGTCAGCCTGCTGGCCGTGGCCCAGAAGGCCAGTGGCCGCACCATGACCGCCTCGCCGACGGTCCGCGAGACCCTGGAGGCCGCCGGCGCCGTGTGGAGCGACGAGCCGATCACCCTCGACAAGGCCCTGGTGACCGCTGACGGCCTCGACAGCCTGCCGGCTTTCGTCGACCAACTCGTCAAGTCGTTCACGGACGCGGCCCAGGTGAAGAAGGCCGCCTGACGGACTTCCCGACTGTTTCGACGCCCGTTCGAAAGCGCCGCATCCTCCGGATCGCGGCGTTTTTCGTTTCTCCCCGGTCTCCTTTGTAACTTTTCAGGACACGAAGGAGCCAAGGAGCGGGTTGATGCGTTTCTCCGCCGCAGCCTCCTTTCCGCCGTGGTGAAAGGCGGCTCGTCGAAGCCGGAGAGAATGAACCCGTGATCCCGTCCCATATCCGACGCCATGGCTTGGCGTCCGCCGTCTGCCTTGTCCTGTCCGGTACCGCCGGCCTGACCGCAGCATCGGCCCAGGCGCCCGACGACGCCTTCATCGCCGGCTACGCCGCCGCGATCGTCCAGCGTGAATTCGGCCTCGCGGCATCCCAGGTGACGGTGTCGGGCGGCGTGATCCAGGTCGATGCCGAAGCTCTGGCGTCCTCCGCCGGGCCGCGCCTGCGCACCGCCCTGGCGGAAATCCCCGGCGTCACCGACGTGCGGGTGCGCGAGGCGGCCGTGCCGCCCGCGTCGGCACCGGGACCCGTGCTGGCGCAGCCGCCGGCCGCCGCTTCCGCCGCCCCGGCCACCGCGGTGGTGGCGCAGGGCGCGGAGATCCTGCCGCGCAACAACCTGTTCGAACCGCTGATCGCCGATCCCCGCTGGCCGCGCTTCTCCGCCAGCTACCGGTACTACCTGGACGATCCGGACGTGGAGCATGCCGGCGCGGTCAGCTTCGGCGAGACTTTCCCCCTGTATCGCAACAGCCTGTTCGGCGGGCGCTGGGAGATCGGCTTCCAGGCCGCCGTCTTCTCGGTCTTCGACCTGAACAGCGACAGCATGGACCTGGTCAACGCGGACTACTGGGTCGGCGTCCCGGTGTCGTGGCGGCGGGGCGATTTCTCGGTCCTCGGCCGGATCTTCCACCAGAGTTCCCACCTGGGCGACGAGTACCTGCTGCGCGAGGAGATCGACCGGTCAAGGCGCATCAACCTGAGCTACGAGGCGGTCGAGGGGCTGGCCTCCTATGATATCAACGACGAGTTCCGGGTCTATGGCGGGGTCAGCTACCTGTTCGACCAGGAGCCGTCGGACCTGGAGCCCTGGGGCACCCAGGCCGGCGTGGAGTACGAGAGCCGGGACACCTATGCCGGCGGGCTGCTGCGCCCCGTGGCCGCGGTGGACATGAAGTTCCGCGAGGAGGCGGACTGGGACATGGATCTGTCCCTCCAGGCGGGTTTCCAGCTCGAAAGCAGCTTTCTGGCGCCCCGGAACATCCGGCTGCTGGCGGAATACTACAACGGCTCCAACCCGAACGGACAGTTCTACTCCCGCAAGCTGGAATATATCGGGATCGGCATCAACGTTCAGCTCGACTGACGTTCGGAATTGGCCACAGATTCACGCAGATTTCTTTTGGAAATAAGCTCTCGCAGCCCGCAGAGGATCGGGCATGCGGGAGCCCATCTGCGTCCAATCGCGGTAGGGACGCCCGTTACCGGGCGCCCCCCGCACAGAACCGGACGTGCCCGATTAAGGCATCCGGCTCCCACCTTGGGTGTTTGACGCGGAAGCGGTTTCCGGGCCAGGGATGGATGATGCGCGGCCGTGGTAGCCAGCAGTCGGCAAGGCGCGTGAGTTTATCCCACGGTGTCTTGTCCTTCTGGCTGCGCCGACGCAGCGCCCTCATCCACAGGACGCCGACATGGTAGCGCAGGTTGGCAAGGGCCCGGTAGTTGGTCGGGACGGCGAAGTAGGCGTAGAAGCCGCGCATCACCTGTCCCAACCACCGGCCTTGCTCCGGGATGCCCTGGTGCCAGCGCCGCCGGAGTTCCTCCTTGATTTCCTTGAGCTTGGCCTGCTTGCGCTGGCGCCGGGTCTGGCGTCGCAGCAGGAAGCCGCCACGCCGGGACCGCCCACAGATGTGGGTGAAGCCCAGGAAGTCGAAGGTCTCCGGTTTGCCCGCGCCGCGCTTGGCCCGGTCGGCAGTTGCCTGCCGGCCGAACTCGATCAGGCGGGTCTTGTCGGCGTTCAGTTCCAGGGCGAACCGCGCCAGGCGCTCCCGCAGGTCCGCGAGGAACCGCTCGGCGTCCGACCGGTGCTCGAACCCGACGACGGTGTCGTCGGCGTAGCGCACCATGACCATGGTCCCGGTCGCGTGGCGATGGCGCCACTGCCGGGTCCACAGGTCGTAGACATAGTGGAGATAGACGTTGGCCAGCAGTGGCGATGCCACCGCCCCTTGCGGGCTGCCGGCCGTCGCCGGCTGCCGTTTCCCCGTCTCGTCCACCACGCCTACCGTCAGCCACTTGCGGATCAGCCGCAGGACGCGGGCATCGCCGATCCGGTGTTCCAGGAACCGCATGATCCACATGTGGTCGATGCTGTCGAAGAACGCCCGGATGTCCGCATCCAGGATCCAGTTCACCCGGCACTCGCCGATCGCCACCGCCAACGCGTCGAGCGCGTCGTGCTGCCCCCGTCCCGGCCGGAAGCCGTAGGAGAAGCCGAGGAAGTCTTCCTCGTAGATGGCGTTCAGCACCTCCACCAGCGCCCGCTGGACGATCTTGTCCTCCAGTGCCGCGATCCCGAGCGGCCGCATCCGGCCGTCCGGCTTGGGAATGAAATGCCGGCGTGACGGGTGCGCCCGGTAGCGGCCGGAATGCACGCGGTCCTTCAGGTCCGCCAGCCGTTCCTCCAGCCCCTCCGCGTACTCCCGCCACGTCATTCCGTCCACACCCGGAGCCGCGTCCCGCTTCAATGCCCGATAGGCAAAGCGCAGCAGGTCGGTATCCACGTGCGTCAGAAGGGTGGTGAACCGCTCCTCCTTTCGCTCCCGTGCCGCTTGACGTATGCGCTCCAGCCCCGAGAGCACGGGTGCCCGGTCCTGAGCCCGGCCCGTGTGCGGCGGAGACGCATTCCCCTCGGCCCCACCCCTTCCCTCCACCGGCTCCGCGTCCGCGTTCGCCGACTTCACAGGTACTATGGATGGGTCTGACCTCTTCGGCGCGTGCGTCACCGGCTACGGCTCCTCGCCTTCCCGGTGCGGACCAGACGGCCATCGGCCTCTGGTCACGCCGAAGATCTCCCGGTTCCTGCGCAAGGAGCGTCCGCACATGCCAGGGTCTCTGACCACGCCGGACCGCCGGGGTGCTCGCATGACGCACCCCGCCGTATCGCCTTCCAGGCACAGAACCCTGTCGGCATCCGGGATCGAGATTCTTACGCGGCTCAATGGCTGGCCTATGCGCTCCCCTGTCAACGCTTCGCCGACAGCCTCACGACCGCCGCCGCATGACTCGGGGCCGGTGTGGGGCGCTACTCCTTCACCGTACAGGACTTTCACCCGCTACTCCTTGCCGGTCTCCCGGCGCTCTCTGTGTTCATCTGCGGCTAATTCAATTCGGTCCGCACCTCCCACAGTTCCGGGAAGAACGTCATGTCGAGCGCGCGGCGCAGATAGCCGACGCCGGCGGTGCCGCCGGTGCCGCGCTTGAAGCCGATGATCCGCTTTACCGTGGTCATGTGGCGGAACCGCCATTGCTGGAACCAGTCCTCCAGGTCGACCAGTTCCTCGCCGAGCTGGTAGAGGTCCCAGTGTTGCCGGGTGTTGCGGTAGATTTCCAGCCAGGCCGCGAGCACGGTCGGGTCGCTGCGGTGGGGAGTCGAGAGGTCGCGGTCCAGGACCTCCCGGGATATGGCGAAGCCGCGCCGGGCCAGAAGCCGGATCGTGGCGTCGTACAGGCTGGGGCCTTCGAGGGCGGCCTCGAGGGCGGCATGCAGGTCCTCGCGGTGGCGATGGGGCGCCAACATCGCGGCGCGCTTGTTGCCGAGCAGGAATTCCATCATCCGGTACTGGTGCGACTGGAAACCCGAGGACTGCCCGAGCCGGTCGCGGAACTTCAGGTAGTCGGCCGGGGTCAGGGTGGACAGGATGTCCCAGGACTGGATCAGTTGGCTCTGGATCCGCGAGACCCGGGCGAGGTTCTTGAAAGCCGGCTGGAGGTCGTCGCGCTCCAGCCCGGCGATGGTCGCCTGAAGCTCGTGGATCGCCAGCTTCAGCCATAGCTCGGTCGCCTGGTGGATCACGATGAACAGCATCTCGTCATGCTGGTCGGACACCGGCCTCTGGCAGGCCAGCAGGGGATCGAGCCCGAGATAGTCGCCGTAGCTCATGGCGCCGCTGAAGTCGGTGTGGGCGCCCGTATCCTCGTGGTCGGGATCTTCCATGAGGGTTTCTCCTTACCTTCGGGTCAGATGCCCTGATTCAGGTAACCGCGGCGCGGCGGTGGAATTCCGGGCGGTCCCACTCGCGGCCCTCCATCACGGCGCGCAGATGCTCGACCGCCCGCCACACGTCGGCATGGCCGACATAGAGCGGCGCGAAGCCGAAACGCAGGATGTCGGGCGCCCGGAAATCGCCGATCACGCCGCGCCGGATCAGCGCCTGCACGATGGCGTAGCCCTGCCCGTGGGCGAAGCAGACCTGGCTGCCCCGCCGTTCCGGGTCGGCCGGGGAGGCGAGGCGGAAACCATGGGCGCCGCAGCGGGCGGAGACCAGATCGGCGAACAGGGTGCCGAGCGCCATCGACTTGGCGCGCAGTTCGGCCATGTCTGCCTCCAGCATCAGGTCCACCCCGACCTCCAGTGCCGCCAGGCTGATCACCGGCGGCGTGCCGACCAGCATCCGGTCGAGGCCATCGGCGGGGCGGTAGTGTCCGTCGAAGGCGAAAGGGGCGGCGTGGCCCATCCAGCCCGACAGCGGCGGGGCCAGGGTGTCGTGGTGGCGGGCGGCGGCGAACAGGAAGGCCGGCGCGCCGGGGCCGCCGTTCAGGTACTTGTAGCCGCAGCCGACCGCGAAGTCGGCGCCGCAGCCGTTCAGGTCCACCGGCAGGGCGCCGGCGCTGTGGGCGAGGTCCCACAATGTCAGGGCACCGGCAGCCTGCGCCAGGCTGGTCACGGCGGCCATGTCGTGGATCCGGCCGCTGCGGTAATTCACGTGGGTCAGGGAGACCAGCGCCACGTCGTCGCCGATCGCGCCGGCCAGCTCGTCCGGACCGGCCAGCCGCAGCTCGTGACCCTGGCCGAGAAGATCGACCAGGCCTTGCGCGATGTAGAGGTCGGTCGGGAAATTGCCCGGCTCGGACAGGATGACCCGGCGGCCGGGGCGCAGCCGCAGCGCCGCCGCCATCAGCTTGAACAGGTTGACCGAGGTCGAGTCGGCGACCCTGACCTCGCCGGGGCCGGCGCCGACCAGCCGCGCGATCTTGTCGCCGACGCGCCGGGGCAGGTCGATCCAGTGGTGGGCGGTCCAGCTCCCGATCAGGTCGCGGCCCCATTCGGCCTCGACCACCGAGGCGACCCGCGCCGCCGTCGCCCGGGGCAGGGCGCCCAGCGAATTGCCGTCCAGGTAGATGACGCCCTCGGGCAGGGCGAAGCGGTCGCGGAACCGGGCCAGCGGGTCGGCGGCGTCAAGCGCCTCGCAGGCGGCGAGATCGATCTCCGGCATCAGCCGGCCCCTTCGGTTGTTTCCGGGCGTTGACGGCACACTGCACGATATCGGGAGCGGAAACCAGGGGGCGACCTAGCGACGCACAAAGATGCTTTCCATGTGCATGTTATCTCCCGCGGGCTAGGGTGGGAGCCGACCCGAGACCGGAGGAAGCCATGAGGTTCGACAGCATCACCGAAGAGACCATCGTCACCCTGGTGGACCGCTTCTACGCGCGCATCCGAGACGACGCGGAACTCGGCCCGGTGTTCGAGCGGGTCGTGGACGGCCACTGGGACCGGCATCTGGGCACCATGTACCGGTTCTGGTCCTCGGTCATGCTGAAGACCGGGACCTACCATGGCAGCCCGATGCAGGCCCACATGCGCATTCCCGGGATCGAGGCGGGGCTGTTCGCCCGGTGGCTGTCCCTGTTCGAGGAGACCGCCGCCGAACTGTTCGAGCCGCCGCAGGCCGAGCGCTTCCTGGAGCGGGCGAGGCGCATCGCGGAGAGCCTTCAGCTCGGCCTGTTCTTCCGGCCGGGTGCCGCGGCGGCCCTTTCCGCCTGAAGGTCCTGTTCCGTCAGGCTGCCGTCAGGCGGGGCGCCTAGGGTCTCCTTCATCGATCAACGGCGCGGACCATTCCGGTCCGCCGAAATCGGAAGGAGAACGCGTCATGAAGAAGCCCGTCCTGCTCGGCACCGCCACGCTCGCCCTCGCCCTCGCCCTGCTGGCCGGTCCGGCGTCGGCCGGTCCGAACTGCACCAAGGAACCCCGGGACAAGTGGCTTTCCGAAGCGGACATGAAGCAGAGGATCGCCGAGATGGGGTACCGGGACATCCGGACCTTCAAGACCACCAGCGGCAATTGCTACGAGATCTACGGCTACGACAAGGACGGCCGCAAGGCGGAGGTCTATTTCGATCCGATCGATGCCAGGATCGTCAAGGCGGAGGTCGACGACTGATGACGGGAACGGACATCGGCGGAGGCGTGGCCGGGGGAGCGGAGGGCGGCACCCGATACGGGACCGTCATGGTGTGGGACCCGGTCGTCCGCCTCTTCCACTGGGGGGTCGTGGCGGGGTGCGCCGCCAACCTCTTCATCGTCGAGGACGGCGGGCTGGCCCACGAGGTCATCGGCTATGCGGTCGCGGCGGTCCTGGCCGTCCGGATCGCGTGGGGCTTCGTCGGGACGCGCCATGCCCGCTTCGCCGACTTCGTGCCGACGCCGGCCCGGGTGGCCCGGTACGCCCTGCTCCTGCTGCGGGGGCGCGAACCCCGGCAGCTCGGCCACAATCCGGCCGCCGCGGTCATGATCATCACGCTGATGCTCCTGCTCGCCTCGGTCAGCGTCACCGGCTGGATGGCGACGCTCGACGCCTTCTGGGGACTCGAGTGGGTCGAGAAGCTTCACGAAGGCACGGCGGACGCGATACTCTGGCTGGCCCTGCTCCATGCCGCCGCGGCGATCTATGAGAGCGTGCGGCATCGCGAGAACCTGGTCTGGGCGATGGTCACCGGCCGGAAACGGGCCTGGGAACCGGAATGAGGCTTCTGCTCGTCGAAGACAACGAAAGGCTCGCCGGCCTGATGGCCGGCGGGCTCGCCCGCGCCGGATTCGCGGTGGACGCCTTCGGGTCCCTGGAGGAGGCGGACGCCGCCGTCGCCGCCGTGAACTATGACCTGATCGTGCTCGACCTGGGTCTGCCCGACGGGGACGGGCTGGCCTGGCTGAAGGGCTTCCGGGCTCGCAGCCGGGGAATCCCGGTCCTGGTCGCGACGGCGCGGGGCGGCTTGGACGACAGGGTGTCGGGCCTGGACACCGGGGCGGACGACTATCTGGTCAAGCCGTTCGAGATGGACGAGCTGCTGGCCCGCTGCCGGGCGCTGCTGCGCCGCCCCGGCTCCTGCCTCGCCACGATCCTGACGGAGGGCAACGTGGCCTTCGACACCGTCTCCCGCCGCATCAGCGTCGGCGGACGGGCGATCGACGCGCCGCGCCGGGAACTCGACCTGATCGAGATCCTGCTGCGCCGCGCCGGGCAGGCGGTGACGCGCCCGGTCCTGGAGGAAAGCCTCTACGGGTTCAACGACGAGGTGACGCCGAACGCGCTGGAAGCTCACGTCTCGCGGCTGCGGCGCCGGCTCGCCGAAGCCGGGGCCGACGCGTCGATCCATACCGTGCGGGGAGTCGGCTACCTGCTGCGGACCGAGGGAGCGGCGTGACCGGCCGGCTCGGCATCGGGGGACGGCGGCAGCGGCGGTCGGTGGCGCAGCTGATCACCGTACGACTGGTCGTGGTCGCGGTCCTCGTGATGGCGGCCCAGGTGGTCCTGGTCGCCTTCCATTATGGGCTGGACGGCAGCCGGCTGGGCCTGCGGGTCGCCGCGAGCGAGGCGCAGCGGCTGGCCGACCATGTCGCGCCGGGCGCCGACGGCCGCCCGGCCCTCGACCTGCCGGAAGAGCATGCCGGACGCTACCGGCGCCATCCCGATGCCTATGGATTCCGCATCGTCGACGGCCGGGGCGACGTCGTCGCCGGGATGAACGACGGTCTGTTCACGGTTCCGCTGCCGGAGCCCGCCACCGCACCCGACCTGTTCTGGCGCACCATCCCCGGCGGCGCGGGGCCGGTCCGCATCCTGGCGCAGCGATTCGACGCGATCGAGCCCGGTTTCCTGGTCTGCATCGCGATCGCCGCCGATCCGGACCATATCGGCTGGGGCGTGCTGGCGCACGAGGTGATGGACCATGTGGCGATCCCCATGGTGCCGCTGGCGCTGCTGCTCCTGGGCGTCAACGTGTTCGCGGTCCGGCGCACCCTGCTGCCGCTGGGGCGGGCCGCCGGGCAGGCCAGGAAGCTCGACGTGCGGCGCGGCGGCCTGCGCCTGGATGCGGGCGCGGATCTGCCGCGCGAGGTCCATGCGCTGGTCAGCGCGGTCAACGCGGCGTTGGGACGGGCCGACGAGGTCCTTCGATTCCAGCGCGACTTCACCGCCAACGTGGCCCATGAACTGCGCACGCCGCTGGCCGTCCTTCTCCTGGAACTGGACGGGATCGCAGGGCCGGCCGCGGCGGCCGCCAAGCGGGACGTGCAGGCGATGTCCCGGCTGGTCGATCAGCTCCTGCGGGTGGCGCAGCTGGAAGGGCTGAGCGCCGAACCGCCCGCCCGCGTCGACTTGGCCGAGGTGGGGCGCGAGACCGTCCGGCGGTTGGCCCCGCTGGCGGTGGACCAGGGCAGGGAGCTGGAGTTCCAGGACGACGGCGCCGCTGCCGTCGCGGGGCATCCCGACGCCATCGCGGGCGCCCTGCGGAATTTGGTGGAGAATGCCCTGCGGGCGGCGCCGCGCGGAACCGCCGTCACCGTGGTCGCCGGCCCGGGTGCTGCGATCGAGGTCCGCGACCGGGGACCGGGAATCGAACCGGCCCTGCGCGACGGCCTGTTCGACCGCTTCGCGCAGGGCGACAGGCGGACCCGCGGCGGCGCCGGCCTGGGCCTGGCGATCGTGGCCAAGACGATGGAGATCCATGGCGGCGGAGTCACCATCGCCGGGCGGCCCGGCGGCGGAAGCCGCGTCAGGCTGCTCTTTCCGGAGTGCCCGCCGCCCTGACCTCGTAGCGGAACCAGACCAGCAGGCCGATCAGGGTCAGGGCGCCGGCCTGGTGGGCGGCGGCGACCGGGATCGCGACGATGGTCAGAAGGGTCGCGACGCCCAGGGCGATCTGGAGCAGCATCATCGCGCCGGCGGCATAGGCCAGCTTGTGGCCGCGCGGGCTCAGGTCGGCCCGGACGGCGCGCCAGGACAGCGCCAGCACCACGATGCCGGTGGCGATGGCGAGCCAGCGGTGGGTGAACTGGACCGCCGCGTGGTTCTCCACCAGATTCAGCGGGGCCGGGTCGAGGAACCACATGTCGGACGGCACCAGCTGCCCGCCCATCAGCGGGAAGGTGTTGTAGATCATCCCGGCGTCCAGCCCGGCGACGAAGGCGCCCCAGGCAACCGTCACTGCAACGAAACCGAGAGCCAGCCCGGCGTGGCGCCTCAGGGACGGCGCCGCGGCGCTGCGGCCCGACAGCGGCTTCGGGTCGAGCAGCCCCAGGGCCACCCACAGCATCAGCGCGAAGATCAGGAAGGCGATGCCGAGATGGAGCGCCAGGCGGTAGTGGCTGACCGAGGGCCGGTCCACAAGGCCGCTGACCACCATGAACCAGCCGATGCCGCCCTGCAGTCCGCCCAGCACGAAAAGCCCGACCAGCTTGGGCATCAGGCCCTTGGGGATGCGCTTCGTCGCCCAGAACCACAGGAAGGGCAGCAGGAAGGCGAAGCCGATCAGCTGGCCCCACAGGCGGTGGAACCATTCCCAGAAGAAGATCAGCTTGAACTCGTCCAGCGACATGCCGGCATTGACGTAGCGGTATTCCGGCGTCGCCCGGTACAGGTCGAACACGCGGTTCCACTCGCCTTCGGACAGCGGCGGCAGCATGCCGATCAGGGGTTTCCACTCGACCATGGACAGGCCCGACTCGGTCAGCCGGGTGATGGCGCCGATCACCGCCATGGCGAACACCATGCCGCAGCAGAACAGCAGCCATACCGCGATGGCCCGGGCGTGACGGGATACCGCGGGCGATGCCGCCGCGGAGGGCGCCGCATGCCGGGGCGCCGGATATGTCAGGGACAAGGCTCCAACCCAATCTGATTATTCAAGGATGCTCTGCACCACCGCTCTATGTGGCGCGCGGCGCCGCCGCGTCAAACATCCGAGGGGATGCCGCATGCGGCCGGAAGTCGCATGCGGCATCCCGAAGCACCCTGGGTTCAGGCGCCGATCGAGTAATCCTGCCCGAAGATGAACGAGTCGCGCTCCTTGATCTCCTGTTCGAGCTGGGCATGCACGGCCGCGTACAGGTCGCGGATGGAGACGATGCCGACCACGGCCCCGTCGCGCAGCACGGGCAGGTGGCGGTAATTGTGCCTGCGCATCAGGTCGAGCGCCTCGATCGCCATGGCGTCGGGCGGCAGGGTGTCCGGACCGGCGGTCATGACATGATGCAAAGGAGTGGTGTTCGGGTCGAGATCCTGGGCCACGACGCGGGTGACCAGGTCGCGTTCGGTGAAGATCCCCTTCAGGCCGTTCCCCTCCATCACCAGCACGGCACCCACCCGGCGCTCGGCCATCGCCTTGACCGCCGCGCCGACCATGTCATCAGGCTTGAACGAAATGACTTCCTGTTCCCGGACCACGTCCGGGACCAATTTACGCTTCGGCATTATCCCTATCCCTCTCCACCTGCGGACGGATCTGTCCGGGTCCGGCCTCTCCGCCAGAACCCCGGACGGAAAGTTTCGAGCAACTATACGCAATCTTGAATAAAATTTTTCGCGTAATTGCGATTTTGGCAGGATCGTGCGCGAGTGGTCAAGCCGAAGCGGAAGCGGCGGCGTCCCCGCGGTCGCGCCTCGTTTCGTCGTCGTCGGCGTCCTCGGCCGGCGGGGTGATCCGGAGCGCCGTGATCTGGTTGCGCTGGCGGCGCAGCACCTCGAAGCGGAAGCCGTAGAAGGTGAAGGTCTGGCCGACCTCCGGGATGCGGCGCGCCTCGTACAGGACCAGCCCGGCGATGGTCGAGGCCTCCTCGTCGGGCAGCCGCCACTCGAACTCGCGGTTCAGGTCGCGGATGGTCACCCAGCCGTCCACGATGTAGGTCCCGTTGGGTTGCGGGCGGACGCCGGCCACCGCGATGTCGTGCTCGTCGGAGATGTCGCCGACGATCTCCTCCAGGATGTCCTCCAGGGTCACGATACCCATCAGGGAGCCGTACTCGTCCACCACGAGCGCGAAATGCTCGCGCCGGCGGCGGAACTCCTGGAGCTGGTCGAACAGGGTCGTGGTGTCGGGGATGAACCAGGGATCGGCGGCGATGGCGCCGATGTCCAGCTTGTCCAGGTCGCCGGCGTTCGCCTGGACCTCGCGCAGCAGCGCCTTGGCGTGCAGGACGCCGACGATGTTGTCCGGCTCGTCGCGCCACAGCGGCAGGCGGGTGAAGGGGCTCTCCAGGACTTCCTGGACGATCCGGGCCGACGGCTGGCCGACGTCGATCGTCACCAGGTTGCGCCGGTGGGTCATGATCTCCATCACCTCGACGTCGGCGAGGTCCAGGATCGAGCGCAGCATGGCGCGCTCGTGCCTGACCTCCTCCTCGTCGCCGGGGTCTTCGCCCCGGTGCAGCTCGATGGCGCCGCGCAGCTCGTCGATGTTGGACTGCACGCCGACATTCTCGATCCCCGAGCCGAACGCCCGGAGCACCGCGCTGACCAGGACGTTGACCGCCGCGGTGACCGGCGAGAACAGCATCACCAGGAACCGCACCGGCCGGCCGACGAAGAGCGCCATGGTCTCGGCGTGGCGCAGGGCGTAGGTCTTGGGCAGCACCTCGGAGAAGATCAGCACCATCAGCGTCATGCCGAGCGTGGCATAGGCCACGCCGGCGTCGCCGACGAGCTGGATCAGGACGCTGGTCGCCAGCGAGGAGGCCAGGATGTTGACCGTGTTGTTGCCTAGCAGCAGCCCGCCGATCAGCTTCTCCTTGTCGTCGCGCAGGCGGTTGACCACGGCGGCGCGTCGGTCGCCCTCGTGTTCGAGCTGGTGCATCCGCGCCTTGGACGCGGCGGTCAGCGCCGTCTCCGACCCGGAGAAGAAGGCCGACATCACCAGCAGGGCGAGGATCGCTCCGATGGTCAGCCAGAGCGTCAGGTCCATGATTGCGAGGCCTCGGTAACGGATGGGGGAGGGGGTGCGGGGAGGGGGTGCTGGTTGGCGTTCAGCGGGCCTGGTCCAGTACCGCCGCGACCTCCCGCCCGTCGATGTCGCGGGCGGTGAAGGCCTGGCCGATGCCGCGCGCCAGCACGAAGGTGATCCGGCCGTCCTGGACCTTCTTGTCCTTCGCCATATGGCCCAACAGTTCCTGCGTGTCCCATGTCACGCCCGCGACCTGGCCGAGCCGGGTCGGCAGGCCGATGCGGTCCAGATGGCGCCGCACCCGGGCGGGAACTTCGGCGTCGCAGTATCCCAGGCGCGCGGAGAGGTCGAACGCCAGTCCCATGCCCAGCGCCACGCCCTCGCCGTGGAGCAGCCGGTCGTCGTAGCCGACCGCCGCCTCCAGGGCGTGGCCGAAGGTGTGGCCGAAGTTCAGCAGCGCGCGGCGGCCCGATTCGCGCTCGTCCTGGCCCACGATGGCGGCCTTGGCGGCGCAGCTCACGGTCACTGCCCGGACCAGCGCCTCCGGTTCGCCGGCGCAGACCGCTGCGCCGTGCTCCTCCAGCCAGGCGAAGAAGCCGGCGTCGTCGATCAGCCCGTACTTCACCACTTCGGCATATCCCGCCAGCATGTGGCGGCGGGACAGGGTGGCGAGCGCCCCGGTGTCGGCCAGCACCAGGCGGGGCTGGTGGAAGGAGCCGACCAGGTTCTTGCCCTGGCGGGTGTTGATCCCGGTCTTGCCGCCGACCGAGCTGTCGACCTGGGCCAGCAGGGTGGTGGGGACCTGGACGAAGTCGAGCCCGCGCAGCGCCACGGCCGCCGCGAACCCGGCGAGGTCGCCGATCACGCCGCCGCCCAGCGCCACCAGCATGGTGGACCGCTCGATCCCGCGCCCGAGCAGATCGTCGAGCAGGGCTTCCAGATGGACGAAGCTCTTGGTCTTCTCCCCCGCCGGCAGGACGATCGCCGGGCCGTTGCGCCGGACGCCGGCCTCGTCGAGCGAGGCTTCGAGGGCCGGCAGGTGGAGCGGGGCCACGGTGTCGTCGGTCACCACGACGACCGGCCGCCGGCCGGCCAGGGCGGAGATCCGCGCGCCGGCCCCGGCGATCACGCCCGGACCGATCACGATGTCGTAGCTTCGCTCGGCCAGATCGACCCGGACGATGTCCCGCATTGTGTCAGTCTTTCCCATAAATCCAGCCCAAGAATTCCAGCCCGGGGATCCAGCCCCGGGGACCTGAATCGCCGGTTCAGTCGCCGTCCGCCAGGGTGACGCCGGGATAGGTGTCGAGCGCCTTCAGCACGCGCTCGACCGTTTCCTCCGGCGGGGCGTCGATGCTGTCCACGGTGATGTCCGCCTCCGCGTAGACCGGATATCTCAGGTCGATCAGCCGGCCCAGTATCTCGCGCGGGTTGCCCTGCTTGAGCAGGGGCCGGTTGCTTCGCCGGGAGGTCCGGGCCAGCAGCACGTCCAGTTCGGCGCGCAGCCAGACCGAGATGCCGTGGCTGCGGATCAGGGCGCGGGTCTCGGGGTCCATGTAGGCGCCGCCGCCCGTGGCCAGGATGTGCGGCGGGTTGTCCTGGAGCAGGCGCCCGATCACCCGCCGCTCCCCGGCGCGGAACTCGGCCTCGCCGAACTGCTCGAAGATCTCCTCGATGGTGCGGCCGGCGGCGGTCTCGATCTCGTTGTCGGCGTCGCGGAAGGGCAGGTGCAGCCGCGCCGCCAGCCGGCGCCCGATGCTCGTCTTTCCGGCCCCCATCAGGCCGACCAGCACCACGGTCCGGGGCACCACGAGGCGGGGGACCGCCGAGTGCGGCGAGGCGACAGACTGATGGGCGTTCATGGAACGGACGCGGCCTTCTGCGAACAGGATTGACAGTTGGTTATATTGCGCTGCGACGATGCCATCGGTACAGTATAGCGTCTTCAACCTTTGGGCAGGGGAAGATCCGCCGGCCGATCCGCGAGGGAAGGGCCCGGGATCCCGAACCGACCGCCCGCGGGTCCGGACTGTGCCTAAAAAAGGCCATGGTGTTCCTTAACACAAGGCATTTCGTCTTCTCCAGACCAATGACGGTGCCGTGGCTCGCTCTCGCAACCGCCCGTACTCGGGCTCATCCTCGACTGGTATCATGTCCCGCTTGCTCAGCGTCCTGATCGTTCTCGTCCTGCTGGTCGCCGCCGGCGGATCGGTATTCCTGGCCACCTGGGACATCCCGGCGCCGTCCAGGACGGTGGAGCGCGTCATTCCCGATGACCGTTTCCCCCGCTGAGCGGCCGAGCCGCCGACCCATGCGCTGATTTGCCGCGCCCCTGTTCACCGTAGCGGAAAGCATGCCCATGGCACGTCCCGGACGCCCCCGAAAACCCAAGACGCTGGCGTCGCCGCGCGTCGAGGCCTTCCTCGACATGCTGGTGGCCGAGCGCGGCGCCGCGCACAACACGCGCCAGGCCTATGAACGGGACCTGATCGACGCGGCGTCATGGCTGTCAAAGCGCGGCACCGGCCTCGACGGCGCCGGCACCGACGACCTGAGGGGATATCTCGACCATCTCAGCGGGCTGGACGGCGGGACCGCGGTCCGCACGATCGCCCGGCGGCTGTCGGCGCTTCGGCAGTTCTACCGGTTCCTGTGCTCGGAGGGGCTGCGCACCGACGATCCGGCGGCGACCATCGACAGCCCCAAGCAGGGCCGCCCGCTGCCCAAGATCCTGACCGAGGTCGAGGTCGAGACGCTGCTGGCGGCGGCCCAGCGCCGCGGCGGCCCGGACGGCATCCGGCTGGTGGCGCTGCTGGAAGTGCTCTACGCCACCGGCCTGCGCGTGTCGGAACTGGTCGGGCTGCCGCTGACCGGCATCGCGCGGGACGCCCGCTGCCTGATCGTCAAGGGCAAGGGCGGCAAGGAGCGCATGGTGCCCCTGTCCGAGCCGGCGCGCGAGGCGCTGTCCGCCTACATGCCGCTGCGCAAGGCCTTCATGGTGCCGGGGCGGGAGCAGCGCCAGGCCGGGTTCCTGTTCCCGTCCCGCACGTCGGAGGACGGGCACCTGACCCGCCAGCGCTTCGCCCAGCTGCTCAAGGAACTGGCGATCGACGCCGGGATCGAGCCGCGCAAGGTCAGCCCCCACGTGCTTCGCCACGCCTTCGCGACCCATCTGCTGGACCATGGCGCCGACCTGCGCAGCGTCCAGAAGATGCTGGGCCACGCAGACATCGCGACGACCCAGATCTATACCCATGTGGTCGGCGACCGCCTGAGGCGAGTCGTCAACGACCACCACCCCCTCGCGCGGCAAAAGAAACTCGCCGGCGCCGACTGAGCGTCCTTCGGGCGATTCGAACGATATCGACTGTTCTTTTCCGATCCTTTGGCGCTTTCGTTTGTTTGCTGTACGGACAGGGATGGAAACGAGGAAGACTCCATGACCGGGAGGGCGGAGCAGCGCCTGGAGAAGACCAACGCCCGCCTGCGATGTCTTTCGGAGGCGATGGAGCGGATCCAGTCGGCCGGGTCGCGCGACGCGGTCATGAGCTCGATCCGCGAGGCCGCCGGCCAGCTCTGCGGAGCCGATGGAGTGGCGGTCGTCCTTCGGGCCGGCGACCAGTGCCATTACGTAGACGAGCATGCCATCGGCCCGCTTTGGCGTGGGCAGCGGTTTCCGCTGGAGTCCTGCATCTCCGGGTGGTCCATGCTGAACGGGCGGACCGCCGTGGTCCCCGATGTCTACCGGGACGACCGCGTTCCCGCAGAACCCTACCGCCCGACTTTCGTCAGGAGCCTGATCACCGTTCCGATCGGGCGGGATGACCCCGACTCGGCGGTCGGGGTCTACTGGTCCGAGGTCCGGACCCCGGACGCTGAGGAGGTCGCCGCGTTGGAGACCCTGGCCCGCGCGGCCGCGACGGCGCTTCGCGGGATCGGGCTGTTCCAGTCGCTCAGTGCCGCGAAGGACCAGGCCGAACGGTCCCACGCGCAGGCGCTGGCGGGGCTCGCCGAGCGGGAGAAGGCCGAAGCCGCGCTGCGCACCAGCGAGGCGCGCTTCCGCACCCTGAGCGAGGCGATTCCCCAGCTCGTCTGGACGGCGGTCGGCCAGGGAGACTGGACCTGGGCCAGCCGCCAGTGGATCGCCTTCACCGGGCAGGACGGCGCCGACGCGCTCCATTGGGGATGGCTTGAACCTGTCCATCCGGACGACCGCCCGGCGACCCGTGCCGCCTGGAAGGCGGCGTCGCGGCAGGGCTTCCTGGACATCGACCATCGGCTCCGGCGGAACGACGGCGAATTCCGCTGGTTCCAGACCCGGGCCCTGCCGGTCCGCGGCGACGGCGGCGATATCGCCCAGTGGTGCGGCACCAGCACCGACGTGAGCGCCCTGAAGGAGGTCGAGGCCGCCATGCGGCAGGCGCGCGACGAGGCGGAGAGGGCCAACCGCGCCAAGTCGCATTTCCTGGCGACCGCCAGCCACGACCTTCGCCAGCCCGTGACGGCTGCGTGCCTCTACATGGACCTGCTGAACCGCCGCCTGACGGACCCGGACGCCAGGGCGCTGTCCGACATGGTGGAGCTGTCGCTGCACGGCCTGCGCGGCCTGCTCAACGGCCTGCTGGAGCTTGCCCGCCTGGAGGCCGGCGTCGTCCGGCCGGAGGTGTCGGCCTTCCCGCTGGACGCTCTCCTCCAGCGGCTCGCCGGCGAGTTCGCCGGGCAGGCCCGGGCGACCGGGCTGAGGTTCGAGGTCTCGGCGACGCCGGCCATGGTCCTGACCGACCGGATGCTGTTGGAGCTGATCCTGCGGAACCTGATCGGCAACGCGCTGAAATACACGGTTCGGGGCGGCATCCTGGTGGAAGCCGCCGACGAGGACGGCGACATCGTCAGGATCGACGTGCGCGATACCGGCCGGGGCATCCCGGCGGACCAGCTCGCCCGGATCTTCGACGATTATTACCAGGGCGGCGATCCGGCGGCCCTGACGGGGGGATTCGGCATCGGCCTCGCCACGGTCCGGCGGATCGCCGACATGCTCGGGCTGAGGATCGGCGTGAGATCCAGGGTCTCGCACGGATCGACCTTTTCGGTCCGGGTGCCGCGGGCGGATGCGGCGTCGGTCCGGCCCGCGGCGGTCCCGGCCCCGGAAGCCGGGGAGCTGCGGCCGTGCTCCGTCCTGATGGCCGAGGACGATCCCATCATCGCCGCCGCCCTGCTCATGGAGATGCGGGAATGGGGCCTGGAGGTCACCAGGGTCTCGGGCCTGGGCGAGCTTCGCGCCTGCATCGCCGGGCGCGGGTCGGCATTCGACCTGATCGTCTCGGATTACCGGCTCGGCGACGGCAGCGGTTTCGAGGCGGTCGCCGCGGTCCGGGAGAAATGGCCGATCCCGGCGATACTCCTGACCGGGGATACCGCGCCGGAGGTGCTCCGGCGGGCCGACCAGGAGGGTATCCGGCTGCTCCACAAGCCGCTCGCGGGGGCGGATCTCAAGCAGGCCATCGCCGGATTGCTGGATGCCGGGCCGCCGGGGGCGGTCAGCGCGGAGTGACCACGCCGACCTGGCGGCACATGGACAGCAGCGGGCAGGCCGTGCATTTCGGGCGGGCCGCCGTGCAGACGAACTTGCCGAACGGAACCAGGCGCTCGTTGATCTCGATCCAGTAGCGTTCGGGCAGCTTCCTTTCCAGTTCCCGCATGGTGCGTTCCGGGGCCGTGGTCGCGACATAGCCCCAGCGGTTGGCGATGCGGTGGACATGGACGTCGACCGCCACCGCAGGGCGGCCGAAACCCACCGCGAGCGTCAGGGCCGCGATCTTGGGGCCGACGCCGCGGAACGCGGTCAGCGCCTCCAGGCTGCCGGGGACCTCGCCCCCATGTTCCCCGACGATCCGCCGGGCGATCTCCTTCAGGTCGCGGGCCTTGGGCTCTGGGAACGTGGCACCGTCGAGCAGGGCGGCGAGCCGGTCCTCGGGCAGGCGCACGAAGTCCTCCGGGGTGCGCGCCTCGGCGAACAGCCGCAGGCAGACCACCACCGTCGTCTCGTCGCGGGTGCGGGCGGAGATCAGGCTGCCGACGAGCTGCTCGAACGGCGTGCCGTAGCCCCGGTCGCGCAGGTCGAACATGGCAGCCTTGGGCAGGCCGGACACCGCCCGGCGCAGCCGCTCGAACACCGCGTCGATATCGATCGGTTCCTTGTCGTCCCTGTCCGCCATGGAAGCCCAACCGCCCGGCGGGCGGCCGGGTTCCCCGCATCGGCGTCAGGCGTTGCCGGTCAGGTACTCCATCGCCGCCTGGACGCCGCCCCGCTCGACCGGCACGCCGTGGGTCACCAGGCCCATCTCGACGCCGGACAGGGTCGCGCACAGCATCAGGTCGTTGAAGGAGCCCAGGTGGCCGATGCGGAACACCTTGCCCTTCAGCCGGCCCAGCCCGTTGCCGAGCGACATGTCGAACCGCTCCAGGATGGTTTGGCGCAGCGCGTCGGCATCGACCCCGTCGGGCACCATGACGGCGGTCAGTGAGCTGGAATATTCCCGCGCGTCCGCCGCCAGGACCTCCAGGCCCCAGGCGCGGACGGCCCGGCGGGTCGCCTCGGCATGGCGGTCGTGGCGGGCGAAGACGTTGTCCAGCCCTTCCTCCATAAGCATGTCGATGGCGGCGTCCAGACCGAACAGCAGGTTGGTCGCGGGCGTGTAGGGGAAGTAGCCGGTCCCGTTGACGGAGATCATTGCCTCCCAGTCCCAGTAGGAGCGGGGCAGGCGGGCCGACTTGGC
Source organism: Skermanella mucosa (assembly GCF_016765655.2). Taxonomy (NCBI): domain Bacteria; kingdom Pseudomonadati; phylum Pseudomonadota; class Alphaproteobacteria; order Rhodospirillales; family Azospirillaceae; genus Skermanella; species Skermanella mucosa. The sequence continues at coordinate 408,229 of NZ_CP086106.1, forward strand.
CGCCGCGCGGGCCTTGTCGCTGACGGCGTTGAAGCTGAGGCCGGGCGGCAGCATCAGCCCCTTCTGCGAGCCGCCGACCGTGACGTCCACGCCCCACTCGTCATGGCGGTAGTCGATCGAGCCCAGGGAGGAGATGGTGTCCACCAGGAACAGCGCCGGATGGCCGGCGCGGTCGATCGCGGCCCGGATCTCCGGGATGCGGCTGGCGACGCCGGTCGAGGTCTCGTTGTGGACGACGCAGACCGCCTTGATGGCATGTTCGCGGTCCTCGGCGAGCCGCGCCTCGATCGCGGCGGGGTCGGCGCCGTGGCGCCAGTCGCCGGGCAGGAACTCCGGTTCCAGCCCCAGGCGGGCCGCCAGTTCGCGCCACAGGCTGGCGAAATGCCCCGTCTCCGCCATCAGGACGCGGTCGCCGGGGGAGAGGGTATTGACCAGCGCCGCTTCCCAGGCGCCTGTTCCCGACGCGGGATATATGACCACCGGCGACGCCGTGCGGAAGATCCCCTTGATGCCGTCCAGCACCTTCGCGCCGAGCCGGCCGAAATCCGGCCCGCGATGGTCGATGGTCGGGTGGTCGATCGCCCGCAGGATGCGGTCCGGGACGTTGGTCGGGCCGGGGATCTGAAGGAAGTGACGTCCGCTGTGCGCCGGCATGGCGGCTCCTCTCTTATGAATCGATGGTTTCCTCGCCTGCAATGCATTATACATTGATAATTATGAATGCAAAATCAAAACGGGATCCAGCCCGCCGGGCCGGGGGAGAGAAGCTGGTGCGTGACACGGGACTTGCCAGGAGACTGCAGGGCGCGATCGAGGGCGAGGTGCTGTTCGGTGCCTTCGACCGGGGGCGCTATGCCACCGACGCGTCGATCTACCAGGTCCAGCCGATCGGGGTGGTGGTACCGCGCACGGTCGCGGACGTCGCGGCGACCCTGGAGATCGCCCGGGAGCAGGGCGTGCCGGTGCTGCCGCGCGGCGGCGGCACCTCCCAGAACGGCCAGACCGTCGGCGAGGCGCTGGTCGTCGATGTCAGCCGGCACCTGAACGCCATCGCGGAGTTCGACGCGGAGTCGCGCCGGGTGGCGGTGGAACCCGGCATCGTGCTGGACAGGCTCAATGGTTTCCTGCGGAAGAACGGCCTGTTCTTCCCGGTCGAGCCGTCCACCGCCAGCCGCTGCACGATCGGCGGCATGACGGGCAACAATTCCTGCGGCGCGCGCTCGCTCCGCTACGGCAAGATGGTCGACAACGTGCTGTCGATCGACGCGATCCTGCCCGACGGGGAAGCGATGCGCTTCGGCCCTGTGCCGGGCAACCCCGACGCCGCCGCCGGCTCGCCCGGGTTCCTGGACCTGGTGCGGCGGGTCCGCGCCGTGGCGGGGCGGGAGGCGGCGGAGGTCGAAGCCCGCTTCCCCAAGGTCCAGCGCCGGGTCGGCGGCTACAACCTGGACAGCGTGGTGCCGGGCGACGGCCTCGGCGGCAACAACATGGCCCACCTGCTGGTAGGGTCCGAAGGCACGCTGGCCTTCACCACGCGGGTCGAGCTGGAGGTCCAGCCGGTGCCGACGCACCGGGTGCTGGGCGTCTGCCATTTCCCGACCTTCCGCTCGGCGATGGTCGCGACCCGGCATCTGGTGGAACTGGGGCCGGTCGCGGTCGAGCTGGTGGACCGCAACATCATCGAGCTGGGCCGCGCGATCCCGCAGTTCAACGCGACGCTCGGCAGGTTCGTGCGCGGCGAGCCCGATTCGCTGCTGCTGGTCGAGTTCGCCGGCGCCGACCGGGACGCGCTGGTCCGCGAGCTGAAGCGGCTGGACCAGGCCATGGCCGACCTGGGTTTCCCCGACGCTGTGGTGGAGGTGGTCGACCCGGTGCAGCAGCGCTCGATCTGGGAGGTGCGCGAGGCCGGGCTGAACATCATGATGTCCATGAAGGGTGACGGCAAGCCGGTCTCCTTCATCGAGGACTGCGCGGTGCCGCTGGAGCATCTGGCCGACTATACCGATGAGCTGAACGAGGTCTTCGCCCGGCACGGCACGACCGGGACCTGGTACGCCCATGCCTCCGTCGGGTGCCTGCATGTCCGCCCGATCCTGAACCTGAAGGAGGCCGACGGCGCGCGCAGGATGCGGGCCATCGCGGAGGAGGCCTTCGCGCTGGTGCGGGCCTACAAGGGGTCCCATTCGGGCGAGCACGGCGACGGGATCTCCCGCTCGGAATTCCACGAGAGCATGTTCGGCACGCGGCTGGTCCGGGCCTTCGAAGAGATCAAGGACACCTTCGACCCGAAGGGAATGATGAACCCGGGCAAGATCGTCCGGGCGCCGCGCATGGACGACCGGACGCTGTTCCGCTACGGCCCGGATTACGCGCCCCAACCCCTGGAGCCGGCGCTGGACTGGTCCGAGTGGGGCGGCTGGTCGCGCGCGATCGAGATGTGCAACAACAACGGCACCTGCCGGAAGTCCAACCCCGGGGTGATGTGCCCGTCGTTCAGGGCAACCCGGGACGAAAAGCACGTGACGCGCGGGCGGGCCAACTCGCTGCGGCTGGCGCTGACCGGCCAGCTCGGGCCGGACGCCCTGGTCTCGGACGAGATGTACGAGACCATGGACCTGTGCGTGAGCTGCAAGGGCTGCAAGCGCGAATGCCCGACCGGCGTCGACATGGCGCGGATGAAGATCGAGTTCCTGCACCACTACCGCAAGCGCCACGGCCTGCGGCCGATGGACAGGCTGGTCGCGTTCCTGCCGCGCTACGCCGCCAAGGCGGCCCGGCTGGGCGGCATAGCCGGCCTGCGCGACCGGGTGCCGGCGCTGGCCCGGCTGAGCGAGCGGATGCTGGGCTTCAGCGCCCGGCGCAGCCTGCCGGCGTGGCGGCGCGACTGGTTCCGGGCTGACGAGACCGGGCGCAATCCCGGCGGGCCGGAGGTCGTGCTGCTGGCCGACACCTTCGACACCTATTTCGAGCCGGAGAACCTGCGGGCGGCGCGGGCCGTGCTGGAGGCCGGCGGCTACCGGGTGCGCACCGCGCGTGCCGGCGGAGAGAGCCGGCCTCTGTGCTGCGGGCGGACCTTCCTGGCCTCAGGGCTGGTTGAGGAGGCGCGGGCCGAGGCCCGGCGCACGGTCGCGGCGCTGGCCCCCTTCGTGGCGCGCGGCGTCCCGGTGATCGGGCTGGAGCCGAGCTGCCTGCTGACGCTCCGCGACGAGTTCAAGGCGCTGCTGCCGGGGGAGGATACCGACGCGCTGGCCGGACAGGCGCTGCTTCTGGAGGAGTTCCTGGCGCGGGAGGACGCGGCGGGCCGGCTGAAGCTGCCGCTGAAACCCTTGGCGGAGAAGCGCGCGCTGGTCCACGGCCACTGCCACCAGAAGGCTTTCGGTGCCATGGGCTCTGTCGAGAAGGCCCTGCGGCTGGTGCCGGGGCTGGAGGTCGAGGTCATCGACAGCGGCTGTTGCGGCATGGCGGGGGCTTTCGGCTTCGACGCGAAGCATTATGATGTGTCCATGAAGATGGCCGAGCTTTCCCTCCTGCCGGCGGTCCGGGCGGCCGACGCGGAGACCCTGATCGTCGCCGACGGCACCAGCTGCCGTCACCAGATCCACGACGGCGCCCGGCGCTCCGCGATCCATGTCGCGCGGGTGCTCGAACGGGCGCTTGGGCAGGAGGCACGGGCATGACCGACGCGCTTATGGAACCGGCCGGCCGGATCGCGCGGCGCTCGCTCCACGACGAGGTGGTCGAGCGGGTGCGCGGGCTGGTGCTGGAGGGCGAGCTGGCGCCGGGCAGCCGGGTGCCGGAAAAGCAGCTGTGCGAGCAGTTCGGCATCTCGCGCACGCCGCTGCGCGAGGCGCTGAAGGTGCTGGCCTCCGAAGGGCTGCTGGAGTTGCTGCCCAACCGCGGCGCCGTGGTGACCAAGCTGACCGCCCGCGACGTGGACGAGATGTTCGAGGTGATGGGCGCGCTGGAGGCGCTGTCAGGCGAACTGGCCTGCGCCCGGATCGGCGACGCCGGCATATCCTCGATCCGCGCCCTCCACGAGCGCATGGTCGAGCATTACCGGCGGGGCGAGCTGCCGGATTATTTCCGGCTGAACCAGCGCATCCACGAAGGCATCATGGACGCCTCCGGCAATGCCACGCTGCGCACCCTTTACGACGGCCTCGCCACCCGCATCCGCCGCGCCCGCTACATGGCGAACATGTCGGACGCCCGGTGGAAGCAGGCGGTGGACGAGCACGAGGAGATCCTGGCGCTCCTGGAGCGCCGCGACGGCGTCGGGCTGGGAGCGGCGCTGCGGCGGCACCTGAGCAACAAATGCGAGGTCGTGAAGGCGGCGTTCACGGATTAGGATCACAGAGGGAATATCCCTGTCCATCCGCGTTCATCTGTGGACTATGGAACGAGAAAAGCCGCCCCTCGCAGGGCGGCTTTTCTCGTTCCCATATGCCGTCGCCCGCTATTCGCGCATGGCGCGGACGAAGGTGTCCTGCATCGGCTGGATCAGGTAGGAGAGCAGCGTGCGCTCACCCTTCTTGATCACCACTTCGGCCGGCATGCCGGGGATGATGTTCAGGCCGGAGATGCTCTGCTTGCTCTTCTCGTCCACCAGCACGCGCACGTTGAAGTACGGCATGTTGGTCTTGGGGTCGACCAGCCGGTCGGCGGAGACGGTCTTGAGCTGGCCATGGATCATCGGCGTGGTGCGCTGGTTGAAGGCCGGGAAGCGGATCTCCGCCTCCATGCCGACCTGGAGCCCGTCGATGTCGGCCGGACGGATCTGGGCATCCACGACGAGCTGGTCGTTCTGCGGCACGATGTCCATGATGCGGCCGCCCGGGCTGATCACGCCGTCCACCGTGTGGAACGCCATGTCCACCACGACGCCGGTCTCCGGCGCGCGCACTTCCATGCGGCTCAGCTCGGCCGTCGTGGCGTGCAGGCGCTCGGCCGACTCGAACAGGCGGGCCTGGGTCGTGCGCAGGTCGGTCTCGACCTGTTCCAGGAAGGTCTTCTGCGCCTGGGTGATCTGAAGCTCGGCCTCGCCGATCTGCTGGCGGACGCTGGCGATGCGCGACAGGATCTCGCCGCGCTCGGCGGTCAGCTCCTCGACCTCGCGCTCGTACTGCAGGACCTTGTTGGCCGGCGCGTTGCCGCGGTCGGCCAGTTCGCGCAGGCCGTTCAGCTCCTTGTCGAGCAGGGCGCTCTGGCGCAGCTTGGCCTTCTCCTGGATCTCCATGCCGTTGATCTGTTCGAGCGACTGGGCGATCCGGTTGCGCAGGATCGAGGTCTGGCCGATCAGGCTCTCGCGGCGTGCCTCGAAGATGCGCTTCTGCCCGGCCATGGTCTCGGCCAGGTCCCGTTCGGTCCGGGCGCGCTCGATCATGTCGGCGGGGAAGCGGATGTCGGGGAGGCCGTCGCGCTCGGCCAGCATACGGGCCTCCTCGGCCTTCGCCAGGTCGACCTGGGCGCGCAGCATCTGGGCCAGCGACCGGGTCTGGGTCGGGTCCAGGCGGACCAGCACGTCGCCGGCCTGGACCTTCTGGCCGTCGCGCACCAGTATGTCCTGGATGATCCCGCCCTGCAGGTGCTGCACCGACTTGCGGTAGCTATCCACCACGACCGTGCCGCTGGCGATGGCGGCGGTGCTCAGCGGGGCCAGCGCCGACCAGGCGGCAAGGCTGCCGAAGCCGGCCAGGATCACCAGCCAGCCGGCGGTGATCGTGCCGTTGTAGGAGGTCGGGAAATTGGGCTTGGCCTTCGCTCCGCGGCCGGCGGCGGGCTTCGCGGGCAGGAGGCCGGGGTTGGTCTCGATCAGACTGGTCATGTCAGGAAGCCTGCTGGGCGGTCAGGCCCGGCTGGGCCGGGGTGGATGCGGACGCCACGACGGGGCGGGTGAAGCGGGACAGGACTTCGTTCCGGTTGCCGAACATCCGGACGCCGCCGTCGGCCAGCACCAGGATCTGGTCGGTGGCGCTCAGGATGCTGGGCCGGTGGGAGATGATGATCACCGTCGTGCCGGCGCGCTTCAATTCCGAGATGGCGTGGACCAGGGCCGACTCGCCCTCGTCGTCCAGGTTGGAGTTCGGCTCGTCCAGGATCACCAGCGCCGGGCCGCCATAGACCGCGCGGGCCAGGCCGATGCGCTGGCGCTGGCCGCCGGACAGCGCGCAGCCGCCGGTGCCGATCGGGGTGTCGTAGCCCTGGGGCAGCCGCAGGATCATGTCGTGGACGCCGGCCCGCCGGGCGGCGGCGACGATCGCCTCGCTGTCCAGCTCGCCGAACCGGGCGATGTTCTCCGAGACCGAGCCGTCGAACAGCTCGACGTCCTGGGGCAGGTAGCCCATGAAGCTGCCGCGCCGCTCCGGGTCCCAGTTGTGCAGGTCGGCGCCGTCGATCCGCACGGTGCCGGCATAGGGCCGCCAGGCGCCGACCAGCAGCCGGGCGAGGGTGGACTTGCCGGCGCCGCTCGGGCCGATCACGCCCAGCACCTGACCGGCGGCCAGGTCGAAGCTGACCCGCGACAGGGTCGGGGCCGAGCCGCCGGGGGGCACCACCACGACCGTCTCCACCTTCAGGTCGCCGACCGGGCGGGGCAGCTCGGTGCGCGGCACCGCCTTGGGAATGCGGTTCAGCAGCTCGTTCAGGCGGCGATAGGCGATCCGGGCGCCGACGAACTGCTTCCAGGTGCCGATCGCCTGCTCGACCGGGGCCAGCGCGCGGCCCATCAGGATCGAGGCGGCGATGATCACGCCGGGGGAGATCTGCTCGTGGATGGCCAGCCAGGCGCCGCCGCCCAGGATCGCGGTCTGCAGCAGCAGGCGCAGATACTTGGTCAGGCCCATGATGACGCCGGCGCGGTCGCTGGCGATCGCCTGGAGGCGCAGGATCTCCTCGCGCCGGCCCGACCAGCGGCGGCGGAAGTTGCCGAACATGCCCATCGCCTCGAGCACTTCGGCGTTGCGCATGCTGCTCTCGATGGCGCCCGCCGCCACGACCGCGTTGCGGTTGGCCTCCTCCAGCGGCTTCTTGGTCACCGCCTCGTTGACGATGGCCAGGGCGAACAGGAGGATGCCGCCGACAAGCGCGATCAGGCCCAGCATGGGATGGAAGATGAAGATGACCGCCAGGATCAGCGGCGTCCAGGGAGCGTCGAAGAAAGCGAAGATGCCCGACCCGGTCAGGAACTGGCGGACCGTGTCGAAGTCGCGGCTGGCCTGCGCCGGATTGCTGCCGACCCGGTGCAGGCTGGCCTGGAACTGCGCGGACAGGATCCGTTCGCTCATTTCCTGGTCGAGCCGCCCGCCGACGCGGACCAGCACGCGGGACCGGACCACCTCCAGCAGGGCCATCACGCCCAGCAGGCCGACCGTGATCAGGGTCAGCATCAGCAGGGTCGCCTCGCTCCGGCTGTGCAACACCCGGTCGTAGACCTGCATCATGTACATTGGCGACACGAGCATCAGCAGGTTGATGAACGCGCTGAACGCCGCCGTCATGACGAAGGCATTGCGGCAGGTGGCGAGGGCCGCCCTCACTTCCGATTTCTTTTCAGTCATCCCGTCAGCTTCATAAGTTGATCAATGGCGCATGTTGGAAATCCACTGGTTTCCTGTGGAAAACACACCGCCGCCATGAGGCTTTCTAACGCCAGAAGTACATGATTCAGCGTTAAAGAGTCATTAAACCATCGCCGGAAGCTTCTGTAACATTTGTGGAAAGCTCGATGGAACAATTATGAGGCACTGCAACATAAGACATTTCTGCATTGCGTGATGGCCGCCGATAGTAATGAATTATCCTCAAAACGCGCTGGATTTGTAACTAGGCGAAAGGTTCCCTCGCTCCCCCGTTCGATCGATGCCCCGGCGGCGTCAAAGTTCCCGCGCAAACCCAATTTCTCCTTTCGGGACAAGGCGGTACGTCAAAAGGTTTGCCTATTTCATGCACAAGAACGAGTTTCCGGCGGTCAACCGGTGCTATCCTCCGCGCCAAGAACTCATTCAGCGGACCTCGGTCAATGCGCGCTTTTTCATGAAAATTTATAGAATTCTTTCAAAAAGGCGCTTTTGGACAGAAAACCGGGTGGGGGGCAGTTCAATATGATCCGCGTTTTCAACATGTTCATTCCAACTTCTTTCCTTTTCCTGGCTCTTGCCGATGTGGGCGTTCTGGCAAGCGCCATGATCCTGTGTCTCAGCCTGAGCTACGCAACACTCGACATCGTTCTCACGAACCAGGAGGGACATCTTCATCAGACCGTCGTCTTCACGGCTATGACGATCCCTTGCCTGTTCATGATGGGCCTGTACGAGCGCAAATACCTCCTGACCATCAAGGTGCTCTATCTGCGCATCCTGATCGGGCTCGGCCTCTCGTTCCTGTGCCTGATGACGATCTTCTACGTGGTTCCCGGCAGCAGGATCTGGATGAGCGCGCTGTTTCCGGCGCTGGCCCTCGCTTCGGCGGGGCTGCTCGGCAACCGCGCGGTGCTGACCCGGATCGCCAGCATCCAGTCCCTGAAGAACCGGGTGCTCGTGCTGGGGACCGGGCCGCAGGCGCAGCGGATCGAGCGGGCGGAGCGGGAACTTCGGCCGGCCAACTTCATCGTGCTGGGCTTCGCGCCGGTCGAGCCGTGCGCCACCTGCGTGACCGAGAGCCGGGTGGTGCGGGCGAACGACCTGCTGTCCCTGTGTGAGACGCTGAACGCCGACGAGGTGGTCGTGGCCCTGGAACATCCGGAACAGAGCGTCCCGCGCGAGACGCTGCTCCAGTTCCGCCTGAGGGGCATCCGCATCCTGGACACCGCGACCTTCTTCGAGCGGGAGTTCGGCCAGCTCGAGATCGACCGCCCCTATCCCAACTGGCTTCTGTTCTCCAACGGCAGCACCATGGGGCGGTTCGAGACGGCGGTGAAGCGCACCTTCGACGTCGCGGTCAGCCTGGCGTTCCTGCTGTTCGCGCTGCCGCTGCTGTGCTTCACGGCGCTGGCGGTCAAGCTGGAGGACGGCGGGCCGGTCTTCTACCGGCAGGAGCGCGTCGGGCTGAACGGGCGCAAGTTCTCGGTCATCAAGTTCCGCAGCATGCGGGTCGACGCGGAGAAGGACGGCGTCGCCCGCTGGGCGTCGGTCGACGACCCCCGCGTGACCTTCATCGGCGGCATCATCCGCAAGATCCGGATCGACGAGATCCCGCAGATCTTCAACGTGCTGAGCGGCGAGATGAGCTTCGTCGGCCCCCGGCCGGAGCGGCCCACCATCGTCAACGACCTGGTCAAGGACATGTCCTGCTATCCCTATCGGCACATCGTGAAGCCGGGGATCACCGGATGGGCCCAGGTCAACTATCCCTACGGCGCGTCGATCGCCGACGCGCGCGAGAAGCTGAAGTTCGACCTCTACTACGTTAAGAACTGCAGCCTGATGCTCGACCTGATCATCCTGCTCCAGACCGTCCGCGTGGTGATCTGGCCCCAGGGCGTGCGCTGACGGGACCCGGGCCGGCCTGGATCAAACTGCGCGGGCGTCACTCCAGGACATCGTCCTGGAGGTTCTGCAGGATCTCCGCCGCGTCCTCGTCGCCCCGCTCGACCGCGGCTTCCAGCAGGTCCACGATCGTGACCTCGTCCGGCGGGTCCTGGTCGGTCATGTAGAGCACCGCGAGCCGGGTCATGGCCGCGGCCTCGCCCCCGTCGGCGGCGATCCGGTAGAACCGCTTGGCGGCGTCGCGGTCGACCGCCTGGCCCAGCATCCCCTGGTCGTAGGCGAGACCCACATTATAGGCGGCCTTGGCGTTGCCGTACTCCGCCGCCAGCAGGTAGTGGCCGAAGCCGGCATCGGGGTCGGCCGACACGCCGGCTCCCCGGATGTAGCAGTCGCCGATCATGCCGTGGGCCAGCCCGGACAGGGTGTGCTCCGGGTGCTCGGGGTCGTCGGTCTGGTCGGCGGCGTCCTGGAGCAGGGCCAGCGCCCGTTCGGGATCGGTTTCACCCATGACGGGGTCGAGCAGCATGGCGGCGCGGTTGATCAGGGCCGACGGCTCGGCCGAGATCTCGATCAGGGCGTCCAGCACGGCGGCGATCCGCTCGTGGTCAGGCTCCGGGTCCTGCACCAGCAGGCTGGCCAGCAGCTTGGCGGCATTGGTGTAGCGTCCGGCGGCGACGCAATCCTCCGCCGCTTCGTAGACACGTTGAAGATGGGCCGATCCGAGCATCAGGGTTCCAGGACAGTGGGGGCAGCCCCTTATGTGGGGACTGGGTCGGCGGAGCGGGAGGGGCGCCGGCGTGTACGTCAGGTTGCCGCCGCCAGCGCGTCCGGGTCGCCTCCGCTGATCGCGGGGATGTTCCGGGTGATTTTCTCCGCGTCCCAGTCCCACCAGCGCAGCCGCAGCAGCCGCTCGACATCGTGCGGGCCGTAGCGCATGCGGACCACCCGGGCCGGGTTTCCGGCGACCACCGCATAGGGCGGCACGTCCCGCGTCACCACTGCCCGGGCGGCGACGATCGCACCGTCGCCGACGGTGACGCCCGGCAGGATCGTGCTTTTCCAGCCGGTCCAGACGTCGTTGCCGACCACGGTGTCGCCGCGGTCCGGGAACTCGGCCTCGCCGTCGAAGCGCCCGGCCCAGGCGCCCCCGAAGATCAGGAAGGGATAGCTGGACGGTGCAGCGGTCCGGTGGTTGCCGCCGTTCATCAGGAACGCCGTCCCGGTCGCGAGGGCGCAGAACCGGCCGATCCGGAGCCGGTCGCCGGTGAACTCGTAATGGTACAGGACGTTCCGGAGGAAGGCTTCCGGCCCCTCCGGGTCGTCGTAATAGGTGTAGGCGCCGATCTCCACGTTGGGCGGGAGCGGCAGGTTCCGGACGAACATCACCCGGGGGTGTTCCGCCAGCGGGTGCAGGGCGTCGGGGTCGGGTCCGAAGCGCGGATCGTGCCGCCGCTCGCCTGTCATCGGCGCCTCCTCCTCAGGCGAGGCCAACCAGCGCCCGGGCCCCGGGCGATAGCTGGACCGCGAGGTAGGCCGCGTAGCAGCCCAGGAGTGCGACCCCTTCCCAGCGGTTGACGCGCCAGCCGGTGACGGCGAACGCCACCAGCAGCAGGGCCGTCGCGAGCATCACCCAGATGTCGAAGCCGGCGATCTCGGGCGGGATCGAGATCGGCGTGACGACGGCGGTGACGCCGGCGATGCCCAGGATGTTGAAGATGTTGCTGCCCATGATGTTGCCGAAGGCGACGTCCGTGTGCTTCCGGATCGCGGCCATGACCGAGGTGACCAGTTCCGGCAGCGACGTGCCGACCGCCACCAGCGTCAGGCCGATGACCGCCTCGGACAGCCCGGCGGCCCGGGCGATCACCAGGGCCGCGTCGACCAGCAGGCTCGCCCCGTAGACCACGCCGGCGATGCCGCCCACGATGAGCAGCGCCCCCAGCCCGAACCCGATGCCGCGCGGCGGCCGGTCGGCGGCATCGTTCGCCTCGTCGGCGTGGACCTTGGCGGAGGGGCTCCCGCTCTCCCGCTCGGTGAAATAGGTGTAGACGGTGTAGGCGGCGAGCAGAACCAGGAAGACGATGCCGACCCAGCGGGCGAGCGATCCGGCAAGCACCGCCGCCACCATCAGCACGCTGACCCCCACCAGCACCGGCCCGTCGCGCCGGAAGGCCTCCTTGGTCGTCGCCATCGGCAGGATGATCGCGGAGACGCCCAGGATCAGCAGGATGTTGGCGATGTTGCTGCCGACGATGTTGCCGATCGCCACCCCCGGCGCGCCGATCATTGCCGCTTGAAGGCTGGTGACCAGTTCCGGGGTGGAGGTGCCGAAGCCGACCAGCGTCAGCCCGATCAGCATGGGCGAGACGCCCAGGCGCTGCGCCACCGCCACGCTGCCCCTGACCAGGGCCTCGCCCCCGGCCACCAGGAGCACCAGGCCGAACAGGAGTTGAAGGATCGTCATGCCGGAGTCTCTCCCAAGGGGCCTGAAGTCAGGGGCCGTGGATGTCCGCTATCGGTCTGACGCGAAGCCGCTTCATGGTCAAAGGGAAATTTCCGGGGCCGTCCCGCCCAGCCGCTCCAGCGCCCAGCGGGCGGCGTCGCGCACCAGATCCGAGGCGTCGCGGGTCAGCGGCTCCACCACCCGGATGGCGGAGGGATCGCCGCTGTTGCCCAAGGCGGTCAGCACGTTGCGCACGAATCGGTCCCGGCCGATCCGCTTGATCGGGGAGCCGGAGAAGACCTGGCGGAACCCGGCGTCGTCCAGCTGGGCCAGGTCGGCCAGCCGGGGCGCCGTCAGCTCGGCGCGCGGCAGGAAGGCCGCTTCCCGCGTGCGGCGGGCGAACTTGTTCCACGGGCAGGCGGCCAGGCAGTCGTCGCAGCCATAGATCCGGTTGCCCATCAGGGGCCTCAGTTCCTCCGGGATCGGGCCCTTGTGCTCGATCGTCAGGTAGGAGATGCAGCGGCGCGCGTCGAGCCGGTAGGGTTCGGGGAACGCCGCCGTGGGGCAGGCGTCCTGGCAGCGCCGGCAGGAGCCGCAGGCGTCCTTGCCCTGTGCGTCCGGCGGCAGGTCCAGCGCGGTGTAGACCTCCCCCAGGAACAGCCAGGAACCATGCTCGCGTGACACCAGGTTGGTGTGCTTGCCCTGCCAACCCAGCCCGGCCCGCTCGGCCAGCGGCTTCTCCATGACCGGGGCGGTATCGACGAAGACCTTGACCTCCGCCGCGAACTCCCGGTGGACCCACTGGGCGAGCGCCTTCAGCCGGCCCTTGACCACGTCATGGTAGTCGCGCCCGCGGGCATAGACCGAGACGACGCCGCGGTCGGGATGCTCCAGCAGTCCCCTCGGGTCCTCGTGCGGCGCGTAGGACATGCCGAGCGCTATGACGGTGCGGGCTTCCGGCCACAAGACCTGGGGATCGCCCCGGCGGTCGGCCTTCTCCACCATCCAGCCCATGTCGCCGTGCATGCCCCGGGCCAGGAACTCGGCCAGCCGCTCGCGGGCCTCGTCGCCCAGCCCGGCGGGAGCGAACCCGACCGCGTCGAACCCGAGGCCCAGCGCCCGGTCGCGGATCGCTTCCCGGATCCCCTCGGGTGTCCTTTGGCTGGTCTCAGCCGCGGCCACGGTAGGGGGCCACGCCCTGGTCGGGGATCCAGACGCCGTCCGGAGCCGGTCCGGTCTGGTAGAACACGTCGATCGGGATGCCGCCGCGCGGGTACCAGTAGCCGCCGATCCGCAGCCAGGAAGGATTCAGCTCCGCCTCCAGCCGCTTGGCGATGCCGACGGTGCAGGCCTCGTGGAAGGCGCCGTGGTTGCGGAACGAGGTCAGGAACAGCTTCAGCGACTTGCTTTCGACCAGCCAGTCGCCCGGCACATAGTCGATCACCAGGTGCGCGAAGTCGGGCTGGCCGGTGATCGGGCACAGCGAGGTGAACTCGGGGGCGGCGAAGCGCACCAGATAGGCCGTGCCGGGGTGCGGGTTCGGCACGCGCTCCAGCACCGCCTCCTCGGGCGAGGCCGGCTGGGCGGTGTTGCCGCCGAGCTGGGTCAGGCCGTCATAGATCGACTGGGACACTCGAGCTCTCCTCGGGAACGACGGGTATTTTCAGGGAATCGGCCAGGGGATCGGTGACCGCGGGCAGGTCGCCGAGCGCCAGCCCGGCCTCCAGCTCGGCCGCGCGCCGCTCGAAGCAGCCTTCCTCGATGGCGCGCCGCAGCTCCGCCATCAGGTCCTGGTAATAGGTCAGGTTGTGCCAGGTCAGCAGCATCGGCCCCAGCATCTCGCCGGCCCGGAACAGGTGGTGCAGGTATCCGCGGGTGTAGTCGCGGCAGGCGGGGCAGCGGCAGTCCTCGTCCAGCGGACGGGTGTCGTGGGCATGGCGGGCGTTCCGCATGTTCAGCACGCCGCGCCGGACGAAGGCCTGCCCCGTTCGCCCCGACCGGGTCGGCATGACGCAGTCGAACATGTCGATGCCGCGCCGGACCGCGCCGATCAGGTCGCTCGGCCGGCCGACGCCCATCAGGTAGCGGGGGCGGTCCGCCGGCATCAGCGGCGTGGTGAAGTCCAGCACGTCGAACATGGTCTGCTGGCCCTCGCCGACCGCCAGCCCGCCGACCGCGTAGCCGTCGAACCCGATGCCGGTCAGCGCCTCGACCGATTCCGCCCGCAGGTCGGGATAGACGCCGCCCTGCACGATGCCGAACAGCCCGTAGCCCGGCCGCTCCACGAAGGCGTCGCGCGAGCGCCGCGCCCAGCGCATGCTGAGCCTCATCGACTTCTCCGCCACCTCGTGGGTGGCCGGGAAGGGCGTGCACTCGTCCAGGCACATGGTCACGTTGCTGTCCAGCAGGTGCTGGATCCGCATGGACCGCTCCGGCGTCAGGCGGTGGCGCCGCCCGTCCAGGTGCGATTTGAAGGTGACGCCGTCCTCGTCCATGGTCCGCAGGTCGGACAGGGACATCACCTGGAAGCCGCCGGAGTCGGTCAGGATCGGGCCATCCCAGTTCATGAACCTGTGCAGCCCGCCGAACTGGGCCACCCGTTCGGCGGTCGGGCGGAGCATCAGGTGGTAGGTGTTGCCCAGCAGGATCTGCGCGCCGGTCTCCTTCACCGATCCGGGCAGCATGCCCTTGACCGTGCCGACCGTGCCGACGGGCATGAAGGCCGGCGTCTCGACGCTGCCGTGCGCGGTCGTCAGGCGGCCGCGCCGGGCGGCGCCCTCGGTCTTCAGCAGTTCGAAACCAAGGCCCGTCGTCAAACCCGTGGAGGCGGTCATTCCCGAGGTGCCCTTTCCAGCAGCGAGGTGTCGCCGTAGGAATAGAACCGGTACCCCGAGGCGATGGCGTGGGCATAGGCGGCGCGCATGCGGTCGAGCCCGGCGAAGGCCGAGACCAGCATGAACAGCGTCGAGCGGGGGAGATGGAAGTTGGTCAGCAGCAGGTCCACGATCTTGAAACGGTATCCGGGGGTGATGAAGATGTCGGTGTCGCCGCTGAACGGCGCAAGCGTTCCGTCCTCGGCCGCCGCACTTTCCAGCAGCCGGAGCGACGTGGTGCCGACCGCGACGACCCGCCCGCCGGCCCGCCTGGCCTCCGCGACGGCCTCCGCCGTTTCCCGCCCGATCTCGCCCCATTCGGCATGCATGCGGTGGTCGCGGATGTCCTCGACCTTGACCGGCAGGAAGGTGCCGGCCCCGACATGGAGCGTCACCGGAACCCGGCGGATGCCGCGCTCGTCCAGCCGGGCCAGCAGGCCGGGCGTGAAATGCAGCCCGGCGGTCGGCGCGGCGACGGCGCCCTCCCGGGCGGCGAACACCGTCTGGTAATCGTCGCGGTCCGCAGCATCCTCCCCGTCGGGCCGGCGGATATAGGGGGGCAGGGGCATCACGCCGTGGCGGTGCAGCGCCGCCATCAGGTCCGACCCGGCGACGGAGAAGCGCAGCTCGACGTCGCCGCCCTCGCGCTTGCCCCGCACCTCCGCCGACAGGTCGGGCGCGAAAGCGATGGTGTCGCCGACGCGCAGCCGCTTGCCCGGCTTGGCGAAGGCGTGCCAGGTGTCGGCGCCTTCGCGCTTGTGCAGCGTGACCTCCACGCGGACCTCGCCGCGCCGGCCGGTCAGGCGCGCCGGGATCACCCGCGTGTCGTTGTAGACCAGCAGGTCGCCGGGGTTCAGCAGGCCGGGCAGGTCGCGCACGATATGGTCGGCGAAGGTGTCCCCGACATGGAGCAGGCGCGCGGCGTCGCGCGGGCGCGCCGGCTGGTCGGCGATCCTGTCGGGCGGCAGATCGAAATCGAAATCGGCGGTTCTCATGGAGAGCGGCCATATAGTGGATCGAGGGCCGAAGCGAAAGCCCCAACAGGCCGCCGGCATTGACAGGTGCCGCGGCGGCCGGCATAGGGCGCGTTTTGCAGCTTCCCCGGAACAATCATGTCCAGATCGCCGACACCCGGCCATTCTTCCAGCTTTGTCCTGGTCGTCGCCCTGTTCGTGACCTGCCTGATCGTCTCCAACGTCGCGGCGGTCAAGCTGATCATGGTCGGCGGGCTGGTCCTGCCGGCCGCCGTCCTGATCTTCCCCGTCAGCTACATCATCGGCGACGTCCTGACGGAGGTCTACGGCCTGGATGCCGCCCGCCGGGTGATCTGGCTGGGCTTCCTGTGCAACATCCTGGCGGTCGCGGCCTTCGCGCTGGCGCTGGCACTGCCCGCCGCCCCCTTCTGGCACGACCAGGCGGCGTTCGAGGCGATCCTGGGCGCCACGCCGCGCCTGCTGCTGGCGTCCTTCGCGGCCTATCTGGCGGGGGAGTTGGTCAACGCCCATGTCCTGGCCTGGCTGAAGCGCCGGACCGGCGGCCGGCTGCTGTGGGTCCGCACCATCGGCTCGACCCTGGTCGGGCAATTCCTGGACTCCGCCGTGTTCATGACCGTCGCCTTCGCCGGCGTGCTGCCGGCCGAGGCGCTGGCCGGCGCCGCCGTCACCCAGTGGCTGGTCAAGTCGGGCTTCGAGGCGGCCGCGACGCCGTTGACATACCTGGTCGTGGGATACCTGAACCGGACCGAGAACCGGACCGGGCGCTTGCCGGCCTGATCAGCGCAGCCGGACCGGCAAGGTCGTGGTCATCGCCAGGCTTTCCGGCGACCTGGCGTCGAGGCTGCCGTCCGGCCGCGCCGACAGGATGACGTAGCGGCGGGACCCGCCCCGGTCGATCCGGGCCGCGATGTCCTCCCGCCCGTCGCCGGAGAAGCTGCCCGAGGCCAGGATCGTCATGGACCAGGAACCGTCCGCCGACGAAATCAGGAGATTCTCTTCATCGACGACATAGCGCGGGCGGAACGGCGAGTTGTCGTCCTTGGCCTCCAGCGGCGGGCGGAACTCCGCCGGAAGGGTCGCCACGTCCAGGCGCTCGGCGATGGTTCCCGCCAGATGGGACAGCGGCGCCAGATACGTGTCGGGCTGGCGCGCCTGTCGGAGCAGGAACAGGACAGGGCAGCTCCGGTAGGCGTCGAGCACATCGTCCGGCTCGCCCGCCGCGGCGCGCACGCCCTGGTTCAGCAATTTCATATAGTCGGAGCAATTGCTGACGGTGCGGGTACCCTGCGGCGTGGACGCGGTGAAGACCGCGCGCGTCTCGGTCACCGAGGTGCCGTATTCGCTCAGGGCCACGCGCAGCGCCGGATCGAAGATGGCGGCCTTGGGCAGGGGATCGTTCCGCGGGATCAGCGCCCCCCAGATCAGGTGGAACCCGATCGCGACGATCAGGCCCGCCGCGGCGATGCCGGCCAGGAACACGAAGGTCCGGGTATCGTCTGATCTTTCCGGGCCGTTCATGAACATTCCGATGCCGTTTCCACCCTGCCGACACTGCCTCCGCCCCATGATGGCATAAGAAGCTTTGGTCATGCACGGTTTTTGGACAGGAAAGGCGCCGCGGTTCTCAGGCGGCCGGGGGATGTAGCCGGGTGTCGAGCGCGAACCGTTCCTGCGAACGGAGGGAATAGGATCCTGCCGCGCCGGAGGCGACGAAGAGCAGGTTCCAACTCCGGGATGAAACCGCGCTGGGTATCACGACGAACTTGTGCCGGCTCAACAACTCGTCCCCGAATTGCTGCTGGCCGGCGCTCGGGATGCCCGGCCTCAGCCAGCTAGCGTTGGGGAGGGTCGATGGATCGACGACATGAATGCTGGACGGGTCGGTAACGGCCATCGCCGTCAGCACATGCGGCACGGTGTCCAGCGCCTTGAAGCCTTTGTGCACCGCGACCTCCAGGATGGCAGTCGCCGGATCGATGGAGCAATAGACGGCCCGCACGCCCCTGCTGTTCCACCGGCCGCCGACCAGGTACGCGCCCTCGCCGCTGTCCCAGGTCGAGGCATATCCGGCCTGGTCCAGGCGCCATGCGACGATTTCACCACCGCCCAGCGCGGCCGGCAAGGGAGTCACGTGTAGACGCCGTATTCCAGTCGATGCAGGAAGTCCTGAACCATCTCCACGCCGGCCGGCGTCGCGAGCAGGTCGATCGGGCGACGCTGGTCCAGGCCGGTGGCGGGCCGGTCCAGCCATTGTTCCGCCTCCTCCTGCGAACCGAATACCTCGGTCGCCTTGGCGAGGATCTCGGCGAACTTCCAGGCCCGGCCGCTCTGCTCCTGGCCAAGCGGCTTTTCAGGGGATTCCCGTCGCCGCTGCAGGGTGCGCAGGCTCATCCCGACGGCCCTGTCGAGTGAGTTGGATCTTTTGAGAACCACAAGATTTCCGAAAAGATGGTCGAGCGCCCGACCCGGCAGCCCTTGCATGAGCATGTCGTGCGCCTCCAGCGGCGTCCTGAGCTCATGGCGGAAAACCCTGGACCCGCCGAGCAACTCCACGACCCGCTGCACATCTTCCCTGCCGGACGCTGCCGGATACCGGTCGGCCGGGTCAGCCATCGTCTTCCTCCGCCAAGTGTCGCTCCAGAAATGACAGGTGACGCAGGCGGTTTCAAGCGCTACATGCCATGCCCTGCCGGATCACCGCCCCTCCCGCCCCGGTGGACTCCCGCACCCCGCCGGCCTAGGTTAGCTCTTCAGGATCCAGCGGCATCAGGCCAGCCTTCATGAGCGTCACCGACACGACCCGCTTCACCCGTGCCAAAAAGCTGGGGGAGCGGGAGACCATCCGTTCCCTGCTGCCCTACCTCTGGCCCCGCGGCGAGACCGAGCTGCGGGTCCGCGTCGTCGCCGCGATGGCCTGCCTGATCGTCGCCAAGCTGGCGAACGTCTACGTCCCGATCCTCTACAAGCAGGCGGTCGACGCGCTGGGCGCCACGGGGGCCGCGGCGGTGGCGCTGCCGGTCGGGCTGATCCTGGCCTACGGCCTCGCCCGCGTGCTGGCCCTGGCGTTCGGGGAACTGCGCGACGCGATCTTCGCCAAGGTGGCGCAAAGGTCGATCCGGTCGGTGGCGCTCAACGTCTTCCGGCACCTGCACGCGCTGTCGCTGCGATTCCACCTGGAACGCCAGACCGGCGGGCTGTCGCGCTCGATCGAGCGGGGCACGCGGGCGATCCAGACGCTGCTGTCCTTCATGCTGTTCAACATCCTGCCGACCCTGCTGGAGATCCTGCTGGTCTGCGCGATCCTGTGGGGCATGTTCAACGTCTGGTTCGCGCTGGCGACCTTCCTGACGGTGGTCGCCTACATCGCCTACACCCTGGTCATCACCGAGTGGCGGATGAAGTTCCGCCGCGAGATGAACGAGATGGACAACCAGGCCAACACCAAGGCGATCGACAGCCTGCTCAACTACGAGACGGTCAAGTATTTCGGCAACGAGGACCACGAGGCCCGGCGCTACGACGGCGCGCTCCGCTCCTACGAGTCGGCGGCGGTACGCAGCCAGACCAGCCTGTCCCTGCTGAACATCGGCCAGGCGGCGATCATCTCGGTCGGGCTGACCATCGTGATGTACATGGCGGCGCGCGGCATCATGAACGGGACCATGACGCTGGGCGACTTCGTGCTGGTCAACACCTACCTGCTCCAGCTCTACCAGCCGCTCAACTTCTTCGGCTTCGTCTACCGCGAGATCAAGCAGAGCCTCGCCGACATGGAGAAGATGTTCGAGCTGCTCGACATCGACCGGGAGGTCGCCGACGCTGACGACGCCAGGCCGCTGGCGGTGGAGGGCGCCACCGTCGCGTTCGAGGGGGTGGAGTTCGGCTACGATCCCCGGCGCCCCATCCTCAAGGGCGTATCGCTGGCCGTGCCCGCCGGCCGCACCGTCGCGATCGTCGGTCCCAGCGGCGCCGGCAAGTCGACCATCAGCCGGCTGCTGTTCCGGTTCTACGATCCGGGCGCCGGCCGCATCCTGATCGACGGGCAGGACATTTCGAAAGTGACCCAGGCGTCGCTCCGCGCCGCGATCGGCATCGTCCCCCAGGATACGGTGCTGTTCAACGACACGATCTTCTACAACATCGCCTACGGCCGCCCCGGCGCCACGGTGGAGGAGGTCGAGCAGGCCGCCCGCCTCGCCCATATCCACGATTTCATCACCCGGTTGCCCGACGGCTACAAGTCCATGGTCGGGGAACGCGGGCTGAAGCTGTCGGGCGGCGAGAAGCAGCGTGTCGCGATCGCGCGGACCATCCTGAAGCGGCCGGCGATCCTGCTGTTCGACGAGGCGACCTCGGCGCTCGACACCCACACCGAGCGGGAGATCCAGGCCAACCTGCGCGAGGTCAGCCGGGGCCGCACCACCCTGGTGATCGCGCACCGGCTGTCCACCGTGATCGACGCCGACGAGATCATCGTGCTGGAGGACGGCCGCATCGTCGAGCGCGGGCGCCACGCCGACCTGCTGGCCGGCGGCGGCGCCTATTCCGCCATGTGGACCCGACAGCAGGAGGCAGCCGGGGAGAAGGCGATCGAGCGCATGCCGGTGACCTTCTGAAAGGGTCGCGGGCTCCGCCCAGCGTCAAGTTGCCCCGATCGGAAGTATCGATTTGGTGGTGCATACCAACTCTTCATATTGTAACCTTGTTTAATGGTTGAAACAGAGCCTTTCCATACCCGGAATGTTGAACAGCCCGTTCCGCCCACTGCCGAGAACGTTGTGCGGCGGATGAGGGAGGCCACGTGGCCGGTGCATGAAAGACTGCATCTCCACCCCGTCCTTCGCCCGCTCACGCAACGCCACCCGGCACCGGAAGGCTATCTGGGCGCCGTACGTGCGCTGTACGGGTTCGTCATCCCGATGGAGCCGCTGCTCGGCGCCGAAGCCGAGGGACGGACCGCCCGGGCGCCGCTGCTCGCCGCCGACCTGGAATGCCTCGCGGAGGGCGGCGCCGACAGGCCGGAGCCGCCGCTCGCCGGGGACCTCCCGAACCCCGCCACGGCGGCGGCCCGGCTCGGCTGCCGCTGGGTGCTGGACGGTTCGGCCCATGGGGGCCGGGCGATGCTGCCCCATCTCCAGCGCAGCCTTGGCGTCGGCCCCGACCGCGGCGCCGCCTATTTCGCTTCCGCCGGCCTCGACCTGGCGGCGGAACGCCGGTCGCTCCAGGCATTGCTGGACCGTTTCGTCACCACCGAAGACACCTGCCGGGAAGCGATCGAGGCGGCGGGAGCGACGTTCTCCGCTCTCGAACGCTGGCTCGACCAGCTTCGCGATTCCTGCGGGACTCCCCGACCATGACCGATCTAGTCCCGACCGCGATCCCCGCGCCGGAAGCGCCGTCGCTCAGCGATTGCGCCCGGGAGCCGATCCATATTCCGGGCGCGGTCCAGGCGCACGGCACGCTGCTGGTGCTCGCGGAGCCGGACCTGACGGTGACCCACGCGGCGGCCAACCTGGCCCGCTACCTGGGCGTCCCCCTGGAGGAGGTGCTGGGTTTCCCGCTGGAGCGGAGTTGCCCGGCCGGCGCCGCGGCGCTACGGGCGGCCCTCGCGGAAGAGGCCCGCGGCATCGGTCCGGCGGTCCGCTTCGATTTCGAGCCCCCTGCCGGCCGGCCGGTGCTGGAGGCCCGCTTCCATCGCCATGACGGCCGGGCGCTGCTCGAGCTCGAACCACCCGGGGAGGACGCTCCGGGCGGCGCCGGGCCGCCGGATCTCGCCGGCTTCATCGAATACCTCGAAGGCTGCGCCACCCGATACGACATCGCCCGGCGGACCGCGGACCTGGTCTCGCGGTCCACAGGGTTCGACCGGGTGATGGTATACCGTTTCCTGCCGGACTGGAGCGGGGACGTCATCGCCGAGGTCAGGCACGCCACCGAACCGGCCTACCTAGGCCTCCATTTCCCGGCCAGCGACATCCCGCTGCAGGCGCGCGAGCTCTACCGCGTGAACCTGCTTCGGTCCATCGCCGACGTCCGTGGCGAGGTGGTGCCGCTGGTCGCCGACCCCACCGGGCGCGACGTCGCCCGGCCGGTCGACCTGGGCCGAAGCAACCTGCGGGCGGTCTCGCCGATCCATCTGGAATACCTGCGCAACATGGGCGTCGGCGCCACCCTGGTCGCCTCGCTCATGGTCGGAGGGCGGCTATGGGGCTTGATCGCCTGCCACCACGCGACCGGGCGGAGGTGCGGCGCCGGGACGCGCGACCTGCTGTCCCGCATCGCCCTGATCGCCGCCGGAGCGCTGGAGCGCAGCATCGCCGCCGACATCGCGCAGGCCCGCCGGCGCACCGAAGCCCGCTTGGCGGCGCTCGACGGCGTCTTCGACAGCGGACGGGACAGCGTCGCGGCGCTGCTCTGCGGCGACCGCGGCCTGCGCGACCTCGGCATGGCGGATGGCGTGGCCCTCTATGTGGACGGTGCGGTGGCCGCGTTCGGCCGCACGCCGGACACCCACGAGATCCGTCACCTGGTCGAGCGCCACGGCACTTCCGCGCCCGGCGGGACCTGCGGCGCCGTGGTCGCCACCGACTGCCTGGACGAGCTGGAGCCGCAGGCGAGCGCGTTCGACGAGACCGTCGCCGGAATGCTCATGGTCGAGCTCGCGGCGCGGCCAAGGCTGGTGGCGCTGGCTTTCCGGCGGGAGGTCATCCAGGAGATCTTCTGGGGCGGCGATCCGCAGAAGCCCGCCTCCGCCGAGGATGGCCGGCTCAGCCCGCGCAAGAGCTTCGAGCGCTGGCGCCAGACCGTCACGGGCCGCTGCCCGCCCTGGTCGCCCGAGGTGGTGGACGGCTGGGGGGAACTGCCCGCGCGGCTGGTCGCCGCGGCGGGCGGTGCGGACCGGCTGGCCGACCGGCTGGTGGGCGACATCCGGCGCTTCCATACCTGGACCCGGTTCGACGAGCCCGCCGTCCACGGCCTGATCGACGTGCTGCCGGGGGCGGTGCTGGTGGCGCGCCGGGCGGCCGGGGACTCGGTCTTTCACGCCTTCACCATGAACCGGGAGTTCCGGCGCATCTTCGACATCGTCCCGGACGAGGTGGCCGGCCGCCGGATCGACGACGTGCTGAGCCTGCTCGGCGTGCCTCCGGCGATCCGCGCCATGATTCCGGGCGCCAGCGCGGAGACCACCCTGATGGCGTCGGCCGCCGGCGAGCGCACCGTCTCGATCAGCCGGCGGTCGCTGCTCAAGGTCGATACCGAGGACGACGGCACCGCCCTGTCGGCCTGGGTGTTCCAGGACATCACCAGCCACCGCCGGACGGAGGAGGCGCTGCGCACCGCGCGCGACCAGGCGCTGGTCGCCAGCCGCTCCAAATCCGCCTTCCTGGCCAACATGAGCCACGAACTGCGCACGCCGCTCAACGCGATCATCGGGTTTTCCGAATTGCTGGCGGACGAGTTGTTCGGGCCGCTGGGCGACGCCAAGTACAAGGAATACGTCAACGACATCCGCCACGCCGGCGAGCACCTGCTGTCGCTGATCAGCGACCTGCTCGACATCTCCAAGATCGAGGCCGGGCGGCGCACGATCAACGAGGACCTGATCGATCTCGGCTCCCTGGTGGCGCGGTGCTGCTCGATGATCTCCGACCTGGCGCGCCGGGGCGACGTCCAGCTGGAGTGGCATATTCCTGCGACGGCGCCCAACCTGCACGCCGATGCCCGGGCGGTGCGGCAGATCGTCGTCAACCTGCTGTCCAACGCGGTGAAGTTCACGCCTGCCGGCGGCACCGTCACCTGCCGTACCCTGGCCTTGCAGGACGGCGGCGTCGCGATCGAAGTCCAGGACACCGGCATCGGCATCGCGGAAGAGCACCTCGACCGCGTGCTGGAACCGTTCTACCAGGTGGACAACAGCCTGACCCGCCAGGTCGGCGGCACCGGACTCGGCCTGTCGCTGGTCAACGCGATCGCCAACCTGCACCAGGGCCGGCTGGTGCTGGAAAGCAAGGTCGGCTGCGGAACAACGGCGCGGGTGGAATTCCCGCCCTGGCGCACCGTCCCCGCCCAGGACGGGCATTCCCGGGCCGGGCTCGCGGTCCAGGCGGCGCCGGCCGCTTGAGCGCCGCCGTGCCGCCCTGTAGGTTGAAGCCATGATGCGCAGATCCTCCTCCGCCTCCCGCGCCGCCTCCCGCGCCGCCGTGCCGCCCGCCGCCGAAACCGCGGAGGCGATCCGCTCGGGCGACCGGCGCGCCCTGGCCCGCGCCATCACGATGATCGAGTCGAGCCGGCCCGACCACCGCGAGCGCGCCGAGGCGCTTCTGGCCGAGCTTCTGCCCCATACCGGCAGGTCGGTGCGGATCGGCATCTCGGGCGTGCCGGGCGTCGGCAAGTCCACCTTCATCGAGACCTTCGGCCTTCACGTGATCGGGCAGGGGCACCGGATCGCGGTGCTGGCGGTGGATCCGTCCTCCCAGCGCACCGGCGGCTCGATCCTGGGCGACAAGACCCGGATGGAGGAGCTGACCCGCAACCCTGCCGCCTTCATCCGGCCGTCGCCCAGCGGCGGCACCCTGGGCGGCGTCGCCCGGCGCACCCGGGAAGCCATGCTCGCCTGCGAGGCGGCCGGCTACGACGTCGTCGTGGTCGAGACGGTCGGCGTCGGCCAGTCGGAAACCGCCGTGGCTGACATGGTCGACCTGTTCATGCTCCTGCTGCTGCCCGGCGGCGGCGACGAGCTCCAGGGCATCAAGAAGGGGATCGTCGAGCTGGCCGACCTGATTGTGGTCAACAAGGCCGACGGCGCCCTGGTCGACGCGGCCCGCCACGCCGTCGCCGAGTACCGGCACGCGCTGGCGCTGCTGCGCTCGCCGTCGAAGGACTGGAAGGTGCCTGTGCTGACCTGCTCGGCCGCGACCGGAACCGGCGTGCCGGAGATCTGGGAGACCGTCGGGCGCTACCGGGGCACCCTGTCCGCCTCCGGCGCCCTGGACGCCCGCCGGGCCGAGCAGGCGCGCGCCTGGATGTGGAGCGAGATCGCCGAAACCCTGACCGACGCCTTCCGCCGCCACCCCGCCGTCCGCGCGGAACTGCCCTGCGCCGAGCAGGCGGTGACCCATGCCGAGACGACCCCGACCGCGGCGGCCCGCGCCCTGCTGGAGAAGTTCCTGGGCTCCTCGGGGGCCGGAGGGGGCTGCTAAAGCGGAGTCGCCCCGCCGCCGCGGCTCGCCCGGACCATGCGGGTGACCGCCTCCCACGGATCGGCGCCAACCCCCAGGAGGCTGCGTTCCTGGCGCGCCGCGCCCAGGATGGCGGCCGGACGGCCCGCCTCGTCGAGTTCCTGGACCAGCACGGCCACCCCCTGGCCAGCCGGCGCCGGCAATGTGCGCAGCCGGCAGGAGTCGCCTGTCCAGGCGCCCAGATCGGTCACGTCGCGCACCACATGGCTGTGGGAAAGCCGGCGGCCGCGGTTCTCGCCCGCCTTTACCAGGACGCCGCGCCGCAGATCGTAGCGCACCGCAAGGATGCGGGTCTCGCGCTTCCGGTGGCCGGCGGGAATCGTGATGTCCAGTCCGCCGGCCTGCTCCCGGAGGCCGACGCCGGTCCTGCTTCGCCGTGTCTGCCCGTGCGCAGCGCGCCGCGCCGCGACGGCCTGGCCGACCAGGCGGGCGTTGCCGCCGAACACCTCGGCCGATCCGTCGATCACCATCTGCGGCGTGTAGACCGAGGACCGGCCGAGGGCGTCGTTGTAGTCGCGCTGGCGCCGGGTCGCCCAGTCCGTGGCGAACGGGTCGGCCCAGCCGAGATCGTCCCAGCAATCCACATGGAATGACAGCGCCAGGACGTCGGGCCGGCCGGCCAGCTCGTTCAGCAGCACGTCTGCCGCCGGCGATGACGAGCATCCTTCCGACGTGAACAGTTCCACCACGGTCGGCCGGTCGGCGCAGCCCGAGCCGAACAGGAACCCCATCGGCATTGCGACGGCGGCGATCCCCAACATGTCCTAGTCCCCCGGTCTTCTGCCCGGTCCGTTGGCAGAAGCCTTCATGAGAAAAAAACTTCCGGTTCCGGCGCGATCATAGCCGGTCAGGAGCGTGTTCCGTCAGTGACCCGGCCGGTGTTACGACCAAAGAGAGGCAAATGCTTCCATCGGCATTGCCCGCCGCCTCTCCTCTCCGTACGGCTTTTCTTCCAACGGAAGCCGGGATGTCACATTTTTGACACCCTCTCCAAATGTTTCCATAACTAGCATCGCCCGGTATGGGGGAGGATCGACATGAACAACGGACTCGGATTCGACATGAACGTGCTGATACGCCGGATTGCCGGCGAGCGTATGATGTCGCGGTTTTCGGAAGGCCCCGAAGAGCAGTTGCCCGTCCAGATGCAGGCGATCCTGGCGCTGACCGCCGCCGTCGCCTGCTGGGGCTTCGTCGGCGCCGTGTTCTACCTGGGCATTTCCGCGTTGCGCACCGCGGTCGGGCCGCTCAGCACCTTGATCGTCTGACCGGCGGGCGGCTGGACCGCCGGAATCGTCGCCGGGACGATGGCGTCGGCCATCAGTTCCGCAAGGCAGCGATAGCTCGCGTCGGTCATGTGCAGCTGGTCGCTGGACAGCATGGTGGCCGGGGTGAACTGCTTGTTGTCCAGCCAGTGTTTCATCACCTCGCTGCGGCGGAACACGGGGATGCCGTGCGCCGCTCCCAGGGCGCGGACCGCGTCCACATATGCGGCGTAGGTCGCGTTGCCCGCCTGCTTGGGCAGGAACTGCGGCTCCAGCAGCATCAGGTCGGCGCCCGCCTCCCGGATACGCCGGATACCTTCCGTCGCCTGGATACCGAAGAGCTTCGCGTCGACCTTGCCCAGCGCGTCGTTGGTGCCTAGCTGCCAGATCACCAGGTCGGGCTTCAGCGCCAGCACGTCGCGGTCGAGCCGGGCCAGGGTCCCCGCCGCCTTCTCGCCCCCGATCCCCTTGTTCACCACCTCGATCTTCACGCCGGGAAAGCGGGCTTCCAGGATCCGGTCGAGCTGCGCGGGATAGGTCATGGCCGGTCCCGAGCTGCCCGTCCCCTGGGTGCTCGAAGAGCCGACCGCGACGATGCGCAAATCCTTCTTGCGGCTGAGCGCCGCGCTGGTCCTTGGCAGCTCGCGCGCCGAGGCGGGGATCATCAGCGACGGGGCGGCACACTGCTCGGGAGCCTGTCCCGCGGCGCTCCCGGCCATCATGCCGATCCAGACGATAGCGGACAGAACTGCGGGGAAGACTTGCCTGGCCATGGTTCGGAAGCGCTCGCTCGGCTGCTGTTGCTGTGACGCCGCCATGAGCCTGGCGGGATGCCCGGCGACGGCAGAGCCTATCGGTTCCAATCGTGGCCGAAGTGTGAATTGCAGGGCGCGCGGATCATTCCCGGCGGCGGTGTTGCCGATGCGCAACCAAGGCAAACGCCCGGCGGAAGCGGAACGGTTCCCTCCGGCGCAGAGCGATCGGCTCGATCCCTTCGCTGCCCTTTGAACTCAAAGGGGTATTGAAAGACCCCCCTGGGAATGAACATGATCAGCAACGGTTCATTCGACCTGTATAAATCAAATTTCCTGTAAACAAGAACGCAGTCGCCCCGGGCGCGGAGTGTGCCATGAAGCGTTTTGCAATCCTCGACGGTTTGCGCGGTTATTTCCTCGTATTTATGATGATTAACCATTTACCTTTCCAGGGCGACCTGTTGCTCGCGCTCTTCAACCACTGCGAACTGGGTTATGTCGAAGATGCCCAGGGGTTCGTCTTCATCTCCGGCGTCATCATTGGGCTCTACTACACGCGCATGATCGCGAAGGGGCAGACGTCCCTGATGGACGCCAAGATCCTCAATCGGGCCTACGAACTCTATGTCTACGCGGTCGTCGTGCTGGCGCTGGTCCTGTTCCTGGCCGTGCTGGTGCCCAACTCCCGCCCTCTCTGGGGCCATTACATGTGGGAGATGTACCAGACGCCGACCCTGACCGCCGTCTCGGCGTTCCTGCTGCTTTACCAGCCCACCTTCATGGACATCCTGCCGCAGTACATCGCCTATCTGGTCGCGTCGCCGCTGCTGCTGCGCTGGGTCGCGCGCGGTTACTGGCGCGAGGTGCTGGGCGGCAGCGTCCTGCTGTGGATGATGGTTCAGCTGGGGATCCATCTGCCGGCGATCCGGATCTTCCAGGAGACGGTCGGAGCCTTCGCCCCCGGCTTCGTGCTGCGCGGCCACTTCAACCCGCTCGGCTGGCAGATCGTGTTCGTCACCGGGCTGCTGCTCGGCGCGGCCGACGCCCGGGGCAAGCTGGATTGGGACCGCTGGTTCTCGCCCCGGCGCACCGACCTGCTGAAGGTCTCGATCGTGCTGGTCCTGCTGTTCATGGCCTTCAGGCTGGGCTTCACCAACGGCCTCGTGCCCGACAGCATGGCGCTGCGGTTCGACCTCTACAACAACCGGGGAGAGTTCGCCCTCGTCTACCTGCTGAACTTCGCGGGGCTGGCCTACCTGGTCGCCTGGCTGCTGGTCGCCGGTCGCGAGGCGGCATCGCCGGTCGCGCGGACCGCCGGCATCTGGCTGAACCGGCTGTTCACGTGGCGGTTCCTGACCTTCATCGGCAAGCATTCGCTCCAGGTCTATGCTTTCCATGTGGTGGTGGTGTACGTGATCCTCGGGTTCGACGGCAGGATCGGCCCCTTCGCCGAAGGGACCAAGACGGCGATCGCGCTGCTGGCCATCGCCAGCCTGATGATCCCCGCCTGGATCCATGCCAACCATGCCGCCTGGATCGACCAGGGCGGCGGCCTGGCGCCCCAGCCCCGGACCGCCGCCGGGGGGCGTACCCGGAACTAACGGGGGACCGGGTGGTTTGCAGGAGAAGGCGGCAGGAAGAGCCGCGACTCAATGCAATGGAAGGCTGGAGATGGCGAACACGGACCAAAGGACCCCGGAGCAGATCGAACGGGAAATCGAACAGACCCGGCAGAATACCGCCGCGACCCTTGCGGCCATCGAGGACCGTCTCTCGCCGGGCCGCATGATGGACGAGGTCTGGGGCTATCTGCGCAGCAGCGGCCAGGGTCAGACCTTCGTGTCGAATCTCTCGACGACCGTGCGTGACAACCCGATCCCCGTGGCGCTGCTGGCGATCAGCGTCGCCTGGCTTGCCATCGCCGGGTCGCGCGGCGAGAAGCGGCGCGACCGCTGGACTCCGGAGCGGGCGGGGCGGCTCGAAGAGTTCGATTACGACGACGCGGTGCTGACCGAGGATGCGTTCGACTACGGCGCTCCCGCCCATGGCGGCCCCCGGTACGGCGGGGCGGAGCGGCACAGGGTGGACTATGTCGATCCCGACACCCACCACCAGCATGTCTCGTCTTCGCGCCCCGGCGCCCCGGAAGGCAACGCCCCGTCCCCGGACACGCTGCTCGGCCGCGATACCGCTTCGATCAAGGCCCGCGACGCCGCGAAGGTGTTCGAGGCGCCGAACGGACCGGGCCTGAGTTCGGGCTCTCCCGCCAGGGCCGAGACGACCACCACGGTGACTCCGCAGACCCGTCCCTGACGTCGGCGCGGCACACGCGTGAAAAAGCCCGCCCCCCCCGATCGGGGAGGCGGGCTTTTTCACGCCGTCTTCCTTACTGCTGCGCCGGCGCCTGTTCCGGCTGCTGCTGCTGGGGGGCCGCCTCGCCGCCGGGCTGCTGGATCCCCTCCATCCGGCGCTGCTCCAGCGCCTGGAGCTGGGCGGTCTGTTCGGCCACCTGGTCGCGGAGCTGCGCCAGCCCCTGCTGCTCCTGCTGAAGGGTCTGGCGGGCCTCCTGGATGCGCTGCTCGACCGCCTGGAGCTCGCCGGTGCGGCCGGTCACGTCGTCGCTCAGCCGGGCGACGTTGCGGCGGGCTTCCACCTCGGCCTCGCGCGCCTGCCGGGCGCTCTCGACCACTTCCTCAAGGCGGGCCTGCTGGGCGTCGGCCCGGGCCGTAAGGTCGGCGAGCCGCTGGTCGGCCGAGCCCAGCTCGGCGTTGCGCTGCTCGATCTGCTGAACGATCCCGGCCAGCTCCTGACGGCGCTGCTCGATCTCGGCGGCCGCCTGCTGGTTTTGCTGGACCGTCTGCTCCAGCTCGCGGCGGGCGTTCTCCAGTTCCTGCCGGGCGCCGGTGAGCTGGTCGTTGGCATCGGCCAACTCCTGGCGGACCCGATTCAGCTCCTGCCGGGACTGGTCGAGCTGGGCGACCGCGGCCTCGGCCTGCTGGGCGGCCTGAGCCGCCTGGTCGGCTTTCGTGGCGGACTCCTGGCTGAGCGCCGCGACGCTGTCGCGGAGCTGCGCTTCCTGCTGGCGGACCTCGGCGACGCGCTGGGCGATCTGCTCGGCCTCCGACGTCCGCTGGGCGACCTGGTCGGTCATCGCGGCCAGCTGGTCGCGGATGGCGGCCTGCTGCTGTCCGGACTCGGCGACCTGGGCCTGGGTCCGTTCCAGCTGCTGGGTCTGCTGGCGAAGCTGCTCGACGACCTGCGCCGTCTGCTGCTCGGCCTCGGCGCGCTGCTGCAGGATCGCCTGGGTCTCGGCCTGGGCCGCTTCCCTCTGGGAGTTGAGCTCCTGGAGCTGTTGCTGGGCGGACTGGATCTCCTGGCCCAGCCGGTTCACCTCGCCGGCCAGCCGGCGCTCGTCCTCCACGGTGGTGCGCAGCCGCTCCAGGTCGCCCTGGAAGGCTTGCCGCTCCTCGCGGGCCGTGTCGCGCTCGCCCGTCACGGCGGCGAGGGTCTGCTGGTGTTCCCGCTCGCGCTGGGCGAGCTGTTCCTCCAGCCTGCTGCTCTGGACCCCGAAGGAGATTGCCGCGATCACCGCGATGACCGCCACCACGGCCAGTCCCAACAGGTAGTACCGCAAGTTCCCCCGACGCGCGTCGGGTTCATGCGAGCTGGTCATGGATGTCCTCTTCGTGCTTGCTGGTCGCCCGGAGCCGTCCCCTGGAGTCCTGCCGGCTCCGGGCCTCCGTCGGCGTCGGCATCCAAACGCCGCAGCGGCAGGACTTGTTGCCGCCTACTCCTCCGATACCGCGCCCTCCGGACCCGGGCGCCCCGCGTGGTTCAGACGCGCCGAAGGGTCCGCGCCAGCATGTCCAGTCCCAGCCTGCCGGCCGCCTCGACGATATCGGCGGTGGCGCCGTGGAAGAGGCCGAAGCTCTCGGCCGCGATACCCGGAAAAGTCCCGCGCCCGGCGCCGAGCCGGTCCAGCGCGTCCCAGGCCCATTCGAAATGGGTCTCCTCGTCGCGGGCGGCCCGCTTCAGCATCGCCTCCACGTCGGCCGGATGGTCGCCCCGGGCATGGCGGCGGTACTTGTCGCGGGCCTGTCCCTCGTTGGTGACGAAGGCCAGCAGCACCGCGCGGTCGCCGCCGGCCAGGCTTCCGGCCGACCCGCCGGCCTGGACCAGCAGCTTGAACAGGCCGGTCGGGAAGTGCGGCAGCCGGATCGGCACGCCGTCCCGCGTCCTGATCAGATCGATCAGATCGGCGATGTGCCGCTCGTGGTCCTCGCGGTACTGGGCCAGCCGGTCGCGCAGGCCGCCGTCGCGCAGCGCCGCGATCGCCAGCGTATAGGCTCCCACCGCGTCGCAGTCGAGCTGCAGAAGGTCGTTCAGTTCCGCTATAAGCGCCACGTCGCGCCCGCCCGCGGTATTGAAGGAGTGGAACCCCAGTCCTGCCGCGTTCCATCCCGGCATATTCGGGCCGCCCGCCAGGGGAGCCGGGAAGAGGCCGGCGGTCATGCGCCGGGCGATCTGGGAGCTGCTGGTGTCTGTCATGTCGCCGATCCTCGAACTGTTGGCTCCGGCCGCGGCAGCGGCTTCACCCCTCCCTCAACCGCCGGGCTGCGACATTGCTCCCGCCCGATATGCGACTGTCGCGCTTGCCGTCTGAAAACGGCATGTCATTCTCATGACCATGACCAAGCTCATATGACCGCTGCCGAACCAACGGGAGCGACGATCGCGGATTGATTGAATGATCGCCAGGGCGCACCGGCCGAAGATCGGCATTCTGATGGGGGAGGGCAACCTCTCGGTCCGCATCGCCCTCAAATCCCTCCTCCAGGCGGAGGGTTTCTCGGGGATCGTCGACGTTCCCGACATCCGGTCGCTCCGCGCACTGCTGGAGGAGGGGCGTGACACGCCCGACGTGGTCGTGCTCGACGCCGACCTGGAGGGCGAGGACCCATGCGGGCTTGTCCGCTCGATCCGCCACGGCAAGTTGGGGCGGAATCCTTTCGTGACCGTGATCATGACGACCTCGATCGCCAGCAACGAGCGCGTCCGCGCGATCGTCGAGAGCGGGGCCGACGGCCTGCTGGTGAAGCCCCTGTCGGTCAATGCCGTCATGGAGCGGCTGATAGGATTGGTCCGCCAGCGCAAGCCCTTCATCGTCACCTCGGCCTATATCGGCCCCGACCGCCGCAAGGACCCGGCGCGCGGCCCCAGCTCGATCCCGCTGTTCGACGTGCCCAACACCCTGCGCGCCAAGGCTGAGGGCCGCTCCGCCGAGCTCGCCGCCATGGACGAGGTGATCGCCCGCGCCCAGTGCCAGATCGACGAGGAGAAGCGACGCCGCGACGCCTTCCAGGTGACTTTCCTGGCCGGCCTGATCGTCTCCGGCACGCCCGCCCTGAACGACGATGCCGCCAACCGCGAATACCTGGAATCCCTGATAGACGCCTGCGATGACCTGCTCGACCGGCTGCCCGGCACGCCCTATGCGGCGCTCGTGGAGATGGTGACCGAACTGCGCAACCTGGGCCAGCGGATGGTGAACAGCGGCCGGGTCAGCGAACCCGCGGCGCTCCGCCTGCTGCGACCCCTGTCCGACGCCATCATGGCGGGCCTCAACCCCGACCGCGCGCCGGCTGACCTGTCGGACCAGGTCAACGCCGCGATCCGCAAGTACCGCGAGCGGGTGCCGGTGGGGTAGGGGGGCGCCGGCCGCCGCCCCGCTCCCTCAGCCCGCCCGCTCGCGGGACAGGCGGGCGAACTCGTCGGCGAAGAAGCTGCCGCTGTTCGCCAGGGTCTGGATCTCGTCGCTGATCTCGGCATAGCCGGCCTGGCGGAGGCGCTCGGCGACCCTGGAAAGCTCCTTCACGGCGAAGGACAACTGGTTGGCGATGGCTTCGGATTCGGTCTTCTTGGCCATGGACTGGTCTCTATCGACGGCATGTTGCGACTGCGGGTGCTCGGCCGCCCACGCCGAACATACCCATAAGGATACCACTTTTCCCGAGGCTGTTCACGGGACGGGTTGCATGCCCCAGTCTTCCCCCGGCCGGCATGCGGCGAAAGCGCACACCATGTGCGTCATCATGGATGCTGCCCCGCCGTCCTTCCGCCGAACCGCGCCAGTCCTGCCAAGGATCCTCGGATTATGCAGAAAATATAGCCAAATCAGACGGATCGGTCCGCTGCGTCAAGTTGACGCCGGGGATGTCGAGCGCGTATGTAAAAACCATGATCTTTGAGCGGGATCAATTCAGGCGCACCTGCGACGATATGTACCTCCCTGATCGGGAGCGCCGGTTGATCGGGTCATGAACAAACAGGTATGTTCAGCCGCACGGCGGTCTCCGGCGCCGGGGCACGCGGGTCCATCCGTGCGTTCCCCGGGGCGGCCGGAAGGAGCCGGCCACAAGAATCACCCCGCGCGAAGCGGGGGACGGGTTTCGTCAGACATGCGGAGCGGGCGGCTCCGCCGCAAGGAAGAGTGGTTAGGGATGAATGTGCACAGGATAGGCGCCGTCTTGAC
The DNA here is from genome assembly GCF_016765655.2 of Skermanella mucosa. Taxonomy (NCBI): domain Bacteria; kingdom Pseudomonadati; phylum Pseudomonadota; class Alphaproteobacteria; order Rhodospirillales; family Azospirillaceae; genus Skermanella; species Skermanella mucosa. Next base: position 441,813 of record NZ_CP086106.1, read on the forward strand.
GGCCTTTTTGTTTTCCGTATTCGGCAGCGCCGGTGCCGCCCTGGCCCAGGGTCAACCCGCTGTCGGGGAGCCGCACTCCTGGCAGCTCGGCCTCCAGGCGTCGGCCTCCCCCGTCAAGGAGCAGCTGACGGACTTCCACAATCTGCTCCTGGTGGTCATCACCGGCATCACCCTGCTGGTGCTGGCGCTGCTCATCTACGTCATGGTCCGCTTCAACGCCAAGGCGAACCCGAACCCGACCCGGACCTCCCACAACACGATCCTGGAAGTCGCCTGGACCGTGCTGCCGGTGGTCATCCTGGTCGTGATCGCGGTGCCGTCGTTCAAGGTCCTGTACTTCATGGACAAAGCCGAGAACGCCGAGATGACCCTGAAGGTCATCGGCCACCAGTGGTACTGGGAGTACCAGTATCCGGACCATGAGGACCTGACCTTCAGCAGCTACATGATCCCGGACGAGGACATCCAGCCCGGCCAGCGCCGCCTGCTCGAGGTGGACAACCGGATCGTGCTGCCGGTCGACACCAACATCCGCATCATCGTCACCGCGGGCGACGTGCTGCACAGCTGGGCCATGCCGTCCCTGGGCATCAAGAAGGACGCCATCCCCGGCCGCCTGAACGAGACCTGGGCGCGGATCGACCGCGAAGGCGTCTATTACGGCCAGTGCTCGGAGATCTGCGGCACCAACCACGGCTACATGCCGATCGCGATCGAGGCGGTCTCCAAGGAGCGGTTCGCCCAGTGGCTGGTCGAGGCCAAGGAGGAGTTCGCCTCCAACGCCCCGAAGGCTCCGGCGGTCCAGGTCGCCCAGGTGCCGGCCGTTCCGGCCCCCGCCGCTCAGGCCCCTGCCGCGCGGGAATGACCGGCACCAGGAACAATCAGCGCGGCGGCACCGCGCCGGCCCCAGGCCGCGCCGCCGCCCGCGCAACGACAACCCGAGGGTAAGGGACTAGCACCATGGCTCACGGAGCGACCGGAGCATCCGCCCACGACGATCACGGCCACGACCACAAGCCGGGATTCGTCGCGCGGTGGTTCTTTTCGACCAACCATAAAGATATCGGCACTCTCTATATCATCTTCTCGATCATCGCCGGCCTGATCGGCGGCCTGTTCTCGGTGATCATGCGCATGGAGCTCCAGGCTCCGGGCAGCCAGATCGTCTCCGACGGCCAGCTGTGGAACGTCATCATCTCGGCCCACGGGCTGATCATGGTGTTCTTCGTGGTCATGCCGGCGCTGATCGGCGGGTTCGGCAACTGGTTCGTGCCGCTGATGATCGGCGCGCCCGACATGGCCTTCCCCCGGCTGAACAACATCAGCTTCTGGCTGCTGGTCCCGGCCTTCCTGCTGCTGCTGGGCTCCGCCTTCGTCGGCACCGGCGCCGGCACCGGCTGGACCATCTATCCGCCGCTCAGCTCGGCCGTCGGGCATCCCGGGCCGTCGGTCGACATGGCGATCTTCGCCCTGCACCTGGCCGGCGCCTCGTCGATCCTGGGCGCCATCAACTTCATCACCACCATCTTCAACATGCGCGCACCGGGCATGACGCTGCACAAGATGCCGCTGTTCGCCTGGGCGATGCTGGTCACCGGCTTCCTGCTGCTGCTGGCGGTCCCCGTGCTGGGCGGCGCCATCACCATGCTGCTGACCGACCGCAACTTCGGCACCACCTTCTTCGACCCGGCCGGCGGCGGCGACCCGGTGCTGTTCCAGCATCTGTTCTGGTTCTTCGGCCACCCCGAAGTCTACATCATGATCCTGCCGGGCTTCGGCATCATCAGCCACATCATCTCGACCTTCTCCAAGAAGCCGATCTTCGGCTACCTGGGCATGGCCTACGCCATGGTCGCGATCGGCGTGGTCGGCTTCGTCGTGTGGGCCCACCACATGTTCACCGTCGGCCTCGACGTGGACACCCGGGCCTACTTCACGGCCGCGACGATGATCATCGCGGTGCCGACCGGCATCAAGATCTTCTCCTGGATCGCCACCATGTGGGGCGGCTCCATCGAGATGAAGACCCCCATGCTGTGGGCCATCGGCTTCATCTTCCTGTTCACCGTGGGCGGCGTCACCGGCGTCGTGCTGGCGAACGGCGGCATGGACATCGTCCTGCACGACACCTACTACGTCGTGGCCCACTTCCACTATGTTCTGTCGCTGGGCGCGCTGTTTTCGATCTTCGCCGGTTTCTACTACTGGATCGGCAAGATGTCGGGCCGTCAGTATCCGGAGTTCTGGGGCAAGGTCCATTTCTGGATGACCTTCGTCGGCGTCAACCTGACGTTCTTCCCGCAGCACTTCCTGGGTCTGGCCGGCATGCCGCGCCGTATTCCGGACTATCCGGATGCGTACGCGGGGTGGAACATGGTCTCGTCGGTGGGCGCATACCTCTCGTTCGCCGCCGCGGTCCTGTTCGTCGGCATCGCGCTCTACACGATCACCCGCGGCCAGCGCGTCGGCGCCAGCTACTGGGGTGACTCGGCGACCACGCTGGAATGGACGGTCAGCTCGCCGCCTCCGTTCCACCAGTTCAACGAACTGCCGCGCGTGAAGTAAGCGCGGCGTCCGGCGGGGGACGATCACGGGGCCTCGGACGGGTCCCGTGATCCCATGGACCAGGGGAAGACGTGAAGAGATGACTGACATCACCATGCGGCCGGACGCCCAGGCGCCGGTCCAGGGCTTCGCCACCGGCGGGGTCCGCGACTATTTCGAACTGCTGAAGCCCCGGGTCATGTCCCTGGTGGTGTTCAGCGGCTTCGCCGGGATGATCGTGGCCCCCGGCCACATCCACCCGGTGCTGGCGCTGACCGCCATCCTCTGCATCGCCGTCGCCGCCGGCGCGTCCGGCGCCATCAACATGTGGTACGAGCGCGACATCGACCGCATGATGCAGCGCACCCGCAACCGCCCCCTGCCCGAGGGCAGGGTGGACCCCGACGAGGCGCTCAGCTTCGGCGTGGTCCTGACCATCGGCTCGGTCATGCTGATGGGTCTGGCGGTCAACTGGGTCGCGGCCGGCCTGCTGGCGCTGGCCTCCTTCGTCTATGTCTTCGTCTACACGATCTGGCTGAAGCGCCGCACGCCGCAGAACATCGTGATCGGCGGCGCGTCCGGCGCCTTCCCGCCGATGATCGGCTGGGCCGCGGTGACCGGCGACGTCAGCCTCGCCTCGATCATCCTGTTCCTGCTGATCTTCATGTGGACGCCGCCGCATTTCTGGGCGCTGGCCCTGTTCCGCAACGGCGACTACGCCAATGCGGGCGTGCCGATGCTGCCGGTCGTCTCCGGCGAGCGCGAGACCAAGAAGCAGATGCTGATCTACACGCTTCTGCTGTTCCCCATCGCGGTCGCCCCCTATTTCGTCGGCATCGCCGGCCTGGCCTATCTGGCCGGCTCGGTCGTCCTGGGCGGCCTGTTCGTGGTCCTGGCGGTCCAGGTCTGGTACGACAGGACGGACAAGGCGGCCAAGCAGATGTTCGTCTTTTCGATCCTCTATCTCTTCCTGCTGCTGTCGCTGCTTATCGGCGAGCAGCTCACCGGGCCGCTGGCCCGGCTTTCGTAAAGCCAGTTCCCGTAAAGCAAGCCATCGCGTGGGTCCCATGAATGCCAACCGCCTTCCCGGCCATCAGCTGACCGACGAGCAGAAGCGCCGACAGCGCGGCAAGAACATCGCCGTGCTGCTGGCGCTCCTGGCCCTGGTGGCCTTGCTCTACGTCATCACCCTGGTCCGCATCGGAGGGAACGCATGACCCCGGGCAAGGACCCCCGCACCCACGGGGACACGCGGCGCAAGAACCTGATCCTCATGGGCAGCCTGTTCGGGCTGGTCTTCGGCATGATCGGCCTGTCCTTCGCCGCAGTGCCGCTCTACAGCCTGTTCTGCCAGGTCACCGGGTTCGGCGGCACCACCCAGCGGGCGGAGGGGCCGGCCGGGGAGATCCTGGACCGCACGGTCAAGGTCCGCTTCAACGCCGACGTCAACGGCGCGCTGCCCTGGGGTTTCCAGCCGGAGATCCACCAGATGGAAGTGCGGATCGGCGAGTCCGCGATGACCAGCTACCGCGCCGTCAACCATTCCGACGAGCCGATCGTCGGAACCGCGACCTACAACGTCACGCCGGACAAGGCCGGGATCTATTTCAACAAGATCCAGTGCTTCTGCTTCACCGAGCAGCGGCTGGAGCCGGGCCAGAGTGTTGACATGCCGGTCTATTTCTTCGTGGACCCGGCCATGGCCGACGATCCCAAGCTGGACGACGTCAAAACCATAACCCTGTCCTACACCTTCTTCCGCGCCCATGACGGCGGGGCGGCGGGACAGGTAACGTCAATCAACGAATAAGAGCATAGAACGAGGGTTACACAGCATGGCCGAGACTAACGCGCATGCCACCGGGGGCGGTCACAGCCACCCATACCATCTGGTCGATCCCAGCCCCTGGCCGTTGCTCGGCGCCTTTTCCGGCGGCCTGCTGGCGGTCGGCGCCATCCTGTTCATGCATGGCAGCGGCTGGCTGCTGCTGGCGCTCGGCTTCGTCGCCGTCCTGGCCGTCATGGCCGGCTGGTGGCGCGACGTCCTGAAGGAGGCGGTCCGCCAGAAGGCCCACACCCCCGTCGTCAAGCTGGGCCTGCGCTACGGCATGGCGCTGTTCATCGCGTCGGAGGTGATGTTCTTCGCGGCCTTCTTCTGGGCCTTCTTCGACGCCAGCCTGTTCCCCAAGGAGGCGATCGGCGGGGTCTGGCCGCCCCAGAACATCGAGACGTTCAACGCCTTCCACCTGCCGCTGATGATGACGCTGATCCTGCTGCTGTCGGGCACGACGGTGACCTGGGCGCACCACGCGATCATCGAAGGCGACCGGCGGACGGCCAGCGTGGCGCTCGGCCTGACCGTGCTGCTGGGCGTGCTGTTCAGCGGCTTCCAGATCTACGAATACACCCACGCCCATTTCGGCTTCACCGACGGCATCTATCCGTCGACCTTCTTCATGGCGACCGGCTTCCACGGTTTCCACGTCATCATCGGCACGATCTTCCTGGCGGTCTGCTGGTGGCGCACGGTGGCCGGGCACTTCACGCCCAAGAGCCATTTCGGCTTCGAGGCGGCGGCCTGGTACTGGCACTTCGTCGACGTGGTCTGGCTGTTCCTGTTCGTGTCCATCTACTGGTGGGGAGCCTGACGCCCTGACGCGAACCCGGCAACCTCGGGTCTCTCCCCTCGCCGCGGCACTGAAGTGCCGGTGCCCGCGGTGCGGGGAGGGGCGTCTGTACAAGGGCTTCCTGTCCGTCTCGGACCGGTGCGAGGTCTGCGGCCTCGCGCTTGCCCGCGGCGACAGCGGCGACGGTCCCGCCGTGTTCCTGACCTTCATCCTGGGTTTCACGGTGGTTCCCGTCGCGCTGTGGGTCGCCATGTCGGTCGATTGGCCGCTCTGGCTCCACGCCGTCGTCTGGACCGTGGTGATCCTGGGGCTGGCGCTGGGGATGCTCCGGCCCGCCAAGGCCTACCTGATGGCCCTCCAGTTCCGCCATCGCGCCAGCGAATACGATATCCCCGAGACACCGGAGTCTCGGGCCGACCCCCGGAATTGAGGACTTATGGCTGCCCTTGCTGACAAGAGCGGGCGGCGTTTCCGCCCCGGTCTCGGCGCCACCCTGTCCACCCTGGTGGCCGTCGCGATCATGGTCGGCCTCGGCACCTGGCAGGTCGAGCGCCTCTCCTGGAAGAACGACCTGATCGAGCGGATCGAGGCCGGCCTGAACGCCGACCCGGCCCCATTGCCGCCCCGCATCGACGACCCCGCGGGATGGGATTTCCGCCGCGTCTCGGTCACCGGCGAATTCCTCCACGACCAGGAACTGAACCTCGCCGCCCGCAGCTTCAACGGCCGGATCGGCTACCATGTCGTGACGCCGCTGCGGCGCGACGACGGCACCACGGTACTGGTCAACCGCGGCTGGGTACCGACGGAGGCGCGCGACCCCGCGGCCCGTCCCGACGGTCTGCCCGCCGGGACCGTCACGGTCGACGGCATCGCCCGCGTGCCGCCGGGGCCGGGCTGGATGCAGCCGGACAACGACGCCGCCGCCAACATGTGGTTCTGGTACGACATCCCGGCCATGGCCGTCACGGCCGGCGCGGACAACGCGCTGCCGCTGGTGGTCGAGGCGGGACCGGCCGCCAACCCCGGCGGCCTGCCGGTCGGCGGCCAGACCAACGTCACCATCCCCAACAACCACCTCCAGTACGCCGTCACCTGGTATGGGCTGGCGCTGACGCTGCTCGCCGTCTATGTCGCCTCCCAGTGGCGGCGCGACCCCGACCGGGAGCCGCGCTGACACCGCCCCGATAGCCGCCCTCATCCTTCGCCTTCAGGGAAGCCGCAATCATGTCCGCCTATCAGACGCTCGAACGCCGCTTCGCCCGCATCGCCGCCATCTCCGACGCGCTGGGCATCCTGCAATGGGACACCGAGACGCTGATGCCGCCCGGCGCCGCCGACGGCAGGGCGGAACAGCTCGCGACCCTGAAGGTGATCAGCCACGAGCTGCTGACCGACGAGGACAACGCCGACCTGCTGGCCGACGCCGAGCACCAGACCGACCTTTCCGACTGGCAGGCGGCGAACCTGCACGAGATGCACCGGGCCTACCTGCACGCCACGGCCGTGCCGACCGACCTGGTGGAGGCGAATTCCCGGGCCGTCTCCCGCTGCGAGATGGTCTGGCGCGACGCCCGGCCGGCCGGCGACTTCGCGATGCTCCTGCCGAGCCTGTCGGAGGTGCTGAACCTCCAGCGGAAGATCGCCGACGCCAAGGCCGAGGCGCTGGGCTGCCAGCCCTACGAGGCGCTGCTCGACACCTACGAGCCGAGCGGCAACACCGACACCATCGACCGCCTGTTCGCGGATCTTCGCCAATTCCTGCCGGGCTTCCTGGCGCAGGTGCTGGAACGCCAGGCCCGCCGGCCGGAGGTGCTGCCGCTCCAGGGGCCGTTCCCGGTGGAGACCCAGCGGGCGCTCGGCGTCCGGATGATGCAGGCGGCCGGGTTCGACTTCAGCCGCGGCCGGCTCGATATCAGCCTGCACCCCTTCTGCGGCGGCGCCACCCACGACGTCCGCCTGACCACCCGCTACGACGAGGCGGATTTTGCCAAGGCGCTGATGGGCGTGCTGCACGAGACCGGCCACGCCCTCTACGAGCAGGGCCGCCCGGCCGAGTGGCTGGGCCAGCCGGTCAGCGAGGCCCGCGGCATGAGCCTGCACGAGAGCCAGTCCTTGCTGATCGAGATGCAGGCCTGCCGCAGCCGCGCCTTCCTGGAATTCGCCGCCCCGGTGATGCGCGAGAGCTTCGGCGGCACCGGTCCGGCCTGGGACGCCGACAACCTGTACCGGCTCTATACCCGGGTCGAGCCCGGCTTCATCCGGGTCGATGCCGACGAGGTCACGTACCCCGCCCATATCCTGATCCGCTACGAACTGGAAAAGGCGCTGATCGCCGGCGACATGACGCTGAACGACCTGCCCGGCGCCTGGAACGACGGCATGCGCGACCTGCTGGGCCTCAAGGTCCCCAACGACCGCCTCGGCTGCCTTCAGGACATCCACTGGCCGGGCGGCGCCTGGGGCTATTTCCCCACATACACCCTGGGCGCCATGACCGCCGCCCAACTGTTCGACGCCGCCTGCCGCGCCGACGACGCCGTGCTTCCCGGCATCGCGAAGGGCGACTTCTCCCCGCTGCTGGGCTGGCTCCGCACCAACATCCATTCCAAGGGCAGCCTGCTCCCCGCCGACGAACTGCTCAAGCAGGCCACCGGCCGTCCCTTGGACGCCAGCGTTTACCAGCAGCACCTGCGCCGGCGGTACCTGGAGGAGGCGTGAGGGCGGGGGAGTTGTAGTTCCGACCAGGACCCTCGTCTCTCGTCGGTCGGACGCCGCTTCGCTGTACACGACCTGCATGGCCGCTGCTACGATCCGCGACGTTGCTTCGTCCAACCTCACGGAAAGACCCGATGACCCTATCCCGCGAGGATCTGGACGCCGGCCGGATCACTCGCCGCGTTGCGTTGGGCCACGGCCCAACCTACGGTTTGATGTAGGGCGGAGGTGATGCGGGTCGTCGATCGTAGGTCGGGCCGTGGCCCAACGCGTCGGCCCGGCTTTTCCAGGCGGGTCAAGCTGATCGGGTTTTGCTCTAGCCCGGCGATCAAGGAACACGGCGACAACCGCATTGTCGAGCCTGCCTCATGTGTCCCTCCGGCCTGTCGGAGTCGATCGCGAAAGCAGGAAAGCAAACTCCGCGCCGAGGTGCCGATATTCTTCAGTAACGGTGGATTGATCGCCGTCCGATGCGGAGTTGTAGAATCGCGTGACGGCCTCGGATGGGATGGGCCTGATTTCAGCCGAGCGACTTTTCCAGGCAGACATGGCCTTCGTGGCCGGCATAGCTGCCGTAATTGTCGCGCCGGCGATAGCCGTGGCGGGTGTAGAAAGCCAGGGCTTCGGCGTTGGTCGCCAGGGTCTCCAGCCAGATCGCGCGGTACCCGCGCAGCTTGGCTTCCTGTTCCAGCGCCAGCAGCACCGCCGAGCCGATGCCGCGGCGGCTTGGCTTCGCGTACATCCGCTTGATCTCCGCCACACCGGGCTCTTCCGGGATCGGCCGGATCGCGCCGCACCCGACCGCCTCGTCCCCATCCCGTGCCAGCAGGAAGACCGAACCCGGGTCATCCGGATCCCAGCCGGCGAAGGAACCGCGGCCGTCCTGTCCGAAGCGCCGCAGCAGTTCGGCCGAGAGCGCGTCGATCAGCGGGACCGCGGCGGGATCGTCCGGCGTGCCGCGGACGATCGTCAGCCCGTCCCGCTGAAGCGTTTCCGTCATCGCAGCCCCCGCCGACGCGCCGATGCCCGGGCGATGTCGGCGCGCGTGACGCCAATATCGCGCAGGAGCGAGTCGTCCGCATCCATCAGGCGGCGGTAGTCGCGCCGGATCCGGCGACTCTCGCGGAAAGCCGCCAGCAGGCCGGCGTCCAGCGCCAGCATCGCCCGCCCGATGCCCTCGATCGCGTCCGCCAGCGGCGGGTGGTCCGCCAAGGCGGGTCTTCGCAGGATTGCCGACGTCTTCATCCCAGCCTCCTCTCAGCCAGTCCCGTAAGGTTGCCGGTAGAGATTGCGACGAAATGTCTATTAGCGCAAATTGGATCCTTGGATGAAAACCATAAGGAAAACCTTGGGATGAGGAGCCTGAATCTCGACCAGCTCCGGACCCTGGTCGAAGTGGTGGAAGGCGGCAGCTTCTCCGCAGCGGCGCGCCGGCTCAACCTCAGCCAGCCGGCGGTCAGCCAACAGATCCGCGAGCTGGAAGGCCGCTTCGGCGTCCAGCTGGTCGAGCGGCTGGGCAAGCGGGCCTTCGCCACCCCTGCCGGCCGCGATCTGGTCGAGCATGCCCATCGCCTGGCGCACGAGGCCGATCTGGCGGCCGCCGCCATGAGGCGGCACCGGGAAGGCTGGCTGGGCCGGGTGAGGATCGGCACCGGCGCGACCTACCTGGCTTATTTCTTCACGCCGATCCTGCGGAAGCTTCGCGAGCAGCATCCGAACATCGAGCTGGTCATCACCGTGGGCACCACCCAGGGCATCGTCGACGGCATGCTGCGCAACGAGATCGACATCGGGGCCGTGACCCTGCCGGTGGACGAGCGCCTGTTCGAGGTGACCTATATCCGCAGCGATCCCATGCAGGCCGTCCTGCCGACCAGCTACCCGGACATCCCGGAGACGGTCACGCCCGACTACATGGCGCGCCAGCCGCTGATCCTGGAGTATGCCAAGGCGACCACCGGCATGATGGTCCGGCAATGGCTTGCCGCCTCGGGGACGCCGCCGCGTCCCGCCATGGAGCTGGACATGATCGAGGCGATCAAGACCACCGTGGCGGCCGGCCTGGGCGTATCGATCCTGCCGTTCGAGGCGGTCCTGCGCCGTCCCCTGCCGGAGGGAATGGCGGTCCGCCCGCTGTCGCCGCCGGTCCACCGCCGGCTGGGCCTGATCCGGCGCCGGGACAAGGAGGCCGACCCGGCGCTGCGCCAAGTCCGGGAAGCGCTGCTGGAACTGGCGAACACCTGATCCCGCGCCCCGGCCGCCTCCGCCTCACTGCGCCTGCTTGAACAGGATGATCGAAATCCTCCGGTTGCGCGGGTCGTTCGGATTCTCCGGGAACAGCGGGTCCACCTCCGCGCGGCCGCTGACGTCGGCGATGCGGCCGGGGTTCAGGCCCATGGCGGACAGCGCCCGCAGCGTGGCGCCGGCGCGCTGGCTGGACAGGTCCCAGTTGCCCTGGGGATTGTTGGCGAACGGGGTGGCGTCGGTGTGGCCGCGGATCGCGACTTTGTTGGGCAGCGGTCCGATCGCCTGGACGACACGGGCCAGCAGCTTGCGCATGTCTTCGTTCATCTGGGTGCTGCCGAGCGCGAACATGCTCTTGCCCTCGGCATCGACGATCTGCACCCGCATGCCTTCCGGCGTCTGGTCCACCAACAGGTTGTTCTTCAGGCCCTGGAGGTCGGGGGAGTTCTCGATCGCCTTCTTCAGCTCCTCCGCCGCGCGGTCGAACTGGCGCTTCTCGCGCTGTTCCGGCGTCAGGGACGGCGGGGCGCCGGGCTTGGGCGGGGCGCCGGCCGCCTGCTGGCCGGACCCGCTGTCCTCGCCCTCCGCCCCCTCGCCGGCGCCCTGGCTGTCGCCGTCGTTCTCGGTCGGGGCGACCAGCGTGCTCGGCGCGCTCTCCTGGGCGGTGAAGGCGGCGTTGGGCGAGGAGAGGCTGCCCGGCACGGATATGGTGACGCCGCCCAGCAGCCCGCCGGAGCCGCTGTTGGAACTGGAGACCGCCGGGCTCGGCGAGAAATAGTCGGCCAGGCTCTTGCGCTGGTCCTCGGTGGTCGAGCCGAGCAGCCACAGCAGCAGGAAGAACGCCATCATGGCGGTCACGAAGTCGGCATAGGCCACCTTCCAGGCGCCGCCGTGGTGGCCGCCACCGCTGATCTCGATCCTCTTGATGATGATGGGACGCTCGCCGCCGCCCTTGGCCATGACTCACCTGAATGACGAAATATTAAGACTTCCACGACACCATGCGCTGGTCTTGTGCTGGTTCTGCGGCAAAACCGCGCGCCGTCCTGCGTGACCTTGCAGAATACCTAGCCCGAGAATGTGAAGAATTCTTTATCGGCAAGTCGGACGATCATGCTCGCAATCGGTGGTCTCGTTTTTCTTTTCATTTGCGTGTTCGGCGTCTACGCGATGACGGGCGGCAACATGGCGATCGTCATGGGCGCCTTGCCGCACGAGATGGCGACCATCGGCGGGGCGGCGGTCGGCACCTTCCTGATCTCCAACAGCGGGCACGTGATCAAGCACTCGCTGAAGGACATGGCCAAGGTCATCAAGGGGGCCAAGTTCAAGAAGTCCGACTACATGGACATCCTGACCCTGATGTTCCAACTGCTGAAACTGGCCAAGAACAAGGGCACCGTCGCGATCGAGCCGCATATCGAGAAGCCGAGCGAGAGCCCGATCTTCCAGGCCTATCCCAAGATCACCCACGACCATTTCGCGCAGGACCTGATCTGCGACTATCTGCGCATGGTCTCCATGAGCCAGGACGACCCCCACCAGGTCGAGGACATCATGGACCGCGAGATCAAGGGCTTCCTGGCCGAGGGCGACCACGTGGCCCACGCGTTCCAGGGCATGGCCGACGCCCTGCCGGCGCTCGGCATCGTCGCGGCGGTGCTGGGCGTGGTGAAGACCATGGGCTCGCTGAACGAGCCGCCGCCCGTGCTCGGCAAGATGATCGGCGGCGCGCTGGTCGGCACCTTCCTGGGCGTGCTCCTGGCCTACGGCATCTTCGGCCCGATCGCCACGCGGCTGAAGGGCATCTACGAGGACGAAATCAAGTTCTACCACGTGATCCGGGTGATCATCACCGCGCACCTGCACGGGCAGGCGCCGCAGATCAGCGTGGAGACCGGCCGGAAGGCCATTTCCCACGAATACATGCCGAGCTTCGCCGAAGTCGAGGAGAAGCTGAACAGCCTGCCGCCGGTGTGATCCGCCGGCGGCAGGCGACTTTCCGGAACCCCGCCCGGCCCGCTCAGCCCGCGGTCTTGGTCACTTTCGGCTGGGCCGGCGGCTGCGCCGGAAGCTGGCGGAAAAGCGAGGTTCCGACCAGCAGGTCGACCGCGCGGCGGAGCTGGTAGTCCTCGGCGCTGCCGGGAACGGCGGGAGCGGCCGGGGCCGGCGCGGCACCGGGGGCGGGTGTGGCGGCCGGCGGCTGTCCGCGCGGCGCGTCCTTGGACAGCGTGTCGTTGGACAGGGCGCCGCGCAGGTCCGATTCCTTCCGGCCCGGCGTCTGGGCGACCTGCTCCAGCTTGGCCTGCTCCACCGTGATGTCGGGGGTGACGCCGAGCGCCTGGATCGACCGGCCCGACGGGGTGTAGTAGCGGGCGGTGGTGATCTTCATGGCCTTCTGGTCGGGCAGCGGCATGATCGTCTGGACCGATCCCTTGCCGAAGGTCTGGGTGCCCATCAGGACGGCCCGGTGCTGATCCTGGAGCGCGCCCGCCACGATCTCCGACGCGGAGGCCGAGCCGCCGTTGACCAGGACCACGATCGGCAGGCCCTTGGTCAGGTCGCCGGACGTGGCGTCGAACCGCTGGGTCTCCACCCCGTCGCGGCCCCGGGTCGAGACGATGTTGCCCTTGTCCAGGAAGCTGTCGGCGACCGAGACCGCCTGGTCCAGCAGGCCGCCGGGGTTGTTGCGCAGGTCGACCACATAGCCGATCAGCCGGTTGCCGAGCTGCTGCTGGAGCGACTGCACGGCCTTCTCCAGCCCCGGCTGGGTCTGGCGGCTGAAGCCGGTGATGCGGATATAGCCGACGTCGCCCTCCGCCCGCGACTTGACCGGCTGGCTCCTGATCACCTCGCGCGTCAGGTTCACTTCGAACGGCGCCGCCTCGGCCGCGCCGCGGCGGACCATGACCTTGATCGGCTGGCCGACCGGGCCGCGCATCCGCTCGACCGCCTGCTTGAGGGTCAGGCCCTGGACCGGCTCGCCGTCGATCTGGGTGATCAGGTCGCCGCTCTGGAACCCGGCGCGCGCCGCCGGAGTGTCGTCGATCGGCGAGATCACCTTGACGTAGCCGTTCTCCAGCGTGACCTCGATGCCCAGCCCGCCGAACTCGCCGCGGGTCTGCACCTGCATCTCGGCGAAGTCCTCGGTGTCGAGGAAGCTGGAATGGGGATCGAGCGAGGTCAGCATGCCCTCGATCGCGGCCTTGACGAGCTGCTCGTCGGTCATCTTCTCGACATACTGCCCCCGGACCCGTTCGAACACCTCGCTGAACAGGTTCAGCGCCCGCTCATCGACCGAAGTTTGGGCGGGCGCCGCCTTGGCCGGTGTCGCCGCCGGGGGCTGCGCCAGGACCGGCAGCGGCGCCATGAGCACCAGCGACATGAAGGCGGCGGAGACGAATTTCTGCGGCATGCGGGCGTGATCCTGTGACGGGCTTGCGGTGAGCCTGGGGGCTGGTTGATGAAACAGGGGTGCTGGCACGGGCTGCTCTATCGATACGATACACCAAACGGGCCGCGATAAAGAGAACAGGAATATGGTTAATGTAAGGTTATGAAAAATGCGGCCCGGCGGCCCGGCGGGGCTTTCATGCCCCTTCACAGCACGGTGATGCTGTGGAACACTCCGCAGGCCGCCGCATGCCGCACTGCATCATCCCGCAGGCATCATCCGGTACGGCCAAGAATCGAGCGGTGCTAGAGACAGGAAGGTTCTGCGATGATGAGACGATGCTTCGGCGTATTGTCGGCCCTGGCCATGGCGGTCGCCGCCTCCACCTCGGCGCTGGGAGCCGATTTGCCCAAGGTGACCCTGGCGATGAGCGGCTGGACCGGCTTCGCCCCGATCACCCTGGCGCAGAAGGCCGGCATCTTCGAGCGCAACGGCGTCCAGGTCGAGATCAAGAAGATGCCGACCTCCAACCGGCACCAGGCGATGGCGTCGGGCGACGTGCAGGCGATCACGACCACGGTCGATACCCACATCCTGTACGCGTCGAGCGGCGTCCCGGTCACGCAGGTGCTGGTGCTCGACACCTCCTCCGGCGGCGACGGCATCGCCGCGCGGGACGGCATCGGGTCGCTAAAGGACGCCAAGGGCAAGTCGGTGGCGGTGCAGTTCGGCGGCGTCCCGCAGTTCTGGCTGGCCTACCTTCTCAAGCAGCAGGGCATGAAGCTCGACGACCTCAAGCTGACCAACCTGGAGCCCAAGGACGCGGCCAGCGCCTTCGTCGCCGGCCAGTTCGACCTGGCCGTCACGTACGAGCCGTACCTGTCCACGGTGCGGGCCAACAATGCCGGCAAGATCATCGTCACCTCGGCCGAGACGCCCGGCGTGATCGTCGATACCCTGGCGTTCCAGCCGGACTACATCGCGTCGAACCCCAAGGTCGTCCAGGCCATGGTCAAGTCCTGGTTCGAGGCGCTCGACATGATCAAGGCGCAGCCGGAGGAGGCCTACCGCATCATGGGCGCCGACGTTAACCAGACGCCCGAGCAGTTCCAGGCCTCCGCCAAGTTCGTGCAATGGTACGACCGCGACATGAACCGGACCTACATGGCCGAGACCCTGCCGAAATTCCTGAAGGAGGCCAACGACGTCATGGTGGAGGCCAGGCTGGTGCGCCGGCCGGCCGACGTCTCGACCATGGTCGACGCATCCTTCGTGAAGTAGGCGCGCAGCCGTTTCGATGCCGGATCTTTTCAATCCCCTCAAGCCGGTGCCCCCCGGGCGCCGGATAGCGCTTGGCGTCCTGGGGTTCGTCACGGTGGTGGCCCTGTGGTGGGCCGTCACCGCCAGCGGCCTCGTCAAGCCTCTGTTCCTGGCCGGCCCCTGGGACACGCTGAAGGCTGGATACGCCCTGTTCTTCGAGTTCGGCTTCGCCGGCGACGTCGCCGTGACGGTCGGGCGGGTGTTCGGCGGCTTCCTGATCGCCACGGCGGTCGCGGTGCCGCTCGGCATCCTGATGGGCGCGTTCAAGCCGGTCGAAGCCTTCTTCGAGCCGCTGATCTCCTTCGCGCGCTACCTGCCGGCCTCTGCCTTCATCCCGCTGCTGATCCTGTGGGCGGGGGTGGGCGAGGCGCAGAAGCTGTCCGTGATCTTCATCGGCGCGGTCTTCCAGATCTGCCTGATGGTCGCGGTGATCGTCGGCGGCACCCGCGCCGAACTGGTCGAGGCGGCCTATACCCTGGGGGCGAAGAACCGCGGGGTCGTGCTCCGGGTCATGCTGCCGGCGGCGGCGCCCCAGATCTTCGAGACCCTGCGGCTGGTGCTGGGCTGGGCCTGGACCTACGTGATCGTCGCCGAGCTGATCGGGGCCAGCGCCGGCATCGGCTTCATGATCATCGACGCCCAGCGTTTCCTGGACACCGGGCAGATGATCTTCGGCATCTTCGTGATCGGGGTGATCGGGCTGGTTTCCGACTTCCTGTTCAAGCAGGTGAACCGGCACCTGTTCTCCTGGGCCAGCTGATGGCGGCGTAATCGTAATGAGCACCTTGGATATCGACGGCGTCGGGCGGGTCTTTCCCCCGGCACGGCGGGGCGGCGCGGCTACCGTGGCACTCCAGCCGACCGACCTGGCCGTGGCGGACAACGACTTCATCACGATCCTGGGACCGTCCGGCTGCGGCAAGTCCACCCTGCTGCGCATCGTCGCCGGCCTGGACCTGCCCAGCCAGGGCCGGGTGCTGATGGACGGCCGGCCGGTCGGCGGGCCTGGACCCGACCGCGGCATGGTCTTCCAGTCCTACAGCCTTTTCCCCTGGATGACGGTGCGCGACAATATCTGCTTCGGGCTGCGCGAGAAGGGCTTGCCGAAGGCCCGGCAGAAGGAGATCTCCGACTATTTCCTGGAGCGCGTCGGCCTGCGCCAGTTCGCCGACCATTTCCCCAAGACGCTGTCCGGCGGCATGAAGCAGCGCACGGCGCTGGCCCGGGCGCTCGCCAACGACCCCAAGGTGCTGCTGCTGGACGAGCCGTTCGGGGCCCTGGACCACCAGACCCGGGCGCTGATGCAGGAGCTTCTGCTGGGCATCTGGGAGGCCGACCAAAAGACCGTCCTGTTCGTCACCCACGACATCGACGAGGCGATCTTCCTGGCGAACCGCGTGGTCGTCATGACGGCGCGGCCCGGCCGGATCAAATGCGACATCCCGATCGACCTGCCGCACCCCCGCACCTACACGATCAAGACGACGCCGCGGTTCGCCGAGTACAAGGCCCGCCTTACCGAGGAAATCCGGGTGGAGACGATCCGGGCGGACGCCATGGTGGCGGGGTAGGATCGGTATTCATTGTTTGGCCACAGATGAACGGCGATGGAATCAGATCAGAGATGAACCATGCGTCATATCTGCTTTCATCGCCGTTCATCTGTGGCCCGAAACATATCGTCCGACGCATAAAGCGCTGGCGGGCTGGATTTGACCGTCGCCGGTCAACCATGCATGTTGACGGGATCTGGACAGAACGGAGCAACCGCAGTGCCCTTCGCACCGCCAACCATCGGCCGCTTCCTGATCGCGGCCGCAGCGCTGCTGGTCGCCGCGATGCCGGCGCGGGCGCAGCTTGTCGGCCATGGCGGCATGGTCAAGGGGGTGGCCGTCTCGGCCGACGGCAGCCGCGCCGCGAGCGCCGGGTTCGATTATTCGGTGATGCTGTGGGACCCCAAGGCGGCGGCGGCCGTGGCGCTGATGCACGGGCACGAGGCGGCGGTCAACGCGGTCGCCTTCACGCCCGACGGAAGCCGCGTCGTCAGCGGCGGGGACGACGGGAAGGTGATCCTCTGGCGGCTGGGGCAGGGCGCTCCGGAGCGGGTCATGGCCGGCCACAAGGGGCGGGTCGCCGCCGTCGCGGTGGCGCCGGACGGGCTGACGGCGGCTTCGGCGGCCTGGGACCGCACGGTCCGGCTGTGGGACCTGGAGAGCGGCGCCCAACTGGCCGAACTGACGGGACATGCCGGCAACGTCAACGCCGTGGCCTTCACGCCCGACGGTGCACGGCTGGTCAGCGCCGGGGAGGACGGCACGGTCCGCCTCTGGAACCGGTCAGACGGAACGGAGATCAAGGCGCTGGGTAGTGGCCTGCCTGTCAACGCCCTGGCGCTGACTCCCGACGGCGCGCGTGCCGTGGCGGGCGGGATCGACGGTACCGTCCGGATCTGGAACCTGGAAACCGGGACCGAGGAGGCCGGTCCCGTGGTCGGCGATCCGGCCCCGGTGCTCGCGGTGGCGGTCTCGCCCGACGGCTCCCTCGGTGCGGTTTCCGGAGTGACCGGCGGCATCACCGTGTGGGCGCCGGCGGACGGGCGCGTGCTCCATGCCCTGGCGGGGCATCGCGGCCCGGTCTGGGCGCTGGCCTTCGAACCGGACGGGAAGCGGCTGCTGACTGCGGGGGGAGACGGGGCGATCCGCCTCTGGGATGCCGCGACCGGGCAGGAAATCCGCACCGGCGCCTCCCGGCTGGCGGCCTCCGACGTGCCGCGGGACGCGCAGGGGGAACGCGGGGCGGAGCTGTTCCGCCGGTGCAGCGCCTGCCACACGGTCACTCCCGACGGCGGCAATCGGGCGGGGCCGACGCTCTACGGCGTGTTCGGCCGCCGGGTCGGCACCGTTCCGGGCTATCCCTACTCGCCGGCGCTCCGGGACGGGACCATCGTGTGGACCGCCGAGACTGTCGGCGACCTGTTCAAGCGCGGGCCTGACGTTGTGACGCCGGGCACCAAGATGCCGGTCCAGACCATCGGCAACGACGCGGAGCGGGAAGAGCTGATCCGCTGGCTGGAAAAAGTAACGGCGCCCCGCTGAACGGGGCGCCGCATACCAGTTGCCTCAGGAAAACCGGGCGATCAGCTCGCCTCGGCCTGCTTCTGGGCGCGCTTGCGCTCGTTGGGGTCGAGGTGGCGCTTGCGCAGCCGGATCGACTTCGGCGTCACTTCCAGCAGCTCGTCGTCGGCGATGTAGGACATCGCCTTCTCCAGCGTCATCACGATCGGGTTGGTCAGGCGGACCGCCTCGTCCTTGCCGGCGGCGCGGATGTTGGTCAGCTGCTTGCCCTTGAGGACGTTGACTTCCAGGTCGTTGCCGCGGGTGTGCTCGCCGATGATCATGCCCTGGTAGACCGGGACGC
Organism: Skermanella mucosa; assembly: GCF_016765655.2. Taxonomy (NCBI): domain Bacteria; kingdom Pseudomonadati; phylum Pseudomonadota; class Alphaproteobacteria; order Rhodospirillales; family Azospirillaceae; genus Skermanella; species Skermanella mucosa. The sequence continues at coordinate 460,077 of NZ_CP086106.1, forward strand.
CCGGCTCGATCATCATCGGGCCGCGGTCTTCCAGGTTCCACAGGGCATAGGCCACCGCGGTGCCGTCGCCGTTGGAGATCAGCACGCCGGTGTGGCGCGACGCGATCGGACCCTTGTACGGGGCGTAGCCGTGGAACAGCCGGTTCATCAGGCCGGTGCCGCGGGTGTCCGTCAGGAACTCGCTCTGATAGCCGATCAGGCCGCGCGACGGCACGTGGAACACCAGGCGCGACTTGCCGGCGCCCGAAGGCTTCATCTCGATCAGGTCGCCCTTGCGCTCGGAGACCTTCTGGACGACGGTTCCGGAGAACTCCTCGTCCACGTCGATCACCACTTCCTCGATCGGCTCCTGGCGCTGGCCGGTGATCGGGTCGCTCTGGAACAGCACGCGCGGGCGGGAGATCGACAGCTCGAACCCTTCGCGGCGCATGGTCTCGATCAGGATGCCGAGCTGAAGCTCGCCGCGGCCGGCGACCTCGTAGGCGTCGGTGCCGTCGGTCTCGCTGACCTTCAGCGCCACGTTGCCCTCGACCTCGCGGAACAGCCGGTCGCGGATCATGCGGCTGGTCACCTTGTCGCCCTCGCGTCCGGCCAGCGGGCTGTCGTTGACCGAGAAGGTCATCGCCAGCGTCGGCGGGTCGATCGGCTGGGCCGGCAGGGCGGTCTCGACGCCGGGATCGCAGATGGTGTCGGCGACGGTTGCCTTGGTCAGGCCGGCGATGGCGACGATGTCGCCCGCCTGGGCCTCGTCGACGCCGACCCGCTCCAGGCCGCGGAAGGCCAGCAGCTTGGAGATGCGACCGGTCTCGATCACCTTGCCGTCGCGGGACAGCGCCTTGATCTGCATGTTGGCGCGGGCGGTGCCGGTCTCGATGCGGCCGGTCAGGATGCGGCCCAGATAGGGGTTCGCCTCCAGCGTCGTCACCAGCATGGTGAAGTTGGCGTCGTCCTTGTTGGCGGCGACCTTGGGAGCGGGAACGTGCCGGCGGACCAACTCGAACAGCGGCTTCATGTCGACCCGCTCGGCTTCCAGGCTCTCCGCCGCCCAGCCGTTGCGGCCCGAGGCGAACAGCGTCGGGAAATCGAGCTGCTCGTCGCTGGCTTCCAGCGCCGCGAACAGATCGAACACCTCGTCATGGACCTCGTGCGGACGGGCGTCCGGGCGGTCCACCTTGTTGATCACGACGATCGGGCGCAGGCCCAGCTTCAGCGCCTTGCCGACCACGAACTTGGTCTGGGGCAGCGGGCCCTCGGCCGCGTCCACCAGCACCACGACGCCGTCGACCATGCTCAGGATGCGCTCGACCTCGCCGCCGAAGTCGGCGTGGCCGGGGGTGTCGACGATGTTGATCCGGGTGCCGTCCCACAGGACGGACGTGCACTTGGCAAGGATGGTGATGCCGCGCTCACGTTCCAGGTCGTTGCTGTCCATCGCCCGTTCGGCGACCTGCTGGTTCTCGCGAAACGAACCGGACTGGCGAAGCAACACGTCGACAAGGGTGGTCTTGCCATGGTCGACGTGCGCGATGATGGCGATATTCCGCAGATCCATACCGAACTTCTCTGATGTCCCGGGTTGAGCCGCGGCGTACCGCGGGCAAACAAAAATGCCCGGATAAACACCTGGAGAATGGATCGCAGCCCTTCTCAGTGCCCGGGTCATGTTGCGGCGCAGTATACAGTTTGCGCCATGAACTACAAGCGGAACCGCCTGCGGCCATCTGTTCACAGAATGGCAGGCCGTCCCGCCTGGAAGCTTAGAATGGGGAGGGAACCCAACGGTTTCAAGGGCAAGTCCCGAAAACCCGCCCGTATGGGGGGTTGCCTTAAGGAACATCGTCCGGCACCACTGTGTTTGCCAACCACCGTTCGAACGGAGAGACCCCCTGAAGTCCGGCCTGCCCCCTTTCCGCAGTTCCAAGCGCCTTGCCAGACCTCCCGGTGGACTGCCCGGTGGGCTGCGGCCCCGCTCCCGGGCGGCCATCACGCGCGGCGTCATCGGCTTGGCCCTGATCCTCGCGGTGGGCGGCATCGTCGCGGCGCCGGTCGTGGCGCAGCAGACTCCCTACGAGGTCAGCCTGACCGGGGTGGAGGACGGATCGCTCCGGGAACTGCTGGAGGGCACGGCGACCCTGTTCCGCCTGGCCGAGCAGCCGCCGCCGAGCCCGATCGGCCTGCGCCGCCGGGCCGACGCCGATCGGGAACGGCTCCAGACGGCCCTGCGCTCGGTGGGATACTACGATGCCCGGGTCGAGATCGCGGTCGATACCTCGGTGGAACCCGCCAAGGTGGCGGTGACCGTGACGCCGGGGCCGGTCTACCGGTTCGACCGCATCGCCGTGGCCGGAGCCGGCGGCACGCCGCTCGAAGGAGCCCCGATCACCGCCGAGGACATCGGCATCCAGGTCGGCGACCCCGCCCTGTCGGCGACCGTCGTCGATGCCGAGACCCGGCTGACCGGCCAGCTGGCAGCGCGCGGCTTCGCCTTCGCCAAGATCGCCGAGCGCCGCGCCGTGGTCGACCACGAGGCCCGGACCATGGACGTGACCTATACGGTCGATCCGGGACCGTTGACCCGCTTCGGGGAGGTCAGCGTCGAGGGGTTGGACCAGGTCTATGAACAGCTCGTGCGCAACCGGATCCCCTGGGACCAGGGCGAGGAGTACCGGCCGGACGCGATCGAGGACGCCCGGCAGTCGATCTCCGACCTCAACGTGTTCTCGTCGGTCCGGGTCGGGCTGGCGCGCGAACCCGGGCCGGACGGGGTGACTCCGGTGACCGTCACCGTCGAGGAGCGGCCGCGCCGGGTGATCGGTGCCGGCTTCAGCTATTCGACCGAGGACGGCTTCGCGACCAACGTCTATTGGGGCCACCGCAACCTGTTCGGCGGCGCCGAACAGTTCCGACTGTCCGCCACCGTTTCGCGGATCGGCGAGAACGACCTGACCGATACCGAGGCCCGGCTGAACGCGAACTTCCGCAAGCCGGATTTCCTGACCTTGAACCAGGCGCTGATCCTGGACGCGAGCCTGATCCGCGAGCGGCCCGATGCCTATGATCGCGACGCCATCGTGCTGTCGGCCCTGCTGGAGCGCGAGCTGAGCGACCGGTTGACGGTATCCGGCGGCGTCACGCTCGAACAGTCGCGGGTCGTCGATCCGCCGGACACGACCACCGAGAGCACCCTGGTGGGCGTCCCGCTGACGCTCCGGTACGATACCACCAACGATCTGCTCAACCCGACCAGCGGGTTCCGCACCGATCTGCTCCTGACGCCCTATCAGCAGATCGGCGGCGCCGACGCGGCCTTCACCATCGCCCGCCTCACCAACAGCGCCTATTACGATTTCCGCGGGGACGGATGGTACGTCGCGGCGGGGCGGCTGTCGGTCGGCAGCATCTTCGGTTCCAGCACCACGGACATTCCGGCGGACAAGCGTTTCTATGCCGGCGGCGGCGGCTCGATTCGCGGTTACGGCTTCCAGGATGTCGGACCGCGCGACGCGTCCGGCGATCCTGCGGGCGGGCGCAGCCTGATCGAGGTCGGCGCGGAGATGCGGGTCAAGGTGACCGATACCATCGGCATCGTTCCCTTCATCGACGGTGGCAACGTTTACGAGAACTCGACGCCGGACTTCTCCGAAGAGCTGCGCTGGGGCGCCGGCATCGGCGCCCGCTACTATACCGGATTCGGCCCCCTGCGGCTGGACGTGGCCGTGCCCCTGAACAAGCGGCCCGGCGATTCCAGCTGGCAGCTCTATATCAGCATCGGACAGGCCTTTTAGGGCCGCGGCTCTGCTATGATCCGGATGCGGGGAGGCAGTTCGGGTCACGCCAGTGTTGCGACACCATCTTGCTGAATTTTACTATATCGAACGGCTGCGGGAAGACCTGCCGCGCTGGGTAGAGCGGGGCTGGATCCGCCCGGAGGACGCGGAAGCGGCCCTGGCCGACGCGAAGGCGGCGCGGCTTCGGCGGATCGCGCTGCCCAACCTGCTGGCGCTGTTCGGTACCATCCTCGTCGCGGTGGGCGCGTTCCTGTTCATCGCGGCCAATTGGCAGGGCATGGGGCGCCTGGCCAAGCTTGCCGTGCTGTTCGGATCGCTCTGGGGGACGCACGCCGCCGCCTGGGCCGCGCTGCGGGCCGGCATGGGCCGCTTCGCCGAGGCGCTGCTGCTGTTCGGCGTGCTTCTGTTCGGCGTGGGCATCATGCTGGTCGGGCAGATCTATCACCTGCCCGCGGATCCGCCCGCCGGCGTCCTGATGTGGGCGCTGGGCGCGATCCTGGCGGCGTGGGCCTGGCCCAGCGAGTGGGCGGCGTGCGCCGCGCTGGCCCTGGTGACGGTCTGGTTCAGCCTGGCCGCCCCCGATTCTCCCCTGCCGGTCTTTCTTCCGTTCATCCCGGTCTGGGCAGCACTGCTGCCGCCGATCCTGCGCATGCGCTGGATCATCGGTTATCATGCCGCCCTGGCGTCGCTGGCCTGGTTCATCCTGGTGACCCTGGCATCGCTGTTCTCCACCGCCGACGCGGCGGAGGGGGATGTGTTGCGGCTGGGCAGTGCCATCTCGGCGGCGCTGCTGGCCGTCGGCGGCGTCCTGTCGGGCCGGCCCCTGACGGCGGAGTTCGGGACGCCCCTGGAACGGCTCGCGCTGATGGGCCTCGTCGTGGGCGCGTCGCTGCTGGCGCTGCCGGCGCTTCAGACCGACCTGTCCGCCATCGGCGAGCCGGCCTGGGCCGGACTGGCTTTGCCGCCCCTGCTGGTCGCGGCGGCGGGGGCCGCGGTGGTCTGGCGCCGGGACGGCGGACTGCTGGCCGGTGGCGCCGCGGCGCTGGCCGCCATCCTGCTCGCCGACGCGCTGGTTCCGCCGGAGAGCCACGGGATCTCGCTGATCCTGCTGAACCTGGTCCTGGTCGGGGCGCTGATCGGCATGATCGCCGAGGGATATCGCCGCGAGGACCGCTTCACAGTCAACCTGGGCTTCCTGGCCTTCGCGCTGACCCTGCTGCGGCTCTATTTCGACACCTTCTGGCTGCTGCTGGACCGGGCGCTGTTCTTCATCTTCGGCGGACTGCTTGTCATGGCGCTGGGATGGCTGTTCGAGCGCAAGCGCCGGCTGCTGGTCGGCGGCGGGGGCAGCAAACGGAGTGCCGCGGCATGACCCGCGGCGGACGCCTGCTGACCCTGGCGCTGGCGCAGACCGCCGTGCTGGCCGGCCTGATCGGCTTCCGGCAATGGACGCTGGAGACCGGGACCCCGGTCGTGCTGTCGATCCGCCCGGTCGATCCGCGCTCGCTGTTCCAGGGCGACTATGTCGAGTTCAGCTACGACATCGGGAACCTCCGCCTGGACCGGCTGGTCGGCGACGACGACCTGGAGAGGGGCGAGACGGTCTACGTGGACATCCAGCCGGGCCGCCCCGCCTGGCAGGCCACCGGCGTCTGGCGCCGGCGCCCGGCCGCGACGCCGACCGGCGTCGTCCTTCGCGGACAGGTCAGATGGGTGGCCGAGCAGCAGTGCGAGGAGTCCGGCTCCGGGGAATCCGCCGCGATCGTCCCCTGCCGCATCGCCGGCATCCGCTACGGCATCGAGGACTACTTCGTCCCGGAAGGGACGGGAGCCGCCCTGGAGCGCCCGGAGGAGGGCGAGCGGATCGACATCCGCGTCGCGGTCAACCGGGCCGGCACGCCGGCGATTTCGGCCATCCTGGTCAACGGCGAGGTCCGCCACCAGGAGGGGTTGTTCTGAGGGTTCCGCTGCCGGCCTGCGGCCCCGGTGCGGAGGGGCGGCGTCCCGCCGCCCAAGGTGCGCGGGACGCGCACCCTCCCACGAGGCGCCATCACATCTTCTCCGGCAGCTTGAACGCCTCCTTGCGCTCGCTGTAGCGGTCGACCAGATAATCGGCCCGGTCGCGCAGCAGCCAGGTGAAGCGCACAAGCTCCTCCATCACGTCCACCACCCGGTCGTAGAGCGGCCCTGGAAGCATCCGGCCGGCCTCGTCGAACTGCTCGTAGGCCTTCGGCACGCTCGACTGGTTGGGGATGGTGACCATGCGCATCCAGCGGCCCAGGATGCGCAGCGTGTTCACCGCGTTGAAGCTCTGCGAACCGCCGGAGACCTGCATCACCGCCAGGGTGCGGCCCTGGGTCGGCCGGACCGAGCCCTCCGACAGGGGGAGCCAGTCGATCTGGTTCTTGAACACGCCGGTCACGGTCCCGTGCATCTCGGGGCTGCACCAGACCTGGCCTTCCGACCAGATCGACAGGTCCCGCAATTCCCGCACCTTGGGATGGTCGGGGCCGACGCTGTTGGCCATCGGCAGCTCGCGCGGGTCGAAGATGCGCGTCTCGGCCCCCATCGCCCGCAGCAGCCGATCCGCCTCCTCGACCAGCAGCCGGCTGTAGGAGCGCTCCCGCAGCGATCCGTAGAGCAGCAGGATGCGCGGCGGATGGGTCATCCGCGCGGCCGGTTCCAGCCGCGCGGGGTCGGGCTGCCTCAGCAGTTCCGGCTTGAGGGCGGGCAGCGTGTCGGGGGGAGGGGCGAGGTCATCCATGGCCCGGTCCGATCCGGCGGCCCTGCTCGTCCACGACAGGCTCGCCGTCCTCCTTGGCGAAGGCGCCCCGCTGCGGCGAGGGCAGGATGTCCAGCACGGTTTCCGACGGGCGGCACAGCTTCACGCCCAGGGGAGTGACGACGATCGGGCGATTGATCAGGATCGGGTGCGCCATCATGGCGTCGAGCAGCCGGTCGTCGTCCAGGTCCGGATCGTCCAGGCCCAGCTCGTCGTAGGGCGTGCCTTTCCGGCGCAGCACGTCGCGCACGGCCACGCCCATCCGGCGGATCAGGTCCTTCAGCTCGTCGCGGCTTGGCGGCGACTTCAGGTACTCGATCACCACCGGCTCCTCCCCGCTGTTGCGGATCAAGGCCAGGGTGTTGCGCGAGGTGCCGCACTTGGGGTTGTGGTAGATCGTGACGGTCACGAGTCCTGCTCCCGTAGCCAAGTCCGCGGGCGGTCAGTTCTGCGCCGGCGGCGATGCCGGCGGCGCCGGCTGGCCGGCCTGGGGCGGCTGTTCCGAACCGAGCTTGCGGACGACCTGGGTCAGCCCGTCGCGCGCCTTCCTGGCCAGCTCCACGTCGGCGTCGGACGCCTCGTGGAAGAAGACGTTGAAGACGTTGTCCTGGCTCTTGAAGAACAGGATCGCGACGTTGATCTTGCCCTCGGGCGGGGTGCAGGTGACCATGGCGGTCCGCAGGGTCACGCGCGGCAGGGTCTCGACCGCGGCGGGATCGGCGTTGAACTCACCGCCGCAACGCTGCTTCAGGGCGTCCAGGTAGTTGGTCGTGAGCGTCGCGAAATCCGCGTCCGGCGGGGCCCGGTGACCGCGCACGCCGCCGAATACCGGTCCCAGCCGCCACGCGAAATCGGCCGGGCGGCGGTCCTCCGGGACGTTCGCCAGCGACAGCGGCACCGCCTGGCGCAGGCCGGCGGCGTCGAGCAGCGCCCGTAGCCCTTCCGGCAGGATGACCGCGACCGGCTTGGCGCCGCCCTGGGCGCCCGGCTTCGGCCCGCCCCCCGAGACCCCCTGCTGGACGCAGCTGCGCAGGTCGCCCAGCGCCTTGGCCGTACCGCGGAGCTGGAAGATCGCCGTGTCGGTCGGCCCCTGCATGATCAGGCGGCTACCCTTGCGCATGCCCTCGTACAGCTCGTCGTCCTTGCCGGTGGGGACCACCAGCAGGTCCGGCTCCATCGCGACGGCGGTGAAGTTCCGCCTGAGCGTCTCGTCGACCCGGACGCTCATGGGGAACTTGGTCCCCTGGGTCATGCCGGCGCCGGGGATGCCGATCAGGATGTTGGTCTCCCCGTTGGGATTGCGGGCGAACACCAGGGCCAGCTTGTTGTCGAAGCGGTTCTCCGCGACGCAATAGACGAACTTGCCGTTGGGGTCGGCCACGGGGCCGCCGCGCCAGTCGCCGATCGGCGCTCCGGTCAGCTGGGCGCCGCCCGGTGCCTGAACCACTTGGGCGCCTCCCGGCGCCTGGGCCAGTGCTGCGGAGGGTAGGCCGCTCGACAGGCCGATGGCGGCGCCGAGCGCTAGAGCGAGAAGATGAGACTGCACGTTCAATATCCGGCTGCGCTGGGAGTTGGCGGCAGGCTATAGGGCCGGCCGGCCCGTCGCAAGGGGATTGCCCATAAAGTCCGGATCGGCCTCCAGCCGCCGCCGCAGGTCCGCGGCGCTCCCGGTTTCCGCCAGCCTGCCCAGCCGGAGCCATGCGCCGAGGTCGGCCGCCTCCAGCGCGCGGGCCGCCGCCTGCTCCGCCAGCAGGACCGCCGTGCCTCCTGCGGCGATCTCGCGCACCGTCGCCATGACCTGCGCCGTCAGCAGGGGCGACAGCCCGAGGGACGGCTCGTCCAGCAGGAGCAGGCGGGGCTCCCCCATCAGCGCGCGGCCGATCGCCAGCATCTGCTGCTGCCCGCCGGACAGCCGCCAGGCCCGCTCGCCCGACTTGGCCCGGAGCTGGGGGAACAGGGCGAAGACGCGGTCCAGCAGCGCCATGCGGGCCGCGGCCGGCGCGAAGCTCGCCACCTCCAGGTTGTCGCGCACGCTCATGCCGGGAAAGACCCTGCGGCCCTCCGGCACGTAGCCGATGCCCAGGCGCGCCCGCCGCTCGGGCGCCAGGCGGGTGATGTCGGACCCGTCCAGCAGGACCCGTCCCGCCGCCGCCGGCAGCAGGCCGATCACCGCCTTCAGCAGGCTGGACTTGCCGGCGCCGTTGGCCCCCAGAAGGGCCAGCACCTCGCCCGGCCTGACGTCGAGCGAGACGCCGTCGACAACAGGGGCGCCGCCGTAGGATACGGACAGGCCGGAAAGCGCGAGCAGCGGCAGGGGGCTCATGGCGCCTCCGGCCCGGGCGACCCCAGGTAGGCAGCGCGCACGCGGGGGTCGCGCCGGATCGCGTCGGGCGTCCCCTCGGCGATGACGCCGCCCTCGTCCAGGCAGGTAATCCGGTCTGCCAGCGGCAGCAGGAAGGGCATATTGTGCTCCACGATCAGCACGGCGGCGCCGTCGTCGGCCGCCGCCCGGAGCAACCGGGCAAGCCCGGCCTGCTCGGCCTCGGTCAGGCCGGCGGCCGGCTCGTCCAGCAGCAGGACGGCTGGTTGCCGGGCCAGGGCGCGGGCCAGTTCCACCCGCCGCCGCAGCCCCGGCGGCAAGGTCGCGCAAGGCTCGCGGGCGAGGTCGGCGGCGCCGGCCCGTTCCAGGACCCGTTCCAGGAAATGCATCGCGTGGGCTTCCGCCGTCCGGACATCGCCGTCGAGGGTGATCCGCGCCGCCGCCACCGCTCCCAGCGCGTCCACCCCGGGCGGCAGGCTGGCGGTCTGGAAGGTCCGGGCGACCCCGGCCCCCGCGATCCCGTGCGGCGCCCGTCCGGTCAGTTCCACGCCCCGCACGTACAGCCTGCCGCCGTCCGGCTTCTCCAGGCCGGTCACCAGGTTGATCAGCGTCGTCTTGCCCGAGCCGTTGGGGCCGATCACTCCCAGGATCTCGCCGGGATCGATCGCCAGCGAGACGCCGTGGACCGCCCGGACGCCGCCGAAGGACTTGGAGAAACCCTCGACATACAGCACCGGTCCGCGGAACGGGGCCGCCGGCCGGGGCTCTGGCGCCAGCGGGGCCGGCGGCGGGCGGGGCGGCTCCGGCAGCCAGCGCGCGCGCAGCCGCTCCGCCAGGCCGACCAGTCCCCACGGCGCCGCCACCACCGTCGCCAGCAAGGCTACGCCGTACAGCAGCAGGTAGCCGCCCTCCATCCAGCGGAACCATTCCGGCAGCTGGGTCAGCAGGACGGCACCGGCCAGTGCGCCCGCGACCCGGCCCAGCCCGCCGATCACCGCCATGGTCAGGATCGTGACCATGACCGGGAACTCCAGCACCTCGGGCGACACCACCCGCTGGATATGGGCGGCGAGCGCTCCCGCGGCGCCGGCATAGGCGGCGCCGAGGACGAAGCATTCCAGGCGCAGCCGGTCGATGTCGATGCCCAGCGTGCGGGCCGCCGCCGGCGTGTCGCGCATCAGGGGGAAGGCAAGGCCGCGCAGGCCCCGCCCGATCCGCCACGCCGCCAGCGCGCCCAGCGCCACCAGGGTCCAGACGAACAGCGCCAGGGGCAGGCCGCGCCCGGGGCGCCAGCCGAACAGCTCGACGCCCGGCACGCCGGCTATCCCGTTGGAGCCGCCGGTCAGACCCTGCCACTCCACCGCGGCGAGCAGCACCACCTGCCCGATGCCGAGCGTCGCCAGGGCGAAGTAATGGCTTTCCAGCCGCAGCACCGGCGCCGCGACCGCCAGGGCCAGCAAGGCCGGCGCCAGGATCGAGAGCGGGAAGGTCGCCTCGAAGCCGAGGCCGTACCGGCTGCCCAGGATGCCGGTGGCATAGGCCCCGATTCCATAGAAGGTGCCCTGCGCCAGCGACAGGGCGCCGGCATTGCCGAAGATCATCTGGTAGCCGATCACGGCCAGCGCATAGACCCCGGCCACGGTCAGCACCCGCAAGCCATAGGGATCGGCGACCAGCAGCGCGTAGGCCGCGAGCGCCGCGCCGGCCGCCGCGAGCAGCGGCATGGCGCCTCTTCCGGGAATCATCGTGAACCGGTTCTCAGGCACGGCTGCGGGCCGCCTCGCCGAACAGGCCCTGGGGACGCACCGCCAGGATCGCCAGCAGCGCCAGGTACAGCGCCGCCGTCGCCGCCGAGTAGGACAGGGTGGCGGACACCAGCACCTCGAACGCGGCGATCAGCAGCGCGCCGGCGACGGCGCCCGGGACCGATCCCCAGCCGCCGATGGTCACGGCGATGTAGGCCTTCAGGATCAGCCCGCTGCCCGAGGTCGGCGTCACGAAGAACTGGTTGGACAGCAGCAGCCCGGCGGCGCCCGCCAGGGCGGCGCCCAGCGCGAACGTCGCGGCGACCATGACCGTCACGGGGATGCCGCAGGCCCGCGCCATCTCCGGGTCCTGGGCGGTCGCCCGCAGGCGCCGGCCCAGCTGGGTGCGGGCGAACAGCCAGTGCTGGCCCAGGATCAGCAGGCCGGCCACCGCCACGACCGCGAGCGACTGCTTAGGCACGAGCAGGCCGGCGATCTCCAGCGTTCCGCCCCCGAACAGCGGCGGCGCCGCCTTCGGCTCCGGCCCGAACAGCAGGGTGGCGCCGTTCTGCAGGATGATACCGACCGCGATGGTGCTGATGAAGACGCTGACCGGCGGGCGGTGCCGAAGCGGCAGGTAGGCCAGCAGCGACACCAGCAGCCCCAGCGCCGCCATCAGCGCCGCCACCAGCGGCAGCAGCAGGATGCCGGGAAGGGGGATAAGGCCCGCCAGGGCCACCGCCAGGAATCCGCCGGCCATCACCAGGTCGCCCTGGGCGAAGTTGACGGCCGAGGTCGCGTTCAGCACCAGCACGAAGCCCAGGGCGACCAGCGCATAGGCGGCGCCCAGCGCCACCCCGTTGACCAGAAGCTGAGCGACACCCGTCACGGCGCCACGTCGTAGCGCTTGACCACCGCCGGAACGCGCGACGTCCCGTCGTAGCAGACGATGACGGCGGAATGGGCCATGTTGCCCCGGCCGTCGGAGCGGTAGGTCATGGCGAGCCCGCCGTAGGTCCCCTTGGCCAGCGCGTCGCGCACGGCCTCCGGCGTGTCCGCCCCCTTGGCCGCCGCGTCCAGCACCATGCGGATGCCGTCGTACTGGCCGAGCGCGAAGGCGTCCGGCTCGGTGCCGAAGGCCGCGCGGTACTCGGCGGTGAAGCGTTCCATCTCCGGCGAACCGCCCGACACCGGAGAGGCCGAGGTCTCGGCGCAGACGCCCTTCAGCTCCGTCGGCTCCAGCAGCGCCGCGGTGGAGGGCTGGTGCATCGCCGAGCCGGCGACGATCGGTACGCCGGGGTTCATGGCCGCCGCCTGCCGCACGAACAGCGCCGTCGGGCCGGAATGCAGGTGCAGGACCAGCACGTCGGGGTCGGCCGCCATGGCCTTGGTCAGCACCGGCAGCATGTCGCGGATGCCGGGATCGACGCCTTCCTCGAACACCGGCTCGACGCCCAGCTTGGCGAAGGCGTCGCGCAGGTGCGCCTGGCCGCTCTGGCCATAGGCGGTGGTCTGATAGATCACCGCCGGCCGGCGCTTGCCCAGCTCCTCCGCCACGTAGCGGGCATGGGCGGTCTTGGTGACCCCGTCGCCGGGGAAGAAGCGGAAGACCCAAGGGTTGCCGCGCTCCGTGATCGACGCCGTGCCGGACACCGTGACCAGGGGAATGCCGTACTCGTCGGCGAGCGGCAGCATGGCGAGCATCTGGGTGCCCAGCATGCTGGCGGCGACCGCGGTCGGCGCGCCGCGCCCGGCCGCCCGGACCAGCGCGGTCACCGCGCCTTCGGGGGAGGTGCCGGTATCGATCACCTCCGACCGCACCGAGAGTCCTTCGGGGGCGTGGCGGATCGCCAGGACGGCGCCGTTGCGCTGGCTGGTGCCCTCCAGCGCCAGGAAGCCGGTGACCGGCACCAGCACCGGAATATCCAGGTCTGCCGCGGCGGCGGGCCCAGTGGCGGGACCGGCGGCGGACGACAGGGCGGCGGCGAACGCGGCGGCGAACAGTGTGGACTTCCGGGCGGGCATCGTCGGTTCCCTTCCTCCTTGCGAAGCGGAAACCTGTGAGTGCCGCGATTTGCTCTTGGTCGGTCCCACGGGCTCCCTTCGCTGGCATGATCCAGATCAGGTTCTATGGGTATGATCTCAGCACGGGCGGATCGGCCCGGCACCCCAGCCTTCGTGACGCGACAGTGACAGTCCGGCTTGGCCCCGTCAAGGCTCGGCCAGCCCTATCCGAAGGAGATCGCTCGGCCGTTTGATCTAATACTTTTGACGTAGATCATTGCCGCTGCAACCCTGGCGCCCGATTGTCCGCGATTGCAACTGGGGGGATGACCAATGAACACTCGCGAGCTGTCCGACGCGCGGGCTCAGCCCGACGCGGCCCCGTCCCATGGCACGTCGGTCGAGCTGGCGCTCTGGCGGATCGACGGTGCCACGCAGCGCTCGCTCCGGCAGCTCGGCCCCCATGTCAACGCCGACCTGGACGGCATCCTCACCGATTTCTACGGCTTCCTGAAGCGCTTTCCCGAGACGGCGGAGCTGATCGCGGCGGAGGGCATGGTCACCCGCCTGATCTGCGCCCAGCAGGACCATTGGCACAAGCTGTTCGTCGAGGGCATCGACGCCGGGTACGTGGAGCGGGTTCAGCGGATCGGGTCGGCCCACCACCGGGTCGGGCTGAAGCCGCGGTTCTACCTCTCGGCCTATTCCTTCATCCTGGAGCGGCTGGTCCGCTCGGTGATCGAGCGCAACCGCTGGAGCCGGCACGCCGCGGCCGACCAGGCGGCGACGCTGATCCGCACCCTCCTGATGGAGGCGGAGCTGGCGCTCTCCGTCTATACCCACACGACGACCGAGCAGCACGTGACCGACGAGCTGCTCGACCTCGCCGACACCTTCGAGCAGGAGCTGGACGACGCGGTCCAGCTGGTCCGCCGCAAGGCGGAGGCGATGGAGAGGGCCTCGACCGAGGTGCTGGGCGCCGCCCGCATGGTCAGCGAGGACGGCGGCCACGTCGCCGAGGCGTCCCACGAGGCCGACGTCAATGCCCAGACCATCGCCGCCGCCACCCAGGAGCTTTCCGCTTCCATCGCCGAGATCTCGCGTCAGGTGGACCGCTCGACCGGGGCCGCCCAAGACGCCACTATCCGGTCCCAGGCCGCCCGCGACATCGCCAACAACCTGACCGACGTGTCCGACAGGATCGGCTCGATCGCCTCGCTGATCGAGAAGATCGCCAAGGAAACCCGCCTGCTCGCGCTCAACGCCAGCATCGAGGCGGCGCGCGCCGGCGAGGCAGGGCGCGGCTTCTCCGTCGTCGCGAACGAGGTCAAGCTGCTGGCCGACCAGACGAACCATGCCACGTGCAATATCCGGTCCGAGATCCAGTCCATGCAGAAGGCCATCGGCGACACGGTCAGCGCGATCGCCGACGTGGCCGGCCGGGTCGAGCTGGTCAACGACACCATCACCGCCATCGCCTCCGCCGTGGTCGAGCAGGACGCTGTCACCCAGGACATCGCCCAGACCGTGACCCAGACGGCCGACAGCGTGCGCCGGGTGCACGAGCGGATCGGCAGCGTCGCCACCCAGGCGGGACTGACCACAACGGTATCGACCCAGCTGCGCAACAACACGACCGAACTGGTCGAGCAGGTCGTCAACATCGAGAAGCGGGTGATCTCCAGCCTGCGCAACTCCCGCTTCGCCGAGCGCCGGCGCGCGATGCGCGTCACCGTGGACATAAAGACCGAATGCCGGATCGACGGGCGGACGGTGCCGGCCTGCGTCGAGAACATCTCCAGCGGCGGCGCCCAGGTCCGCCTGGCCGCCGGGACCGCCGCGCAGGGGAGCCTCGTCTCCTTCGACCTGCCGGGCATCGGCGAGGTCGCGGCCAAGGCGACGACCATCGAGGGGGAAGTGCTCCATGTCCATTTCGAGGACCTCGACCCTGCCGTCCAGGCCGCGCTGGCCGAGGCGCTGGACCGCTGGCACCGGGGCGACGAGGCGCTGATCCAGACCGTGCAGGCGGCGGCGCGCCAGATCTCCGGCCTGTTCGACGACACCATCGACGAGGGTGGCATCAGCGCCGCGGCGATGTTCTCCACCGCCTACCAGCCGATCCCCGGGACCGATCCCCAGCAGTACCTGACCGCCTACACCGACCTGTGCGACCGCCTGCTGCCGCCGATCCAGGAAGCTGTGCTCCAGAAGGAGACGCGGATCGATTTCTGCGTCGCGGTGGACCGCAACGGCTATCTGCCGACCCACAACCTCAAATATTCGCAGCCCCAGCGGCCGGGCGAGCCGGCCTGGAACACCGCCAACTGCCGCAACCGCCGCCTGTTCGACGATTTCACCGGCATCGCCGCCGCCCGCAGCCGAGCGCCGGCCCTGGTCCAGACCTATCGCCGCGACATGGGCGGCGGCAGGTTCCTGCTGCTGAAGGACGTCAGCGCCCCGATCCTGGTCCATGGCCGCCATTGGGGCGCCCTGCGGCTGGGCTGCCGGCCGACTTGATCGGCCCGAGCAGCCGGCCGCGCGTTTCGGCGTCCAGGAAGGCCGCTTCCAGCGCCGTCACCGTCGCATTGCGCAGGTACTCCTCACCCCAGCCGAACGCCTCCGCCGCGACCTCGTATTCGCCGCCCAGGGTGGTCGCGAAATAGGGCGGGTCGTCGCTGTTCAGCGTGACGGCGCAGCCGGCCGCGCGCAGGCGGTCCAGCGGGTGGTCGGCGTAGGAGCCGTACACCGCGGTGCGGATGTTGCTGGTCGGGCAGACCTCCAGCACGATGCCCTCGCCGGCGATCCGGCGGATCAGGTCGGCGTCCTCGATCGAGCGGACGCCGTGGCCGATCCGGCTGACCGGCAGGTGGTCCAGGGCGTCGCGCACGCTCTCCGGCCCGGCGGACTCGCCGGCATGGACGGTGCAGCCCAGGCCGGCGTCGTTCCGGGCGATGGTGAAGACCGGGGCGAAATCGGCGGCGGACAGGTGGTTCTCGTCGCCGCCCATGCCGAAGCCGGTCAGCAGCGGGTGCCGGTGCCGGGCGCAGGCTCTGGCGACCTCCAGCCCGCGCTCGACGCCGAAATGGCGCACGCAGGTGACGATCAGCCGGGCCTCGATGCCGAAATCGGCGCGGGCGTCCTCGAACCCCTGGACGATGCCGTCCAGGTGGTCCTGGAACGACAGGCCGGCCATCCTCGCGTGGTCGGGCGACGACATCACCTCCACATAGACGGCGCCCTCGGCGGCGCAGCGGCGCAGGTAATCGTATGTGACGTCGCGATAGTCCCGCGCGGTGCGGATCGCGGACGCGGCGTCGTCGTAGACCTTCAGGAAATGCAGGAAGTCGGTCCAGGCGAAGTGGCCCGCCTCCGTGAAGAGCCCAGGCGGCAGGGCCATGCCGTTGCGCTCCGCCAGCGCCCGGACCAGCTCCGGCGTGGCGGTCCCTTCCAGATGGACGTGAAGCTCGGCCTTGGGAATACCCGGCATGGTCATGGCACCACGGCTTTCTCTGTGGCTTCGATGACCGGCCGGGGCTGCCGGCGGGTCTCCCGGTGAAGGATATAGAGGCCGCTGGCCGAGACGATCAGGGCGCCGGTGATCACCGCCGAGGTCGGCACGTCGGCGAACACCAGGTAACCGAACAGGACTGCCCAGATCATCGCCGTGTACTCGAACGGCGCCAGCACGGCGGCGGGGGCCGAGCGGAAGGCCTGGGTCATCATGATCTGCGCGACGCCGCCCAGGATGCCGACGGCCGCCAGCAGGCCGAACCCGGGCAGGTCGGGCGTCCGCCAGTCCGCGGCCATGCCGATCGCCCCGACCGCGACGCCGGTCAGCGTGAAGTAGCAGACGATCGCCGCATTGGTCTCGGTCCGGCTCAGCTTCCGCACGAAGATCATGGCGAAGGCGTAGAACACGGCCCCCAGCAGCGGCACCAGCGCCACCGGGGTGAACATGCCGCTGCCGGGCTGGAGCATCACGACGACACCGAGGAAGCCGACCCCGACGGCGCTCCAGCGGCGCCAGCCGACATGTTCGCCCAGCATCGGGCCGGACAGCGCCGTCAGGAACAGCGGCCCCGCGAAATGGATCGCGTAGACGTCGGCCAGCGGCATGTGCTTGAAGGCATAGAAGAAGCAGACCAGCGCGCTGGCGCCGACCAGCGACCGCAGCACGTGCCCGCCCGGACGGGACGTCCGCAGCAGGCGGATGCCGCCCGAGGTCGCCACCAGCACGCAGAGCGGCAGCAGGCCGAACACCGAGCGGAAGAACACGATCTGGAACGTGCCGTAGCTGGCCGACAGCCACTTGATCAGCACGTCCATCACGGCGAAGGCCACCAGCGCCAGGGTCAGCAGGCAGATCCCGCGCAGGATCTCCCCCTGGGCGCTTCCTGTTTCCCGGGCCACCGTCTAGCGCGCCAGCCGACGGGCGATCGGCGGCACCGGCGCCGGGGCGGAGTGTCCCACGGCGAAGGCGGCGCGGACCGCGCCGGCCGCGGCCTCGGCGGCTTCCTCGGTCCTGGCATGCACGATGGCCAGCGGCGCGGCGTGCGGGCCGGTCGGCGTGCCCAGGCCCGCGACGTCGGACAGTCCGACCGCCGGGTCGATCGGGTCCTGGACGCGGGTCCGGCCGCCGCCCAGCGCCACCACCGCGACGCCCAGCGCGCGCGTGTCAACGGCGGTGACGAAACCCTCGTCGCGGATGCGGACCTCCCGCAGGAACGGCGCTTCCGCAAGGTGGATGTCGGGGTTCTCCAGCAGGTCTGCCGGACCGCCCAGCGCCGCGACCATGGCGGCGAACCGCTCCGCCGCCCTGCCGGTGGAGATCGCCTCGTCCACCATCACGCGGGCGGCGTCCGTGTCGCGCGCCAGGCCGCCCAGCACCAGCAGCTCGGCGGAGAGGCCGGCGGTCACCTCGTACAGGCGCCCGTCATGGCCCGCTCCCGTCAGCAGGTCGATCGACTCCCGCACTTCCAAGGCGTTGCCGGCGGTGCGGCCCAGCACCTGGTTCATGTCGGTCAGCAGCGCCACCGTCGGCATGCCGGCGCCGGTGGCGACCGTGGCGATGCTGTCGGCTAGCGCCAGCGCGTCGTCGAACTCCCTCATGAAGGCGCCGGAGCCGAACTTCACGTCCATGACCAAAGCGTCCAGTCCCGCCGCCAGCTTCTTCGACAGGATCGAGGCGGTGATCAGGTCCAGCGACTCGACCGTCGCGGTGATGTCGCGGACGGCATAGACGCGCTTGTCCGCCGGCGCGAAGGCGTCGGTCGCCCCGATGATGGCGCAGCCCACGTCGCGGACCACCCGCTCCAGCGTCGGCCGGTCGGGCAGGGAGACGTATCCGGGGATGCTGTCCAGCTTGTCCAGGGTGCCCCCGGTATGGCCGAGGCCGCGGCCCGAGATCATCGGCACGAACCCGCCGCAGGCGGCGACCACGGGGGCCAGGATCAGGCTGACCTTGTCGCCGACCCCGCCGGTCGAGTGCTTGTCCAGGACCGGGCCGGGCAGGCCGAGCGGCTTCCAATCCAGTACGGTGCCGGAACGGGTCATGGCGCGGGTCAGGGCGACCCGCTCCTCCAGGCCCATCTTGCGGAAGAACACGGCCATGCAGAAGGCGGCGATCTGCCCCTCGGTCACCGACCCGGCGGTGACGCCCTCGATGAAGCCCGTGATCTCGGCGTCGGAAAGGGTGCCGCCGTCCCGCTTCTTGCGGATGATTTCCTGAGGAAGCATGGATCGTTCCGTATCCCTAATAACCGCTGGAAGGCTTCTGCCCGGTCGCGCCGTGGCCCAGGTCGGCCAGCAGCGCGTCCAGCAGCCCGCTGGCGCCGAAGCGGAAAGTGGCCGGCGTGGCCCAGCCCGGCCCCATGACGGTATCCGCCAGATGCAGGTAGGAGGTGGCCCCGGCGGTGTCGCGGATGCCGCCCGCCGCCTTGAAACCTACCGGCCGCCCGCAGTCGCGGATGACAGCCAGCAGGATCGCCGCCGCTTCCAAGGTCGCCGCCGGCTGGAGCTTGCCGGTGGAGGTCTTCAGGAAGTCGGCCCCGGCTGCCACCGCGTCGCGGCCGGCCTGCTCGATCAGGCCGGCGTCGGCCAAGCCGCCGGTCTCCAGGATCACCTTCATGAGGATCCCGTCGCCGCAGGCTTCCCGGCAGGCGCGCAGCAGGTCGTGGGGAACCGTCCGCTCCCCCGCCATGAAGGCGCGCCAGGGCAGCACCACGTCGATCTCGTCCGCCCCGGCGGCGATCGCGGCGCGGGTATCCGCGGCGACCTCGGCGGCGGGGGCGTCGCCACCCGGGAAATTGACCACGGTGGCGATGGCGACGCCCTTGTTTTCCAGAAGCCGTTTCGCGACCGGAATGAACCGCGGATAGATGCAGACGGCGGCGACGCTGCCGGCTGGAGTCACCGCCCGCGCGCACAGCGCCGCGATCCGCTCATCGGTGTCGTCGTCGTTCAGGCTGGTCAGGTCCAGCAGGGGCAGTGCCCGTGCCGCCGCATCCACTGTCGTCACCGGTCCAATCCTTCCAGGAATCCAACCACCAGCCGCTCCAGGTCCGCCGCCGCCGAGGCGGCCGAGCGCAGGGTCTGGTCGTGGCTGACCTCGCCGTCTCCCAGGCCAACGCCCAGGTTGGTGATGACCGCGCAGCCCACGACCGTCAACCCGCAGTGGCGGGCGACGATGCAGTCCGGCACGGTGGACATGCCGACCGCGTCGGCGCCCAGGGCCTTCAGCATCCGGACCTCCGCCGGGGTCTCGAAGCAGGGGCCGAGCCAGGCCGCGTAGATCCCCTGGGCGAGGTCGATCCCCAGCCCCGCCGCCGTCGCGGCCAGATGCCCGGTCAGGGCGGGGTCCCAGGCGTCCTTCAGCCCGGGGAACCGGGGGCCGAATTCGTCGTCGTTGGGGCCGACCAGCGGGTTGGTGCCCTGCATGTTGATGTGGTCGGTGATCGCCATCAGCCGGCCAGGGCCGACCTCGGTCCGGAGCGACCCGGCGGCGCAGGTCAGGAACAGCGTCTCGCAGCCGGCCAGCTTCAGCGCCCGGATCGGCAGCCGGATCGCCGCAGGCCCCGCGCCCTCGTACAGGTGGACGCGCCCCTGCATGCAGGCGACATTCTGCCCGCCCAGGGTGCCCAGCACCAGCCGCCCGGCATGGCCGTGGACGCCGGGACGCGGGAAGCCGGGCAGGTCGGCGTAGGAGATCGCGACCGCATCCGCGATCCGGTCCGCCAGCCCGCCCAGGCCGGAGCCGAGCACGATGCCGACCCGGGGCGTGAACCCCGGCGCCCGTCCCGCGATGACGGCAGCGGCATCGTGGGGAGTGGCCGCCCCTTCCATGTCTCTCTCCCTATCCATCAGAAGCTCAGGTTCTCGGGGCCGAAGGACAGCGGCAGCAGTTCCTCCAGCGTCACCGTCCGGCGCAGCCCTTCCGGCCCGCAGACATGGATCTGGACGTCCGGCGCGCAGAATTCCCGCAGGCGCTGGCGGCAGCCGCCGCACGGGGTGCAGAGCATGCCGTCGCCGGGCGTGCCGCCCATCACCACCACCTCGACGATCCGCCGGTCGCCGCCCGCGACCATCATGCCGATGGCGCTGGCCTCGGCGCACTGGCCCTGCGGATAGGCCGCGTTCTCCACGTTGGCGGCGGCGTAGAGCCGGCCGCCGTCGGTGCGCAGGCAGGCGCCGACCGGGAAGTTGGAATAGGGCGCATAGGCCCGCCGCATCGCCTCGCGCGCCAGCGGGATCATGGTGTCGAGACTGCTCATCGTTCCTTCACGTAAGCTATGCCGCTGGCCTTCGGCGCCACCGCCTTGCCGACGAATCCCGCCAGCAGCAGCACGGTCAGCACATAGGGCAGCATCTGGATGAACTGCACCGGGATGATCCCGATCCCGGGGATGGCGACGCCCTGGAGCCGGATCTGGACCGCGTCGGCCAGCGCGAACAGCAGGCAGGCGAACAGCGTCGGGGCCGGCCGCCATTTGCCGAAGATCAGCGCCGCCAGCGCCAGATAACCCATCCCCGCGGTCATGTCGCGCACGAACCCCGCCCCCTGCGCGGTCGAGAGATAGGCGCCCGCCGCCCCGGTCAGCGCGCCGCAGATCACCAGCGCCTGGTAGCGCAGCCCAGCCACCGAGATCCCGGCGGTGTCCACCGCGCTGGGATTCTCGCCGACCGCCCTCAGCCGCAGCCCGAAGCGGGAGCGGTAGACCACCCAGGCCGCGGCCGGCACCGCCAGCGCCGCCGCATACACCAATATGTTATGCCCGCTGATCACCTCCCGGTAGAGGGGACCCAGCACCGGGACGGCACCGCCCAGCGTGTCGGCCAGGGGCAGGGCGATGGATTCGAACCGTTCCCCCGACTGGAGGATCGGCGTCTGGCCGCCCTGCTGGAACCAGGCGAAGGCGAGGGTGGGGGTCAGCCCGGCGACCAGGATATTGATCGCCATGCCGCTGACCACCTGGTTGCCATGGTGGGTGACCGTGGCATAGGCGTGGACCATGGACAGCAGGATGCCGGCGCCGATCGCAGCAAACAGCCCCAGCCACGGGCTCCCGGTGACGGAGGCCGCGGCGGCGGCCGCGAAGGCCCCGGCCAGCATCTTGCCTTCCAGCCCGATATCGACCACGCCGGAGCGTTCGGCGAACAGCCCGGCCAGGGCGGCCAGCACCAGCGGCGCCGCGGTCCGCACCGTGCCGTCCAGGACCGAGAGGAGGGTGAGGTAATCCATGGCTTGGCCTTGCCTCCCTCCGCCTCAGCCCGCCGCCGCCGGCCGGCGCGCGGTGCGCCGGAACAGCGCCTCGATCCGGGCCTTGAACAGGTTCTCCAGCGCGCCGGCGAACAGGATCACCAGCCCCTGGATCACCACCACCATCTCCCGGTTGATGGTGGGGAACTCGAACGCCAGCTCCGACCCGCCCTGGTACAGCGCGCCGAACAGCAGCGCCGCCAGCACGATCCCGACGGGGTGGTTGCGCCCCATCAGGGCCACCGCGATGCCGACGAACCCGACCCCGCCGGTGAAGCCCAGGATCAGCCGGTGATGCACGCCCAGCACCTCGTTCAGCCCGACGAAACCGGCCAGCGCGCCGGAGATCGCCATGGCCAGGATGATGTTGCGCGACGGCGAGATGCCGGCATAGACCGCCGCCCGCTCGTTCTGGCCGACGGTGCGGATCTCGTAGCCCCAGCGGGTGTGCCAGACGAACACCCAGACCAGCGCGCAGCAGGCCAGCGCCCAGACGAAGGACAGGTTCAGCGGCGAGTTGGGGATGTCGATGCCGACCCGGCCCAGCGCCTCGTGCAGGAAGGGCAGCCAGGTGGACTGGTCGAACTGCCGGCTTTCCGGCGATTGCTGGCCGGGGGCGATCAGCACGTCCACCAGCAGGTAGGTCATGACCGAGGCGGCGATGAAGTTGAACATGATCGTCGTGATGACGATGTGGCTGCCGCGCTTCGCCTGGAGATAGGCCGGTATGTAGGCCCAGGCGGCACCGCCCAAGGCACCCGCCACGATCGCCACGGCCGCTACCACCGGCCACGGCATCCCGCCGAACGCCAGCCCGACCAACCCGATCGCGAGCCCGCCGATATAGGCCTGCCCCTCGCCGCCGATGTTGAACAGCCCGCAATGGAATGCCACCGACACCGCCAGCCCGGTGAAGATGAAGTTGGTGGCGTAGTACAGCGTGAAGCCGATCGCCTCCGGATAGCCGAACGAGCCGTAGAGCAGCACTTCCATCGCGGACAGCGGGTTCTCGCCGATCGCCAGGATCACGAGGCTGGAGACCACCAGCGCCGCCGCGAGGTTGAGCACCGGCAGCAGGGCGTTGTTGACCCAGCCCGGCACCTCCCCCGGCTGCCCGAATCCCTTGCCGATGCCCGTCGCCGTCGTTCCGGATGCCATGCCGAGCGCCTGCCCCGATCGTTCCCGTTGCCCCCGAACTTGCCCGGTTAGACCGGGCGAGGCAAGCGGGTTGGGGCGGCGGAAAGGAGACGGTCTTGAAACGGTCATATCCTTGATGGGTAGTCCCTATGTATAGTTGAACCCTGCGGCCATCGTGGGAAAGGGAAAGGCATGCCAGCCGACACGCAGGGAATTCCGGAAGGGTTGATCCGCCCGGGCGGCGCGCCGCTCTATGCCCCGGACCTGTTCCGCCCGGCCTACCGCCCCGCCCGGGGCGAACGCTGGCGCCTCGACGTGGCGCCGCTCAGCCTGTGCCCCGGCTATTGGAGCGGCGTCCAGGTCGTGACCGACATGGCGGTGCTGACCCGCACCGAGGGCACCGGCGAGACCGCGGGCCTGCGCACCTGGATGTCGATGACCCCCATGGAGATCGAGAGCCAGGAGCTGGGCTGCCGCGCCGCCTTCGGCCACACGGTGGTGATGGGCCTGGGCATGGGCTGGGCCGCCGCCAACGCGGCGCTTCGCCCGGAGGTCGCGGCGGTGACCGTGGTCGAGTTCGACCCGGAGGTCATCGCCATGATCGAGGCGGTCGGCGTCTTCGCCCAGCTCCCGCCCGACGCCGCCGCCAAGGTCGCCGTCGTCAACGCCGACGCCCTGTCCTGGACGCCCGAAGCGCCGGCCGACACCCTGCTGGCCGACATCTGGTTGCCGCTCAACGGCGACGACCGGGTGGAGCAGGTCCGCCGCATGCGGGCCAACACCGGCGCCGCGAAGGTCTATTTCTGGGGCCAGGAAATGGTCATCGCCCGCCGCGCCCGCACCGCCGGCCTGCCCCTCGACACCGCCACGGTCGCCCGCATCGTCGCCGACCTGGACCTCCCCCTGATCGGCCCCGACCTCCCCGACTACCCCGACCGCATCGCCCGCGCGGCGGAGCGGTGGCTGAGCGAGGGGTAGGGGGCGCGGCCTACCCCCGGGGGGATGTACGCGAATGTCATCAAATGAGGCTACGGGGCGCGTGTCTCCGGTTTGGAGTGAACTCACTGCCTCGGTCGTGTAGGTGCTGGTCGCCAAACTGGCGCGGCGGGGGCTGGCGGACCGGATCTGGCGGGGGCTGATGTCAGCATTCGTCAGCATCCATGGGGGCGGAGCGCGGAAGAAACGCGACGGCGGCTCGCCCCCTCCCCCCGGGGAATGTACGCTAATGTCATCTCGACTTTGGCCATCCTAAATGGGACTTTGATCAGGCCCTGATCCAGAAGAAGGGTTCCTCGGCGATGAAGTCGAGGGCGTCATCAAGGGGCATGATGGCGCCGAAGGGACCGGCGGGTCCCCAGGCGTCGCGTCGCCACCAGAGGACCTCGACCTCGTCGTCCTCGCCGGTCGGGCACAGGCGGGCGACCGGCGCGCCGGTGCGGGTGCTGACCAGCGAGTAGCCGTGACCGGCGCGCCGGGCGCGGACGCCACCTTGCGGCCAGGGGTGGGCGTGGATGCGCTGGAGCACGGGGTCGGTCTTGGCGGCCATGGCGATCTCCGCGGGGCGGGACTGTTGGGTCCAACACTCCAACCGCCCGGAGGGGACCATGGACCGCCCTGACCCGCCGCTGCCCGAGGCGTTCTGCCGCTGGCTCGCCCCGGCGCTCGCTGTGTTCTCGCCGACCTGCCGGCCCCAGGCCGCCGCGCTGGCGGTCGGCGCCCTGCTGGCGCTTGGCCCGCGCACCGTGGCCGGCGCGCTACGCGCGCTCGGCCTGGCCGGACGGGCCGATTTCGCCACCTTCCACCGGGTGCTCAGCCGCGACGTGTGGTCCGGGCTGGCGCTGGCCCGGCGGCTCACCCGGGCGCTGGTGCGCGTGTTCGCCCCGCTCGGCCCGGTGGTGGTCGGGCTCGACCACACCCTGGAGCGCCGGCGCGGTCCCCGGGTCCGGCCGGCGGCACACTACTACGACCCGGTGCGCTCCTCGCGCGGGCGCAAGGTCACCAGCCGCGGCCTGCGCTGGGTCTCGGCCATGCTGCTGGCCGAGGTGCCGTTCGCCCGCAAGGTCTGGGCGCTGCCGATGCTCAGCGCGCTGGCGCCGAGCCAAGCCTTCTGCCAGGCCGAGGGCCGGCGATACCGGCCGGTCACGGCGTGGGCGCTCAGCCTGCTGCGCCTGGTGCGGCGCTGGCTGCCGGGGCGCGCCATGGTCGCGGTGATGGACGGCGAGTTCGCCTCGGTCGGCCTGCTGCGCGAGTTGGGCCGCGCAATGACCGTGGTGACCCGGCTCCGCCTGGACGCCCGGCTGTTCGACTTCCCGGCCCCGCGCCCGCCCGGCCGGGGCGGTCGGCCCGCCACCAAGGGCAAGGCCCAAACCAAGCTGGCCAAGCGGCGGCACGACGCGGGCGAGCCCTGGCAGCGCTTCGCCCTGCTGGTCCGCACCGGGCGTCGCCACGCGCGGGAGGCGGAGTTCATCTCCGGCACCGCGCTGTGGCACCACCCGGGGGAGCCGCCGGTCGCGGTCCGCTGGATCCTGGTGCGCTATCCCGGGTCCAAGCGCGACCCCGACGCGTTGGCGTGCACCGACTTGACGGCCGACCCGCTGGTCATCCTCGGCTGGTTCTCCAGGCGCTGGCTGATGGAACTCACCTATGAAGAGGCGCGCGCCCACCTCGGCGTCGAGACCCAGCGCCAGCACGCCGACAAGGCGGTGTTCCGCACCACCCCGGTGCTGTTCGGCCTGTACTCGCTGGTCGCGCTCCATGTCCAGGCCTTCGCCGGCCAACTCGACCTGACCCCGCGCCGGGCGGCCTGGTACCCCAAGACCGCCCCGACCTTCGCCGACGCCCTGGCTGCCGTACGCATCGCCCTGTGGACCGACCTGAATTTCGTCACAGCCCTGGATCCCGGCGAAACCGTCCAAATTCCTCGCACCGTCTACGTCAGGCTCGTCCAGGCCGCCGCTTATGCCCCCTGACCTATCAAAACCAATCCGAAGCCGCTCGTAGTCCCATTTAGGATGGCCAAAGTCGAGGTCATCAAGTGACATGGTGGGGCACGTGCTTCCGCTTCGCCGGACCAGCCTTGGATTGCGTCCGTCAAGCTGGTGTAAATTGGGAGGAGGCCATCAGCACCGTAGGTCAGGTCTTGGTCAGCGCGGCGAGGGCTGCTTCATCACTGGCGACCATGCCGGTCATGGTCTCAAGCGTCAGGTAACGATGTTGTAGTTGCCACTCGTCGTTTTGCTCGAGAAGTACAGCACCAACAAGCCTGCGAACACTGGCCTCGTTCGGGAAGATCCCGACGACATTGGTCCGGCGCTTTACTTCCTTGTTCAGGCGTTCGATCGGATTGGTCGAGTGCAATTTGCTACGATGGGGTTCAGGATAGTCCATGTAGGCGAGCACGTCGTGTTCGGCATCGTCAAGCAGGGCGGCGACCTTGGGAAAGCGTGGGCGGAGCTGATCGGCGACGTGGCGCCAGGCTTGTCCGGCAGTCTCGCGATCGGGCTGGACGAAGACCTGCCGGACAGCGGCCGAGACGACCGACTGCTGGCTTTTCGGCACATGGGCCAAGAGCGATCTCATGAAATGAACCCGGCACCTCTGCCAAGTGGCGCTCAGGACCTGGGTGATAGCCGCCTTGAGACCTTCGTGGGCGTCGGAGATCACCAGCTTCACGCCCTTCAGACCGCGACGGACCAGCCCCCGCAGAAACTCGATCCAGAAGGTGGCGGCTTCCGACTGGCCCAGGCCGAGCCCGAGGATCTCGCGGCGGCCGTCCTGGTTGACACCGGTGGCGATTATCGCCGCGATCGACACGATGCGGCCATTCTGGCGGACCTTGATGTAGGTCGCATCGAGCCAGAGGTAGGGCCACTCGCCGTCCAGCGGCCGCTCGAGGAAGGACAGCACGCGGGTGTCGATGTCCTGGCACAGGGCCGAGACCTGCGACTTGGAGATGCCGGTCATGCCCAGCGCCTGGACCAGGTCATCGACCTTGCGGGTGGACACGCCCTGGATCCACGCTTCCTGGATCACGGCCGTCAGCGCCTTCTCGGCGGTCTTGCGGGGCTCCAGGAAGGCCGGAAAGTAGGTGCCCTGGCGCAGCTTCGGGATCTTCAGGTCGAGCGTGCCGAGCCGGGTTTCCAGCTGACGATCCCGATGTCCGTTGCGGTATGTGGTGCGCTCGTCGGACCGCTCATGGCGCCCGGCGCCGATCAGGCCGTCGACCTCGAACTCCATCAGTCGCTGGAGCGTGTGAGCGGCGATGGCGCGCAGGAAGTCGCCATCGGTACTGGCCTGGATCTGGTCGAGCAGAAGTGTCATCGTATCCTTGGTCATCATGCCTCTCTCGGGGTCTGGTCTCGTGTCGCAACTCGACCTTACCTGAAGAGCGTGATGACCACCTCCACGTCGTTGCGGCCCCAGCGGCGGAGGGTTGAGGCGGCCCGGGCTCCGCTCTGCGAGCTCCACCCGGGCCGCCTCAACCCTTCAAGGGCCAATTTCCACCACTCCGTTGGACGTTACCCAGCCTTGGGCGCCTCCGGCGCGGTCCCGCCCGCGTTGGGGTTCATATTCACGATGCAAAGATCCGGCGCGAGGCGCCCCCAAATCATAGCGGGAACTGGTGAAGGAATGCTTTCCTGGGGCGAGCTCCGGCAGAAAGGTGCGAGCCGGGCCGTCGGGCGATTGGCGCTCAGCTGGTACGGACTGGCCGAGTAGCGGCATGGCATCTCGTAGGTCGGCTAAAGCGAAGCGGCAGCCGACAGCGACGCTCCGGCTTTGTCGGGTGCCGCTTCGCTTTACCCGACCTACGGTTGAAAAATCGGTAGCCGACCCCAGTATATCGGCTGGGGCGATCCTGCGGAACGCGAGTTCGGCGGCTCCCGTCGAAGATCCGCGCAGGGCGGCAGACTACGGCTTGGGCACGCCGAGATACTCAGCCCAGGCGATCAAGGCTTGCGAAAACTCCGGCGCGCGCCCGTATCTCCGCAGCGCGACCGGCAACGCCTCGGCCACCAGCGCCCGCGCTCTCTGGGCATCACCGAGATGCAGGAGCGTTGCGGCCAGATTGTTCATGCTGGTCAGGGTTTTGGGATGCTCGGCGCCCAGCACCCGGCGGAGCGCCAGCACCTGCTCGTGGAGCGCCCGGGCGCGGTCGTGGTCGCCCTGTACCCGGAGCGTTTCGGCCAGATTGTTCATACTGTCCAGGGTGTCGGGATGCTCGTAGCCTAGCACCCGGCGGCGAAGCGTCAGCACCTGCTCTTCGAGCGCCCGGGCGCCGCCGTAGTCGCCCTGTTCCCCAAGCGTTGCGGCGAGATTGTTCATGCTCATCAGGGTGTCGGGATGCTCGTCGCCCAGCACTCGGCGGCTGAGCGTCAGCACCTGCTCCTGGAGCGCCCGGGCGCCGCCGTGGTCGCCCTGTGCCCGGAGCGTTTCGGTTAGATTGCTCATGCTGGTCAGGGTTTCGGGATGCTCGGCACCCTGCACCCGTCGGCGGAGCGCCAGCACCTGCTCTTCGAGCGCTTGGGCGCCGCCGTGGTCGCCCTGTGCCCGGAGCGTTACTGCCAGATTGTTCATGTTGTTCAGGGTGTCGGAATGCTCGGTGCCCAGCAGACGTTTCATGGCATCGGAGGTTCGGCGGTAGTCCGCCTCCGCGTCGGCGTAAGCTCTCCGCTCATGATTGAACCGTCCAAGCCACGCCAGGAGCGTGGCTGTCGGGGCGTCCGGCAGGTCGGCGATCAGGGCGCGGGCGTGAGGGACCAGGGGCAGCAGGGCGGCATGGTTGCGGATGTCGTCGGCCTCCTCCATCGCCTCGGTCAGCGCCGCCACGGCGGCGTCGCGGAGTGCGGGCGGCGGCTCGCCCTTGTGGAAGCGCAGGGTGCGGCTGACCAGTACGTGGACCGACACGGCGTCGCCGATATCCTCCCCGTCGCCCGGGATGTGTTCGGCCAGGGCTTCCCGAGTGGCCGCCTTGACGGCGCGGGCGGCCTCGACCGAGCCGTCACCGCCGCTGGGTATCCCAGCAAAGGTATTATCTACTAGAGACATGCGGATCCGTGCACGAACCAGCAGGGCAGCGAGATGTAGCAAGCGAAAACCGGCCCTGACCCAGCCTTTACCACCGCCGGACAGCCGGGCGAAGACGCCTGCGATCAGGGACAGGGGGATCGGCGCTGGGCCCATCAGGGTAGCGAGGTGCAGCAGTCGCAGGCCGGCAGCGTCAAGCCGGTCGATGCTGGCCAGCAGGGTGGCAGCGATCTGCCGGACGTGGCCGGTTGGCAGGCTGTCGGCCATTTCCGCCGCCAACTCCGTTGCGTCTTCGGTGGGGTCGCGCAGCAGGTCGCGGAAGTCCGCGTAGCCCAGCATCTCGACGGCGGCGCCCGCCACATCGACCGCCAGGGCGTGGTTGCCGAGGAGCGCCAGGATTTCCCTTGCCGCTGCCTTTTCCGCGTCGGTGACCGGAAGCCTTCGCTTGGTCAGAAGCTCATGGGCTTCGGTGTCCGACAGCAGCCCCAGCCGGTGGACGAAGCCGGCCCCGCCCGCCCCGGTGCCGCGGGTGGTGACCAGGGTGGCGCCGTTGGCGGTCGGCGCGCTCCAGGCGTTCAGGTCGGCCGTGCCGGCGTCCGGCGGCAGGTCGTCCACGATCCACAGGTAGCTGTCCAGTTCAGCAAGCTTGACCTTCAGCGCGCCCTCGACCTCGTGCGGCCCCCGGCCGGCGACCGCGATGCCGAGGTTTCCGGCGAAGCCCTGCCGCTGCGTGCCCAGGTCCTGCCCCCGGGCGGCGTTGAGCCAGAAGATGCCGCCGGGATAGGCCGCGCCGAAGCGCCGGGCGTATTCCTCCGCCAGCAGGGTCTTGCCGATGCCGCCCATGCCCTGCACCTGGACCAGCCCGACGCTTTCACCGGCGATCAGCGCGATCCGGTTCTTCGACAGGCGCTCGTCGATCCGCCACATGTCGGGAAAGCGGCCGACGAACCGGCTGGACCCGGCGCGCGGGTTGCCGCCGTACCAGCGCGGGCCGCCGAGCGTCCGGATCTCGCCGAAGCTGCCGGTCAGCCCGTCCAGCAGGGCGGCGGCCCGGGCGGCCAGTTCCTCCGCCGGGATGCCGCGCGCATCGACGTATTTCTTCGCCAAGATGTCGGCCGGATGGAGGTGCCCGATGCCCGCCTCCGGGTTCAGCGCCAGGATGCGGCGCTCGACCGTCCGGTCGTCGGGGAACTCGTGCCGGGCGGCGATCAGGGCGGAGGTCAGCTCCCACTGGCAGGCGCGGCGCGTCGGGTATGTGGCCGAGTACCAAGCCACCAGCATCCGCGCGCGGCCGAGCCCCTCGACGATCCGCCGCACGATGGAGTCGCCGTCCGTGATCTCCGTCTCGTCATGGAAGACGCGGAGGTTCCGGGCCTTCAGCGCCGTGATGACCGGCAGCGCCGCGTCGCGGTCGGCGTGGGCGTAGCTGAAGAAGATATCGTATTCCATCGCCCGCCCCGCCGGGAACCGCCCGGCCGCGACGGCGCCCAAGCCTTGAAATCAACCGATGCGAGCATGATAGCAGCGATGGAGGCCGAACGAGAGCATTATTGCGCCAAACCGTTCCGAAACCTGCGTATGGTTTAACATCCGCACGAGTTCGGATCAGAATTCGCGCGCCACACCATCCGGACGTGGCGGCCGAGCCGAACAGCGGGAACTCCTAGGTCCGGCCTGACCATGAATGCCAGTTGTTGAAGGTATCACATCTATGGCTGCCCAGTTGATTAGCAAAAACGGAGTGCTCGCGCCCCGGTCATTGTTACCCCCGCCGCGGCGACCTCGTTCGTCGCGGCGGGGGGCTCCCTCAGTCGTCAGGCCGGTGGCGCGGGGGTAAGCATCATGTCACAATCAAGAAGGTACGAAGCCCGGTTCGACGCCGGGCCGGGGGATATGCGCGTGTTCGACGCCGACGGCGCGCCGCTGACCGACGACGATGCGGTCTACCTCGTCAACATGCTGGGCGAAGCGGTGGACGAGATGGACCGCCGAGGCTTCGACCCCAACACCGCCCGTTTCACCATCGACCGCCGGGCGCCGGCCGGGATAGCGGGAGGGGCGCAGGTGTAATCCAGGTTATTGCCACAGATAACGGCGATGGACAAAGATACGGCCTGGATCATCTGAGTATATCACCGTAATCTGTGGCTAAATTTCTTCCTCCCGGTCGAGCGTCGTCCAGGGCAGGGATCATTACTTAGCCACAGATGCACGCAGATGGACACAGATACTTATGAATGATCAATCGCGGTAGGGACGCCCGTTACCGGGCGCCCCCCGCACAGAACCGGACGTGCCCGATTAAGGCATCCGGCTCCCACCTTGGGTGTTTGACGCGGAAGCGGTTTCCGGGCCAGGGATGGATGATGCGCGGCCGTGGTAGCCAGCAGTCGGCAAGGCGCGTGAGTTTATCCCACGGTGTCTTGTCCTTCTGGCTGCGCCGACGCAGCGCCCTCATCCACAGGACGCCGACATGGTAGCGCAGGTTGGCAAGGGCCCGGTAGTTGGTCGGGACGGCGAAGTAGGCGTAGAAGCCGCGCATCACCTGTCCCAACCACCGGCCTTGCTCCGGGATGCCCTGGTGCCAGCGCCGCCGGAGTTCCTCCTTGATTTCCTTGAGCTTGGCCTGCTTGCGCTGGCGCCGGGTCTGGCGTCGCAGCAGGAAGCCGCCACGCCGGGACCGCCCACAGATGTGGGTGAAGCCCAGGAAGTCGAAGGTCTCCGGTTTGCCCGCGCCGCGCTTGGCCCGGTCGGCAGTTGCCTGCCGGCCGAACTCGATCAGGCGGGTCTTGTCGGCGTTCAGTTCCAGGGCGAACCGCGCCAGGCGCTCCCGCAGGTCCGCGAGGAACCGCTCGGCGTCCGACCGGTGCTCGAACCCGACGACGGTGTCGTCGGCGTAGCGCACCATGACCATGGTCCCGGTCGCGTGGCGATGGCGCCACTGCCGGGTCCACAGGTCGTAGACATAGTGGAGATAGACGTTGGCCAGCAGTGGCGATGCCACCGCCCCTTGCGGGCTGCCGGCCGTCGCCGGCTGCCGTTTCCCCGTCTCGTCCACCACGCCTACCGTCAGCCACTTGCGGATCAGCCGCAGGACGCGGGCATCGCCGATCCGGTGTTCCAGGAACCGCATGATCCACATGTGGTCGATGCTGTCGAAGAACGCCCGGATGTCCGCATCCAGGATCCAGTTCACCCGGCACTCGCCGATCGCCACCGCCAACGCGTCGAGCGCGTCGTGCTGCCCCCGTCCCGGCCGGAAGCCGTAGGAGAAGCCGAGGAAGTCTTCCTCGTAGATGGCGTTCAGCACCTCCACCAGCGCCCGCTGGACGATCTTGTCCTCCAGTGCCGCGATCCCGAGCGGCCGCATCCGGCCGTCCGGCTTGGGAATGAAATGCCGGCGTGACGGGTGCGCCCGGTAGCGGCCGGAATGCACGCGGTCCTTCAGGTCCGCCAGCCGTTCCTCCAGCCCCTCCGCGTACTCCCGCCACGTCATTCCGTCCACACCCGGAGCCGCGTCCCGCTTCAATGCCCGATAGGCAAAGCGCAGCAGGTCGGTATCCACGTGCGTCAGAAGGGTGGTGAACCGCTCCTCCTTTCGCTCCCGTGCCGCTTGACGTATGCGCTCCAGCCCCGAGAGCACGGGTGCCCGGTCCTGAGCCCGGCCCGTGTGCGGCGGAGACGCATTCCCCTCGGCCCCACCCCTTCCCTCCACCGGCTCCGCGTCCGCGTTCGCCGACTTCACAGGTACTATGGATGGGTCTGACCTCTTCGGCGCGTGCGTCACCGGCTACGGCTCCTCGCCTTCCCGGTGCGGACCAGACGGCCATCGGCCTCTGGTCACGCCGAAGATCTCCCGGTTCCCGCGCAAGGAGCGTCCGCACATGCCAGGGTCTCTGACCACGCCGGACCGCCGGGGTGCTCGCATGACGCACCCCGCCGTATCGCCTTCCAGGCACAGAACCCTGTCGGCATCCGGGATCGAGATTCTTACGCGGCTCAATGGCTGGCCTATGCGCTCCCCTGTCAACGCTTCGCCGACAGCCTCACGACCGCCGCCGCATGACTCGGGGCCGGTGTGGGGCGCTACTCCTTCACCGTACAGGACTTTCACCCGCTACTCCTTGCCGGTCTCCCGGCGCTCTCTGCGTGCATCTGTGGCCGATCTTTTTATCCTCGAAGCCTCTGCCGACGCTATGGCGCGCTGCGGGATTCTCCGATGTCCTTCCGGGAGGCGCTGAACTCCCGTTCCGCCTCCCTGGTATCGACGGCATTCTGCAGGTTGAGCCAAAGGTTCGGCGTGGTGTCGAGGCGGTGAGCCAATCTCACGGCTATGTTCGGAGTGACTCGCCGATGACCGTTGATGATTTCGCTCAAGTGCTTGCGGGAGACTTCCAGGTCTCTGGACAGTCCGGAGATCGTATAGCCGCGTTCATCCAGGAACAGGTCCTTGAGGATCGTCCCCGGTGAGGATGGCCGGCGCTGGCGTTTGATCATGACGGAGTCATGCTCCTTATCGGGTCAGGCTTCCGCCGGGTGCCGGCCGGGATAGCGGGAGGGGCGCAAACATAATCCAGGTTCTTGCCACAGATTACGGCGATGGACAAAGATATGAACCGGATCATCTGTCGGCTGTCCGGCACGGTGATTGCTGGGTGCTCACAGGGCTGAACGATAGGCAGAATCTCCCCCTTTT
This sequence comes from Skermanella mucosa, assembly GCF_016765655.2. NCBI lineage: Bacteria > Pseudomonadati > Pseudomonadota > Alphaproteobacteria > Rhodospirillales > Azospirillaceae > Skermanella > Skermanella mucosa. The sequence goes on from NZ_CP086106.1 coordinate 493,328, forward strand.
CGTCATACCCGGACTTGATCCGGGTATCTCCCCGCACGGCGGCGCTGATGGAGTCTGCAAGCGATGACCGGGTCAAGCCCGGTCATGACGATAAAAGGAAGAATGCTCTACCAGGAAAGCACCCTATGTTTGAGCGAGCAATCACCGTGCCGGACAGCCGTGGATCATCTGAGTGTATCGCCGTTATCTGTGGCCAATTTTCCTTGTTTCACTCCAACGCCGTCCAAGGCAGGCCCGAAGCGGCACCAGACGCATCGGCGCGGTTTGAACGGCGGGCCACTCAATATTTCGTAGCGCCAAGAACGGCTTGGAACACCTCCTCGCGGCGCTTCATTTCCTCTTCCGTCTCGCCGTCCACCGGAACGGCCACCGACTTGCGGATGTCGGCAGGCGCCACGACCTCAAGGGTTCCGCCGACCCGACACTCCGGCCCCTGGCCGCGCGAACACGTCCCCATCATCCCTCCGCACTCCCGACCAGCCGCCATACCGGCACCGCGCCGATGCCCTTCAGCTCCGCCGTGCCCAGCGGCTCCACCCGGAAGCGGTCGCCCAGCGCGTCGCGCGTGCTGGACGAGACGGCGATGGTGCCGGGGGAGGCCCGCGATTCCAGGCGGCTCGCCAGGTTGACCGTGTCGCCCCAGACGTCGTAGGCGAACTTGTGCGTGCCGATCACGCCGGCGACCACGGGGCCGGTGTTCAGGCCGACGCGCAGCCCCAGGCCGGGATGGTCGCGCAGGGTCTCCGCCATCGCCTCCATCATGCCCAGCGCCACCCGGGCCGCGGCGCCGGCATGGTCGGGCAGGCCGGCGGGGGCGCCGGCCACCGCCATGTAGCCATCACCGATCGTCTTCAGCTTCTCCACCCCGTGGGCCGCGCACAGCGCGTCGAAGCGGGAGAACAGGCCGCCCAGCACCTCCACCACCTCGGCTGCGTTGCGGTCGGACGCGAAGGCGGTGAATCCCGCGATGTCGGCGAACAGCACCGTCACGGCCTCCAGCCGGTCGGCGATCGGCCGCTCCCCGGCCTTCAGGCGGTCGGCGACGCTGGCCGGCAGCACGTTCAGCAGCAGCGCGTCGGACCGGGCCGCCTCGCGCGCCGCAGCACCCCGGGCGATCTCCGCCGACCAGTAGAGATAGACCACCAGCACGCCGACGCAGGCGGCCACGATCACCACGCCGGTCCGGACCTCCGCCAGGTTGGCGGCGGTGGCCGGGGCATAGGGCGGATGGCCCTGGTGGATCCAGACCTGCATGAAGACGATGACGCCGACGCACAGCGCGCAGGCGGCGGCCAGCGCCAGGCGCTCCGTGCGGGCGAACAGCAGCGCCGGGCCGGCGAACAGGCACATCGCGGCGAGCACGTCGATTCCCGTCCCCGGCCCCAGCATCACGGTCATGACCCCGACGACGCCGCAGCCGTAAAGCACCATCCCCATCCGCCCGGCCAGCATCCATCCCGCCCGCACGCACAGCAGCGAGCCGACGGCGAGCGCCAGCAGGGCGCCGGTGATCCAGGCGGCCAGCCGGTTGAAGGCGGCATATTCTTCGCCCGGCCACGGGAACGCGATGCTCTCCACCGCCATGAAGGCCGCCAGCACCGTGATGAGCCAGGCGAAGATGGTCGCGTTCCGCAGGGGACCGGGCGGCGCGGCCAGCCAGCGGCGCCGGGCCGGGGCCATGCCGGTCGCCAGGGGACCCGGGCCGGCCGGGATGTCCGGAGTCTGATGCGCGGTCACGAACGGATCACTCCCCGTCGGTTGATCGGAGTCGCGCGCCATCGGCGACATTCCCACCGATCATACAGCTTTCCGCCAGGCGGGCCAGGGCCGGCGGAGAGGACCGACTGGTTTGTTTCATTTCAAACAAACCAAGGGTTCCCGCCTTTTCCGGCCGGCGGTAATAGAATAATCACGATGTTGTGAACAACATCACGCCTTTGGTGAGCGGATGTGAATTATAAAGGACGCCGAATCAGAACATTGTGGTGTGGATACGGACGCGGTCCGGAAGTCCCCACCACTTGGCAGGGTTTCACGATGTCTCGAAGCGCAGTACGCCCGCTGATCGTCGCTTTGGCCGCCCTGGCGGCGGTCGGCTCGTTCTCACCGCCCGCCCTGGCGAAGGAGCCGGCGATCTATACAGGGTTCTTCAGCAGCGTCGCGGTCGGCGGTTACGACCCCGTGGCCTATTTCACCCAGGGGAAGCCGGTCGAGGGCAGCAAGGAATTCTCGACCCGCTGGATGGACGCGGAATGGCGCTTCGCCAGCGCCGCCAATCGCGACCTCTTCATCGCCTCGCCCGAGAAATACGCGCCGCAGTACGGCGGGTACTGCGCCTGGGCGATCGCCCAGAACAAGACCGCGTCGGGCGATCCGAAGCTGTGGAAGGTGGTCGACGGCAAGCTGTACCTGAACTACGACCAGGACGTCCAGGAGCGGTGGGAGAAGGACATCCCGGGCTTCATCGCCAGCGCCGACCGCAACTGGCCCGCGGTCCTGGGCAAGTGAGGGGAGACCGTCGATGACCGATCGCAGACGCCGGTTCCTCGTCGGAGCCCTGTCCCTCTACATCGCCTTCGTCTTCGTGCAGTCGCTGTTCTTCAAGTTCACCGACAGTCCCGAGACGCAGCATATCTTCGGCACGCTGGACGCCTGGGCCGCCGGGTTCGGCTTCGCCGGGCTGTTCGCCCCGACCGGCCCGTTCAGCCAGTACGTGGTCGGCTCGGCCGAGCTGGTCGCCTCGGCGCTCCTGATCGCCGGGCTGGTCACCGGCCGGGTGCTGCTCCAGGGGGCGGGAGCCCTGCTGGCCCTCGGCGTCATCAGCGGCGCCATCTTCTTCCACCTGTTCACGCCCCTGGGCGTCCAGGTGGTGAACACCGACGGCAGCCTGGACGGCGGCGAGCTGTTCGCCCTGGCCTGCGGCGTCTGGATCGCGTCCGCCGCCATCCTGGCGCTGCGCCGCGCCGACTTGGCAGCGCTCCTGCCGTTCGGGCGGTCCGGCGCCCGCCTGGGAAGGAGCTGACGGAATGCCGATCCGGCGCGACCGCCACGGGCTGGCCGTGACGACGGAGTTTCCCGCCACGGTCGAGGCGATCGACCGCTTCACCGGGGAAGTCCTGAGCCACGGCCGCGACGCCGGCCTGCTGCTGGCCGCCGCCGAGGCCGATCCCGGCTGCGCCCTGCTCCAGGCCTATGCCGGGGCGCTGTACCTGTTCCTCCAGACCTCGGAGGGCACGGCCAAGGCGGCGCCGTTCCTGGCGCGCGCCCGCGCCCTGGTTCGCGGCGCGTCCGAGCGGGAGCGGCTGATGGTGGCGGCCCTCGACGCCTGGGGCTCGGGCGCCGCCGACCGGGCGCTCCACCTGCACCGGCGGATCGCCCTGGACTGGCCGCACGACCTGCTGAACCTGAAGCTGGCCCAGATCCACCAGCTCAACCGGGGCGACCGGGCGGGGATGCGGGAACTGGCGGAGGCCGCCCTGCCGCATGTCTGGCGGATCAGCTACGCCTGGGGTCTGCTGGCCTTCGCGATGGAGCAGGCCGGGGCGCTCGACGCCGCCGAGGACGCGGGCCGCCGCGCGGTCGCGATGAACCCGGACGATCCCTGGGCTCAGCACGCCGTGGCCCACGTGCTGGAGGCGCGCGGCGATCCCAGCGCGGGGCTGGCGTTCCTGGAGCCGCTGTCGGCCACCTGGGAGCGCTGCTCCAGCTTCATGTATACCCACAACTGGTGGCACACCGCCCTGTTCCGCCTGGACATGGACGAGGGGGCGGCGGCGCTGGCCCTGTTCGACGGCCGGGTATGGGGCGTGCGCAAGACCTATGTCCAGGACCAGGTCAACGCCGTGTCCCTGCTGTCGCGCCTGGAGCTGCGCGGCATCGACGTGGGCGGCCGGTGGTCCGACGTGGCGGACCATGTCCGCCCGCGGGTCGGCGACCGGCAGAACGGTTTCCTGGACCTGCATTACCTCTATGCCCTGGCTCGGGCGGGCGAGGGGGAGGCGGTCGCTTGCCTGCTGGCGGGGATTGAGGCGTTCGCCCGGTCCGGGCCGGCACCCTGCCGCCCGGTCTGGGGGGAAGTGGCGCTGCCCGCCGCCCGCGCCCTGGAGGCCCACGCCGGCGGACGGTTCGCCGAAGCCGCCGCGACCCTGGGGCCGCTGCTGCCGAGGCTTCACCTGCTGGGCGGCAGCACCGCGCAGCAGACCTGGTTCACCCGCCTGCATCAGGATGCCCGGATGCGCGCCGCCGGCGACAAGCTGGCCCGGACGGGCGCCTGCGCATGAGATGCAGGTCGCTGTTCCGCGCCGCCGGCCTGATCGCCGTCGCCTTCGGCCTGGCCGGGTGCGGCGTTCCCGGGCCGGCGACGCCGGCGACGGCCATGGAACCCCTGCGCCGCAGCCTGTCCCTCGACGGTCTTGCGGAGGGCGGGCCGCCGGTGACGGTCAGCTATCTGACGGCGGGCGACCCCTCGGGGGCCCGGCTGATCCTGGTCCACGGCACGCCGGGCGCCGCTGACGGCTGGGCCGATTTCCTGGCCGATCCGCCGCCGGGGGTCGAGGTGGTGGCGCTGGACCGGCCGGGCTTCGGGGACAGCGGTCCGGAAGGCGCCGTCACCGGCCTGGACGAGCAGGCCGACGCCGTCGCGGCGCTGCTGCCGGACGACGGCAGGCCGGCGATCCTGCTCGGCCACTCCCTGGGCGGGCCGATCGTGGCCCTGGCCGCGGCGCGCCATCCGGAGCGGGTGCGGGCCTTGATCCTGCTGGCCGCCTCCCTCGATCCCGCCCTGGAGCGGATCCATCCCATGCAGCATGTGGGCGCCTGGGCGCCCGTGCGGGCCGTCCTGCCGCGCCCGATCCGCAACGCCAACGCCGAGCTGTTCGCCCTGAAGCCGGAGCTGGAGGCGCTGCGCCCCGAATTGGCCCTGGTCCGCTGCCCGGTGCTGATCGTCCACGGCACCGACGACGATCTGGTGCCCTTCTCCAACGTCGCCTATGCCGAGACGCACCTGACCGGCGCCTGCCGGGTCGAGACCGTGGTCCTGGACGGCGCCGACCATTTCCTGCCGTGGAACGCCGCACCGACCGTTCGGGCGGCGATCGCCCGGGCGGAGGGCATGGAATGCTGACGAGCCTGGAGACCACCCTCGGGGCGCTGATCGCCGCGTCGGCCGATCCCTGGGTCATCCTGCCGGCGCTGGTCCTGATCACCTTCCTGCTGGAGGACGTGGCGATCGCGGCCGGCGTGGCCCTGGCGCTCGACGGCACCATCGGCTGGCCCGCCGCCTTCCTGGCGGTGGCCGGCGGCATCGCGCTCGGCGACCTGGGCCTGTACGGCACGGGTCGGCTGGCGCTGCGGGTGCCGGCGCTGCGCCGGCGGCTGGAGGATGACCGGGTCGATCGGGCGCGCGCCGCGCTCGACGGGCGGCTGGGCGTCGCCGTCGTGGTCGCCCGCGTGGTGCCGGGCCTGCGGCTCGCGACATACACCGCCGCCGGGCTGCTCGGTGTCTCCTTTCCCCGGTTCGCCGCCCTGGTCGTCGCGGCGGTCGCGGTCTGGACCGCGGGGCTGTTCTGGCTGGCGACCGCGCTGGGACAGGCGCTGGGCGAGCTGCTGGAACGCACCTTCGGCATCGGACCCACGGCCGCCGTCGTCCTGGCGCTTGTGCCCCTCGTCCTCCTCGCCCTGCTGCTGCCGCGCCTGCTGCGCGGACCGTCCGCGGCCAAACCCGTCGAACCCGGGGTGTCCCCATGACCATGCTCGCCGAACCGCCGTCCGCCCTTCCCGTGCCGGCTCCCGAACCGAGCGATCGGACCTGGCCGGTGCCGCATGCCGGGATGCCGCCCCTGGACACCGACGGGGACCCGCTGAGCGCCTTCGAGTTCTGGTCGATGCGCCGATTCTACTGGCCGATCGCGCTTTATGCCCTGTGGCTGATGGTGCGCTATCGGGGCGTCACGCTGCCGACCGCGGCGAACCCGTCCTTCCCCGGCGGCGGCCTGGTCGGCGAGTCGAAGTCGGCCATCCTGGACCTCGCCTGCGCGGCGGCGCCCGACCATGTCGCCCCCTTCGTCGCGGTCGACCGGCCAAGTCATCCCGACGATGTGATCGGCGAGGCGCTGGCGGCGGAGGCGGCCATGACCGCGGCGGGGCTTCGCTTCCCCGTGGTCGCCAAGCCGGACCTGGGGTGCCGGGGCGCGGGGGTTCGGCTGGTCCGCGATCCCGGGGAGCTGGCGGCCTACCTGGAGGGGTTCCCGGCCGGGGCGCGGCTGGTCCTCCAGCGCCACGTGGCGTACGAGGCGGAGGCCGGCGTCTTCTATGTCCGCGAACCGGGGGGAGAGGGCGGCCGGATCGTGTCGCTGACGCTGAAATACTTCCCCTATGTCCACGGCGACGGACGCTCGACCCTGCGGGAGCTGATCCTGGCCGACCCGCGGGCCGGGCGGGTGCCGCACCTCTACCTGCCGCGCCACGCCGCCCGGCTGGACTGGATGCCCCAGGCGGGGGAGCCGGTCCGGCTCGCCTTCGCCGGAAGCCACAGCCGGGGCAGCATCTTCCGCGACGGGACGCATCTGGTCACCCCGGCCATGACCGAACGGTTCGACGCCATCGCCCGCGCCATCCCGGAATTCTGGTTCGGCCGGTTCGACGTGCGGTTCGCGGATATCGCGCGGCTCCAGGCCGGCGAGGATTTCACCATCCTGGAGGTCAACGGCGCCGGGGCGGAGATGACCCATGTCTGGGACCGCTCCAAGACGCTTCGGCAGGCGCGGCGCGACCTGATGGAGCAGTACCGCCTGCTGTTCGCCATCGGCAGGGCGAACCGGGACCGCGGGCACCGGGGCCAGAGCCTCGGCGAGTTCTGGCGGGCCTGGCGGCGCGAGAAGGCGCTGACGCCGCACTATCCGCCGACCCTGTGATTCCTTGATTTCCACACCGCCCGATCGGAGCCGCCGCGCATGAGTTTCGCCGCCATCTTCTCAAGCCCGCTGGCCCGCAAGGTGGCCGCCGGGGTCCTGGCCGCCCTGGTGGCGGTGCAGCTCCTGCTGCTGCTGGTCTTCTATTTCGGCCAGCGCTCGGTGTTCCTCGGCACCATCGCGGAGGAGGGGACCGGCTTCGTCCGGGCGGTGGAGCGGCTGCTGCCCGACGCGGCGGACGCGGCCGCGGCCAAGGCATCGGCGGAACGGGTGATCCGCAATACCCGGGTGACCGGGCTGATCCTGGTGCGGCCGGACGGGACCGAGCTCGCGCGGGCCGGCGAGACCCCGGCGCTGTCCTACGGCACGGCCGCGCGGGACCTGCTGAACGCGGAGGAGACCCGGTACGACATCGTGCTCACTCCCGCCGACCTGGGCGGGAGGCTGGGCGCCGTCGCCCGGCTGACCACCGACGGCGGCGACGCCTTCGTCCAGGGCAACGTGCTGCGCCGGTTCCTGTCCGACATGGGCGTCGCCCTGGTCGGCGCGCTGGCCACCCTGGTGGTGCTGTCGAGCCTGGTGCTGGCCCCGCTGTCGCGCATCCGGCGGGCGCTCCAGGCCGGGACCGACGACCTGCCGGCCGAGCGGCGCGACGATATCGGCGACGTCGCCCGCGCGCTGGCGGCGTCGCGCGCCCAGGCCGACGAGGTCGAGCGGCTGCGCGCCGAGCGGCAGCGGGCCGAACACGACGCCGAGCAGGACCGGCGCGCCCGGCTGGGCCGCCTCGCCGACGAGGTGGAGGGCGGCGTCCGCGAGGTGCTGGCCCGGCTGGAAGCGGATTCCGCCCGGCTTGCCGAGGTGTCCGGCGTGATGGTCGGCGCCTCGCGGGAGACCGGCGAGCGCGCCGGCGCCGTCCGCACCGCGTCGGAGGACGCCGCCGCCAATGTCGAGACCGTCGCCGCCGCAGCGGAGGAGCTGACCGTCGCGATCCACGAGATCGCCCGGCAGGTGGTGACCAGCTCTGAGATCGCCAAGCACGCCAACGCGGAGGCGAAGCGGACGGACGAAACGGTGCGCGGCCTGCAGGAGGCGGCCTCGCGGATCGGCGAGGTGGTCCGGCTGATCCAGGAGATCGCCGAGCAGACCAACCTGCTGGCGCTCAACGCCACCATCGAGGCGGCCCGGGCGGGGGAGGCCGGCAAGGGCTTCGCGGTGGTCGCCGGCGAGGTCAAGAACCTGGCCGGCCAGACCGCCCGCGCCACCGAGGACATCGCCGCCCAGGTCGCCGGCATCCGCGCCGCCAGCGAGGCGGCGGCCGGCGCTATCGGCGGGATAGCCCTGACGGTGACCCGGATCGACCAGATCTCCGCCGGCATCGCCGCCTCGGTCGAGGAGCAGGGCGCCGCCACCGCCGAGATCGCCCGCAACGTCGCCCAGGCCGCCTCGTCCACCCGCGGCGTCACTGGTGACGCCCTCGGCATGGCCGAGGCCGCCGGCGAGACCAGCCGCGCCGCCGGCGACGTGCGGGTGGTCGGCGAGCGGCTGGCGGGCGGCACGTCCGAGCTGCGGGCGGCGGTGTCGCGGCTGGTCCGGCAGATCCGGGAGGGGTGATTCAGGCTTTTTGCCACAGATTACGGCGATGGACTAAGATGCGGACCGGGTCATCTGAGGATATCGCCGTCATCCGTGGCCGATTTCATTGATTCCATTCCGGCTTCGAACAAGGCAGGTCGGGCAACGCTCTACTCCGCCGCCGCCTCGGTGATCCCGGCCATCATCAGGCCCAGCCGGCGCTCGGTCGCCTGGCCGGCGGGGATCTCGCCGACCAGGTGGCCGTCGAACATCACCAGGATGCGGTCGCTCAGCGCCAGGATCTCGTCCAGCTCGACCGAGACCAGAAGGATCGCCTTGCCGGCGTCGCGCAGCTCGACCAGCCGCCGGTGGATGAACTCGATCGCGCCGATATCGACGCCGCGGGTCGGCTGGCCGACCAGGAGAACGTCGGGGTTCCGCTCGATCTCGCGGGCCAGCACGATCTTCTGCTGGTTGCCGCCGGAGAAGTTGGCCGCGCGCAGGTGCGGCAGGGGCGGGCGCACGTCGTAGCTCTTCATCCCGGCTTGGCACCGGCTCAGCATGGCGCCCCGGTCCATCAGGACGCGGCCGTTGTATCGGGGGTCGTCATGGTAGCCCAGCACCGCGCATTCCGCGGCCGAGAACGACGTCACCAGCCCGACCTTCTGGCGGTCCTCCGGCACGTGGGCGACGCCGGCGCGGCGCAGGCCGCGGGCGTTGAACATCGCCTTGTCGCTGATCTTCTCGCCGTGCAGCCGGATCGACCCCTCGGATATGGGGTGGATGCCGGCCAGCGCTTCCAGCAGCTCCGACTGGCCGTTGCCCGAGACGCCGGCGATGCCGACGATCTCGCCGGCGCGGACCGACAGGCTGACGCCCTTGACCCGGGCGACGCCGCCGCGGTCCACCACCGTCAGGCCGCGCACATCGAGCACGACCGGGCCGGGCTCCGCCAGCTTCTTGTCGACCCGGAGGAGCACCTTGCGGCCGACCATCAGCTCGGCCAGCTGGTCGCGGCTTGTCTCCGCCGTGCTGACGTTGGCGACCACCTCGCCCCGGCGCATCACGGTGACCGCGTCGGTCAGGTCCATGATCTCGCGCAGCTTGTGGGTGATGATGATGATCGTCTTGCCCTGGTCGCGCAGCGCGCGGAGGATGCGGAACAGATGGTCCGCCTCCTGCGGGGTCAGCACGCCGGTCGGCTCGTCCAGGATCAGCAGGTCGGCGCCGCGGTACAGCGCCTTCAGGATCTCCACCCGCTGCTGGAGCCCGACGGGAAGGTCGCCGACCACGGCGTCCACGTCCACCTCCAGCGCGTATTCCCGCTCCAGCCGCTCAAGCTCCTCGCGGGCGCGGGCCAGGCCGGGAGCCAGGGTGGCCCCGCCCTCGGCGCCGAGCAGCACGTTCTCCACCACGGTGAAGGTGTCGACCAGCATGAAGTGCTGGTGGACCATGCCGATGCCGGCCGCGATGGCGTCCTTCGGGGTGCGGATGTCGGCCGGCTGGCCGTTGACCAGCACGGTGCCGCCGTCGGCGCGCAGGTAACCGTAGACGATGCTCATGATCGTCGATTTGCCGGCGCCGTTTTCCCCGATCACGCCGTGGATGCTGCCCCGGCGGACGGTCAGGGAGACGTTCCGGTTGGCGTGGTTGGCGCCGAACCACTTGTCGATGCCGACCAGTTCCAGGGCCGGCGGCCCATGATCGGAGGGCGGGCCGCCGAACCCGCCACGCACGATGGTGTCCCCGGCCCGGTTTCCGGTCATGCCGCTCGCCCCCGTCCTGATGCCCGCTGGTCTTTACTGCTTGTACGGCTGGACCTGAAGCTCGCCGGCGATGATCCGGGCCTTGGCGGCCTCGACCTTCTGCTTCATATCGTCAGTGACGAGGCTCCGGTTGTGCTCGTCCAGGGCATAGCCGACGCCGTCCTCCTTCAGGCCCAGGACACGCGAGCCCGCGGTCCAGGTGCCGTCCTTGGCCGACTTCATGCAGTCATGGACGGCCACGTCCACCCGCTTGATCATCGAGGTCAGGACGGAACCGGGATGCAGGTGGTTCTGGTTGCTGTCCACGCCGATCGACAGCTTCTTGTTGTCGGAGACCGCCTGGAGTACGCCCAGCCCGGTCCCGCCGGCGGCGGCGTAGATCACGTCGGCGCCGCGGTCCATCTGGCTCCTGGCCAGTTCGCCGCCGCGGGTCGGGTCGCGCCACGCGGCCGGCGTGGTGCCGGTCATGTTCTGGAAGACCTCCGCCTGCGGGGCGGCGTGCTTGACGCCCTGCTGGTAGCCGGTCGCGAAGTTGCGGATCAGCGGGATGTCCATGCCGCCGACGAACCCGACCTTGCCGGTCTTGGACGCCATCGCCGCCATCATGCCGACCAGGAAGGAGCCTTCATGCTCCTTGAAGGTGATGGACTGGACGTTGGGCGCCTCGACCACGCTGTCGATGATGCAGAACTTGGTGTCGGGAAATTCCTGCGCGACCTTGCCCATGGCGCTGGCCTGGGCGAACCCGACGCCGACCACCACGTCGGCGCCGCGCCGGGCCATGTTGCGGAGCGCCTGCTCGCGCTGGGCTTCCTGCGTCACCTCGAACTCGCGGTACTCGATGCCGCTTTCCTTCTTGAAGCGCTCGGCCCCGACATAGGCCGCCTCGTTGAAGGACTTGTCGAACTTGCCGCCCATGTCGAAGACGATGGCGGGCTGGAAATCCTGGGCATGCGCCGATCCCGGCGCCATGCCGCCCGCGAGGGCCGTTACGGCGCAGGCCGTGATGGACAAGGCGGCAAAAAGTCTCTTCATCGTTTCCCATCCGCTCCCTGGATCTGTCGGCCCCGGACTTTACGGGTTGTTCCAAACATAGCGCCCGGTTCGCTTTGATTACAGGGGGATAATGACGGAACGGAAGCCGGCGCGCCGGACGGGATCGCTTTGACCCGAACCCTTATCCGATCCTTCATTCGACCGTCACAACCCCGCGCTAGACTTGTTATTCTATCCGTCGTGTTCGTGTTCCACCCGGAATCACCACCGAGGAGCCGCCATTCCATGCCAGCGCACCCCGCCGATCCCATGGCCGCCGACCCGCTCGCCCCCGACCCGCTCGCCGCCGATCCCCTCGCCGCCGACAACGAATATACCCTGCTGGAGGAGATCGCGAACGCGGTGACCCACGGCATCGGGGCGGTGCTCGCCGTGGCGGCGCTGGTGGCCCTGGTGGCGCTCGCCGTCATGGACGACGATGTCCGGGTGCTGGTCAGCCTGACCATCTACGGCTCCACCCTGGTGCTGCTGTACCTGGCTTCCACCCTGTACCACGCGGTCCGGCATGCGCGGGCCAAGCTGGTGTTCAAGACCTGCGACCACGCCGCCATCTTCCTGCTGATCGCCGGCACCTACACGCCCTACTGCCTGCTCGTGATGGACGGCGCCTGGGGATGGACCCTGTTCGCGGTGATGTGGAGCATCGCCGCCTTCGGCGTCGTGTTCAAGATCCTCCACGTCAACCGCTATGCCCGGCTGTCGCTGATGCTGTACCTGGGCATGGGCTGGCTGGGGGTGTTCGCCATCGGCCCGATCATCTCCAACATGGCGACCGAGGGAGTGCTCCTGCTGGCGCTCGGCGGGCTGGCCTATACCGGCGGGGTCGCCTTCTTCCTGTGGGAAAGCATGCCGTTCAACCACGCGGTCTGGCACCTGTTCGTGCTGGCCGGCAGCACCTGCCATTTCCTGTCGATCTATTACTACGTGGCGCAAGGGACAGTCTCCGCCTGACAAGCCTGCCGGACGGGCAAGGGAACAGGCCGGTCGGACCCGGGTTGTACCTCCCGCAAGCAGGAGAGGGCATGGCCAGGAAGAAGACCGCCGATTCACCCGCACCGATCCGGGCCGGGTGTCCGTGACCCGGTTCAATCGAAGGTTCGCGTGCGCCGCCGGCCTGCTGGTCGCGGCGCTCGGGGTGCTGGTTCTGTTCGGCTGGGGTTTCGGCATCGAGCCCCTGAAGAGCATGGCGCCCCATGACGCCCGGATGCAGCCGCTGACGGCCCTGGGCATGCTGGTCGGCGGGGCGGGGCTGGCCGCCCTGTCGGCCGGCTTCAGCCTTCCCGCCCAGGTCGGAGGCGCGTTCGTCCTGCTGGCGGGGGCGCAATCCCTGATCCAGGATGCCTTCGGGTTCGACTTCGGTACCGACCGGTTCCTGTTTCCCGGGGAGATCGCGACCGCGGCCATGGCCTATCCCGGGAGGATGGCTCCGGCGTCGGCCGCCGGGTTCGCGCTTCTGGGCACCTGCCTCGTCCTGAAATGCCGGAACCGCGACGGCGGCACCGTGGCCGGTCTGTTCGGCCTGCTGCTCGCGTCCGTGCCCCTGCTGGGATACCTGTACAGCGAGAACAGCCTCTACGCGTCCGGGCCGTACCTGACCATGGCGGTCCATACCGCGGCCGGGTTCGCCGTGCTGTTCACCGGCCTGCTGGCCCTGTGTCCGCCGGACTGGCTGCTGCATCTCGGCGGCCAGGGGCCGGGCGGGACGACGGCGCGCCGCCTGATCCCGGCCACCGTCGGGGTGCCGGTCGCGGCCGGCTGGCTGGCGCTGGAAGCGGCGGACGCCGGCCTGTACCCGGAACGCCTGGCATCGGCGCTGGTGGTGCTCTCGACCACGGTCATGCTGACGCTGGTCGCGATCCGCTTCGCCGCCCATCTCGACAGGAGCGACGCCGCCCGGCGGGAGGATTACGAGAAGCTGCGCCTCGCGGTCGAGGGTGCCAGCCTGGGAACCTGGGAGGTGGACCTGGGAACCGGCGAGACGCACGGGTCGGACCGGTTCGCCGAGATGTGCGGACTGTCCCGCCGGCCGGCCCGCGCCGCCCTGGAGACCTGGCTGGAGAACCTGCATCCCGAGGACAGGGACCGCGTCCTCGCCAGCCTCCGGAGCGCCACCCGAAGCGCTTCGCCGCGCTTCCGGGACGAGTACCGCGTGCCCCGGCCCGACGGCGGCTGGCGCTGGATCTCCAGCGAAGGGCGCATCCTGTGCGATGCCGCAGCACAGCCCTGCCGGGCGCTCGGCGTCACGCAGGACATCACCGAGGCCAAGCTCTGGGAGGAGCGGCAGGAATTGCTGCTGCGCGAGGTCAACCACAGGGTCAAGAACTCGCTCCAGCTGGTGAACTCCCTGCTCGGGATGCAGGGCCGCCAGTCCGACGACCCCGCGACGCGGCGCCGGTTCGAGGAGGCCGCCGGACGGGTCCGCGCCATCTCCCACCTGCACGAGCGGCTGTACCGGGGTGCCGACGTGGAGCGGGTGGACTTCGACGTCTATCTCCGCTCCCTGTGCGAGGACCTGAGCGCCACGGCGCCGGAATTCAACATCCGGGTCGATGCGGATCCCGTGCTGCTGCCGACCGACAGCGCCGTGCCCCTGGGCCTGATCGTCACCGAACTGGTGACCAACGCGATCAAGCATTCCAACCCGTCGGACGGAAGCCGGGTCATCGAGGTCCGGTTCGGCCCCGCCGCCGGCGGCGACCCGGAACTGTCCGGCGGCGACCTGGAACTGGTCGTCCGCGACCATGGCGTCGGGCTGCCTCCGGGCTTCAACCCCGACCGGGGCGGCGGCGGCCTGGGCATGCGGGTGATCAAGGGACTGTCCCTCCAGCTCCAGGCCAGCCTGCGGACGGAGGATGCCGGTCCGGGCTCGCGCTGGATCCTGCGCATTCCTCCGCTCTCCCGGCCGGCGCCGCGGGAGGTTCCCGCCGAGGTCATGCGCGGCCGGTAATGCTGCGATGCGGCAAGCCTCCCTGGGCGAACCGCTCCGCCTGACATACTGTTTTACAAACGAACAATGACCGCCGGGAGGAAGGTCCGTGACGCCGTCCTCCAACCGCCCTTGCGGGCCTTCCCCCGAGCGAACTCCATGCCCCTCCCGCTTCTCGCATTGGCCGTCGCCTCGTTCGGCATCGGCACCACCGAATTCGTGATCATGGGCCTGCTGCCCGAGGTGGCGGCGGACCTGGGCGTCAGCATCCCCGGCGCGGGCATGCTGGTGTCCGGCTATGCCCTGGGCGTCGTCGTCGGCGCGCCTATCCTGGCGGTCCTGACCTCCAGGCTGCGGCGCAAGACGGCCCTGGTCGCCCTGATGGCCCTGTTCATCGTCGGCAACGTCCTGTGCGCGGTGGCGCCCGGCTATTGGACGCTGATGGCGGCGCGGATCGTCACCGCCTTCTGCCACGGCACTTTCTTCGGCATCGGGTCGGTGGTGGCGGCCAACCTGGTCCCGCCGGGCCAGCGCGCCCGGGCCATCGCGCTGATGTTCGCGGGATTGACCCTGGCCAACGTGCTGGGCGTGCCGCTCGGCACCGCGCTCGGCCAGTGGGCTGGCTGGCGCTCGACCTTCTGGGGCGTGGTGGCGATCAGCGTCCTGGCCGAACTGGCCATCGTGTTCTGGGTGCCCCGGGGCGGACGGGAGGAGCCGTCGAACCTGCTGAGCGAGTTCCGGGTGGTGCGACGTCCCCAGGTGCTGCTCGCCATGGGCATCAGCGTGCTGGCGTCGGCCAGCCTGTTCAGCGTCTTCACCTACATCACGCCGATCCTGCGGGAGGTGACGGGCGTCTCGCCCCACGGCGTCACCATGGTCCTGCTGCTGTTCGGAGTCGGCCTGACGCTGGGCAACCTGCTGGGCGGAAGGCTGGCCGACTGGAAGCTGATGCCGGCGCTGGTCGGCATCTTCTGCGTCCTGGTGCCGGTGCTGGCGGCGTTCACCGTCACCAGCGCCTGGTTCGTGCCCGCCGTCGCCACGATCTTCGTCTGGGGCGTCGTCGTCTTCGCCCTGGTCGCCCCGCTCCAGATGCGGGTGGTGGACGAGGCCCGCGGTGCCCCGAACCTCGCCTCCATCCTCAACCAGGGCGCCTTCAACCTGGGCAACGCCGCCGGCGCCTGGTTCGGCGGAATCGCGATCTCCTCCGGCCTGTCCTACGCCGCGATTCCCTGGGTCGGGGCGGGACTGGCCCTGCTTGCGCTCGGCACGACCCTGCTGTCCGGCAGCCTGGAGCGCCGGGATTCCGGCCTGCGGGGCGAGTTGGCCTGATCCTTCGGTGCGCGATGCCTGCGGTGGCTGGGTCGTCGGGCGATCATATCATTCTATCGCAACCGTCCATTCTCAATTAATTCGCCGGGAATTCCAATAAACGTTGAAATAAATACTAAACCGGGAGCATTGTCAGACCCGAGAACGGGGTCGATACAACCATTCAGGTCGTCTTGGCCGACAACTTACTCGTGATGCTGTCACGGGATGCATTCCCATTCGGCGATAAAGCCGATCCCGGTGTCCAGCATCCGGCGAGCCGTTCCGCGATTTCAGCGATCGGAGTGCCTTCATGGGGGGATTCCTTGGTTCGGTCACGAGTTTCGGCGTGTGGGCGAAGCTCTTCTACACGGGCTTGCTGCTTCTTCTCGCGACCGCCCTGCTCAGGGAAAGCTGGCGCCTGTGGTTCGACAGGACGGTCGCGATCGGCCAGTTCACAAGCCAGGCCGACGGCGCCGCGATCCAGGTCGACGACGCCTTCACCCGGCGCGTCCTGCAAACGCATGCTCTTTTCAAGCAGCGCCTCGCGGAGGAGCCGGAGCGGCGGCGGCGGCTCGAACTGGCGAACCGGCTCCTTGCCGACATCGCCGTGATGCCGATCGATGTACCGCCGGTCCAGGATAGCCGCAGCCTGCTCAGCGACGTCCAGGCCAGCGTCCAGGGCGTCAATATCGGCGCGATCCTGCAATCGCTGCGCAACTGGGTCAGCCCGCCGAACGAGATCACCGGCCATCTGGCCCAGGTCAACGGCGCCGTCCGGCTGATGGCCAGCTGGCCGGAGCCGCTGCGCCTTCCGAGCGGGACGCTCGCCGTCGACCAGATCCATATCTCCGGCCAAGGCGACCCTGGCGAGGTGAGCATCGGCCTGGTCTGCCGGATCGTCTACGCGCAGACCAGGAAGAGCGGCAGCCAAGGGTCGGATGTTCCATACCCGGATGTCAGCGAAGAAGTGTTTTGCACCTGGGCGCGCCTGTGGTGGGAGCTGCGCAACATCGTGGATCGCAACGATCCCCTGTCCGCGGCCGGTTACGCCGCGCAGGTGGCACCCCTTCGCCAGCAGCTCGACGCGATCATCGCCCAGGGCACCAAGTTTCCTGAATTCTACCTGATGCGCGCCGAGATCATCGAACTGGCACCGACGGACCAGAAGAAAGCGGGCGACATCGCCCTGGCCGCGCAGGACCTGACGCGCTACACCGGCCTTCTGCCGAAAAGCGTGATCGAGTCCGCCAGGAACCAGCAGGCCGAGGCGCCTGCGCCTCCACAGGCCGCCGCGCCCGTGCCCGAAAGCGCCGTGGACTACCAACCGCCACCGTCCCTGGGCGTGGCCGAAATCGGACCGGGCCGGAACGCGCGGGTCACCATGACGGCGCTTGTGCAGGATGCGCGTGGGAAGCGCTTCGTCGTCCTCCCCGACTATGCCTGGGTGGAACGGCCCGGAGCCGGCGGCAGTGTGCCCGGCGTCGAGATCTTCCAGCCGGGCAGGAAAGAGCCGATCGGCAGGATCGTGGGACGCATCGCGGACAAAGGTCCCGGCATCGTCCTGGCGGAGGTGCTGGCCGCCGACCTGAAGGGCGGCCCCGAGCGGTTCGCATTGGCCGATCCGGCGGCCGGCGACATGGTCGGCGTACAGGTCGCCGAAGCACCCGGAATGCCAGGCGAAATACGGATGGCGCGGCTTTCCGAAGTAGCGGTGGACATCGGCGGCAAATCATCCGGGTCCGGAAAGTTCCTTGCGGCCGACAAGATCACCCGGCCCGGCGACGGCGGGGCTCCGGTGTTGAACGAGGCCGGCGAAGTCGTCGCCATGGCCTACGCCAGTTCGGACCGGCAGAGCTATTTCCTTCCGATCGTCCGGATGCTGATGGATGCCGGCTATCGCGCGGTGCCGGCCGGGCAGGGAGCGAAGAAGGCAGGGGGCGCACCATGAGCATCGTCGTCATCGATCCGGGGCATGGCGGCTGGGAAAAGATCGGGGGCTCCAGCCCGAACAATGCCACGGGACCCACCGGGCTGCTCGAGAAGGACGTCACGCTCCAACTCGGGCTGGCCGTCCGCGACGCGCTCGGCGGAACGGGGCTCGACATCCTCCTGACCCGAGAGACCGACCGGAACCTCGGGCTGGCCGGCCGGGCCGCCGTCGCCGCCTCGATGAAGGCGGCGGCCTTCGTGTCGATCCACCTGAACGGCTGGGAGACCCCCGACGTCCAGGGGACCGAAACCCTCATCCACGAGGGAGCCGGCCCGTCATCCCGCCGCCTTGCGGAATGCGTCCAGGCCGCCGTGCTGCCGGTCACCGGCCTGCGGGACCGCGGCGTGAAGAAGCAGGCCCTCGGAGTGCTCAATCCAGGGAGCCACGATCCCGGCACCGCCGCCTGCCTGCTGGAAGTCAGCTTCATGACCCAGCCGGCCGAGGAGAAGCGTCTCAGGGACGCCGGATACCGAACCCGGATCGCCCAGGCCATCGCCCGGGGCATCACGACCTACCTGGTCGAAGCCGGCCGCATGCCCGAAATCATGGTGGCCGGGGAGTACGAGGACGGCTATGCCGCCGAACATGCCCCGGCGCTTCCCGAACGCGGCCCCGTGGTCGTGCCGCAGTCCCTGGCCATGACCGTACCCTTCATCACGGAACCCGGAAAGGCGCACGTGCCGTTCGCGGACATTCCCGACGGCCCGGTGCATGACAAGGAGCGCATGCTTCGGGGATGGCGCTCCCCCGAGATCATCATCGACCGCGACGATTCGATCCACGCCGTCTTCGTCGAGCTGATGGCCCGCCGCCGCCAGGCGGTCTGCAAGATCGAGGCGTCGGGAAGGGACTTCAGGGGCCGGTCCGGAGGATGGAGCGGTACCGGTTTCCTGGCCGCCAAGGGCGTGCTCCTGACCAACCACCATGTCGTCAACTCGCCGGAGGTCGCCGCCGCCGCGGAATGCGTCTTCGACTACGAAGTCTCGGACGTGGATTACGCCAAGCGCCGCGACGCCCTGCCGAAGCCGGGACGGCGTTTCCGCCTGATGCCCGAGCGGCTGTTCATCACCAGTCCATTCGACCACGGGCTCGACTATACCTTCGTCGCGATCGACGACGCGGCGGAAAAGGAGTTCGGCTGCATCACGCTGGAGCGGGCGGCCTTCACGGTCGAGGTCGGGGAGCGCGCGTTCGTCATCCATCATCCCCGCGGCAAGCCCAAGCGCGTTTCGCTGGAGGACAGCGGCATCCTGGGGATCGACAGCAAGATCCTGCATTACACGACCGACACCGAGCCGGGCAGTTCCGGCGCATCGGTCTTCGACCGCAACTGCCGGCTCATCGCCCTTCACCACGCCAGCCAGGCCAATACCGGGGGCCTGCGGCGCGAGAACGGAACGGTGCCGGAATTCGTCAACGAAGGCATCAAGATCGCGGCGATCGCCCTGGACCTCGAGCAGCGCGTCGCGAATCCTGCCGACGCGGGAGCCGCGCGGCGGGTTCTCGCGGCGATCGAGGGATCGGACTCGCTGTCCGGCTATTTCGGCGGACTTGGACGCCGCACCGGTACCGTGGGAGTGGAGAACGTGGTCGACACCTACCAGGCGTCGGACCAGGACATCGATATCGGCTTCTGGAACGTCGAACATTTCGCGACGCGCTTCGGGCAGAAGCTCGACGATGTCGCAAAGGCGATCGTCGATCTGCGCCTCGACATATGGGCCTTGAGCGAGACGTCGGCCGAGGCGACCCGGCTGCTGGTCGAGCGTATCGAACAGCGGTTCGGCCAGCGCTACGAGTGGCTGCCGTCGGAACCCGACGCCGGATCGAAGCAGGCGACCGCGGTCCTCTGGAACCCGGCGGCCGTGACCGGGCGGGCCGCTCCCTGGCCTGAAGACATCGACTGGATGCTCCGGCAGGACTCGCGTGAATTCAGCCTCGCCGGCAGGGCGCCGGAAGCGGTGCACGGGGCCGTGTTCCCGCGCTATCCAGCACGGTTCCATTTCACCGCCGCCGGTTCCCGAGGGCCGGAAAGTGCCGCGCCATTCGACTTCTTCCTCGTGCCTCTCCACCTCAAGGCCATGGACGAGGGCGGTTTGAGGCGGCGGATGGCCTCCAGGATCCTGGCCTTCGCGGTCGAGCGCGCCGTCCGCGACCATGGCGACGACGCGGACTGGATCCTTGGCGGCGACATGAACGACGAACTGGCCGGCGGCGACTTCAAGGACCTGCTCGACGCCGACTTCTCGGCCCTCGGCGCGGCCGACGAGCGGGACGGCGCGTTCACCTACCTGAAGCGTCCCAAGTCGCTGATCGACCATGTCTTCCTGTCGCCCAACCTGAAGCGGGTGGCCGGGCCGGACGACTTCTTCATCCTCGCGAAGGACCGGACGTCTCCGATCGACTATCTGGAACGCCTGTCCGACCACCGCCCGGTGCTGCTGCGCCTCTCCCTGCCGAATCGCGGCCGAGCCGTGGCGGACTCCGAAGGGGGAATGGAAAACCTGGACGAACTCCTGCGCCGGGTTTACGGGACCCGGAAGGGCGCGGGAAAGAAGGCGGCCCGGCTCGCCGGCGCCGACGCCTGAGCGGCCGGCGCCCGGACGGGAGGCCGGCCACGGTGCCGGCCTTGCTCACCGGCTTGATGGTCCGGCACGGTGTTTTTGATCGGTTTAACGTAGGTCGGCCAGAGCGCCGATGCAGGGTGTCGGCGTTCGCCCTGACGGGCGAAGGCCGACCTACCGCACTCCGCGCCGCCGAACGTCATCAAGAACACTGTGCCGAGCCAGCCTCAGCCCACCGGCAGGCCCCGGTTCCGCAGCAGCGCGTCGGTCTGCGGCTCGCGGCCCCGGAACGCGACGTAGAGTTCCATCGGGTCGCGGGTGTCGCCGGCCTCGTAGATGTCCTTCAGGCGGGCGGCGAGGCGGGGGTCGAACAGGTCGCCCGCCTCCTTGAAGGCGTCGAAGCCGTCGGCGTCCAGCACCTCCGACCACATGTACGAGTAATAGCCTGCGGCATAACCGCCGGAGAACAGGTGCTTGAAGTGGGGCAGCCTGTGCATCAGGCCCACTTCCTTCGGCATGCCCAGCCGGTCCAGCACGTCGCGCTCGAAGGCTTCCGGGTCCAGGTTGTCCGGGTTGGCCTGGGAATGGATCTCCATGTCCATCAGCGCCGAGCCGGTATAGGCCACCGTGTCGAAGCCCTGGCCGAACTTGCGGGCCTCCAGCAGGCGGCCCAGCAGCTCCTCCGGGATCGGCTCGCCGGTCTCGTGGTGGACCGCGTAGGCGCGCAGCGTCTCCGGCGCCGACAGCCAGTGCTCGTAGACCTGCGACGGGAACTCCACGAAGTCGCGTCGGACGGAGGTGCCGGACTGCGACGGGTAGCGCGCCCTGCTCAGCAATCCGTGCAGCGCGTGGCCGAACTCGTGGAACAGCGTCTCAGCGTCGTTGAAAGTCAGCAGCGACGGCCGGCTCTTGGCGAAGTTGCTATTGTTGACGATGATCGGCGTGACCTCCTCCTCGTAGGATTCGGAGTCGCGGTAGCTGCTCATCCAGGCGCCCGACCGCTTGGAAGCGCGGGCGAAATTGTCCTGGATGAACAGGCCGACATGCCGGCCGGTCTCCTTGTCCCTGACCTCGTAGAGGCGGGCGTCGGGATGGTAGAGCGGCAGGTCCGTGCGCTCGACGAAGGTGATGCCGAACAGCCGTGTCGCCGTGTCGAACGCGGCGCGGACCATGTTGTCGAGCAGGAAGTACGGCTTGATCTCGCCGTCGTCCAGGTCGTACCGGGCCTTCCGCACCCGCTCTGCGTAGAAGCGCCAGTCCCACGCCTCGATGGCGCCGTCGAAGCCGGCCTGCTCCGCCTCGGCCTGGATCAGGCCGCGCTCGGCGATCGCCTGGGCGCGGGCCGGCTCCCACACCTGGTTCAGCAGGTTCATGACAGCCGTCGGCTGCTTCGCCATGGTGTCGTCGAGCTTGTAGTCGGCATATGTCGGATAGCCCAGCAGCCGGGCCTGCTCGGTCCGAAGCGCCACGATCTCGCGGATCAGGTCGCGGTTGTCGGTCTCGCCGGCGTTGGCGCCCCGGCTGGTCCAGGCGCGGTGCGCCTTCTCGCGCAGGTCACGCCGCGTCGAGAAGGTCAGGAACGGCTCCACCGAGGAGCGCAGCAGGGTGATGACGTAACGGCCCTCCAGCCCGCGCTCGGACGCGGCCTGGGCCGCCGCCTCCCGCACATAGCCGGGCAGGCCGTCCAGGTCGGCCTCCTCCAGGACCAGCTGCCAGGCCTGCTCGTCGGCCTGGACATGCTGGCCGAACAGCGTCGTCAGGGTCGCCAGCCGCTCAGAGATCTCCGCCATGCGGACCTTGGCATCCGGCTCCAGGGCGGCGCCGCTGCGCACGAAGCCCAGGTGGCTGCGCTCCAGCAGGCGCATCTGGTCCGACTCCAGCCCCAGGTCTTCGCGCCGCGCGTAAAGGTCGGCGACCCGCTCGAACAGGGCCGGGTTGAGCGAGATCCTGGCGTTGTACTGCGCCAGCTTCGGACTGTAGTCGCGGGCGATCGCCTCCAGGTGCTCGTTGGTGTGGCTGGAATTGAGGTTGAAGAACACCGAGCACACCCGGTTCAGCAGCCGGCCGGCCGCCTCCATGGCCTCGATCGTGTTGGCGAAGGTCGGTGCCTCGGCCGAGGTGGCGATGGCGTCGAACTCGGCCAGGCCTTCTTCCATGCCGCGGTCCAGGGCGGCTGGGAAATGCTCTGGCTGGATCCGGTCGAAGGGGGGAAAGCCGAACTCGGCGGTCCACGGCGTGAAGAACGGGTTGTCGGCGGACATCGAGGCCTCGTGATCAACTGGGATACCGATGATAGCCGCTTCCCGCACCGACCACAAATCCCGGCCCACCGGCCCGATCCTGCGGCAAGGGCCGGCATACGGGCGCAGGTAGGGAATGTTTTAGCAATCGGGTCGATATGGTTCCGGCTCGATCGGACGATGCCGCCCCTCCGGAACAGGGACGGACGGCCGATCGGAAAGGATTCCCCGGAGCCCGACGGCATGCGCGCAACGCAACAGGACGGCATTTTGCCGATCTTCCCCTTGGCCGGAAAGAAAGTCTGGGTGGCCGGTCACCGGGGCATGGTCGGCTCGGCCATCGTCCGCCGGCTGGCTGCGGAGGATTGCGAGATCCTGACGGTGGACCGCGACGCGGTGGACCTCCGCCGCCAGGCCGAGGTCGAGGACTGGGTCGGGTCCCGCCGGCCCGACGCGATCTTCCTCGCCGCGGCCACGGTTGGCGGCATCCATGCCAACGGCACCCGGCCGGCGGACTTCATCTACGACAACCTGTCGATCGAGGCGAACGTGATCCACGCCGCCCATCTCGCCGGCGTCCCGAAGCTGCTGTTCCTGGGGTCCTCCTGCATCTATCCGAAACTGGCGCCCCAGCCCATGACCGAGGACGCGTTGCTGACCGGGCCGCTGGAAGAGACGAACCAGTGGTACGCCATCGCCAAGATCGCCGGCATCAGGCTGTGCCAGGCCTATCGCCGGCAGCACGGCCGCGACTTCGTTTCCGCCATGCCCACCAACCTGTACGGCATCAACGACAATTTCGACCCGATGGGCAGCCACGTGCTGCCCGCCCTGCTGCGCAAGATCCACGCCGCCAGGCGTGACGGGCGGGACCGGGTGGAAATCTGGGGCACCGGCACGCCCCGGCGTGAATTCCTGCATGTGGACGACCTGGCCGACGCCTGCCTGTTCATGATGAAGCGCTACTCGGGCGACGATCACCTGAATGTCGGCTTCGGCAAGGACATCTCCATCCGGGACCTCGCCGCGCTGATCGCGGACATCGTCGGGTTCGACGGCACCTTCGTCTTCGATCCGGACAAGCCCGACGGCCCGCCGCGCAAGGCGCTCGACATCTCCCGCCTGTCCGGCCTGGGCTGGAAAGCCTCGATCGGGCTGCGCGAGGGGATCGAGTCGACCTACGGCTGGTTCCTGAACCATCATCCGGCGGCGGCGGAGCGATAGAGCCCGGGAGCTGCGGCCTGCCGCTCCGCTCGCCGCGATGCGTTGGGCTGTCCCGGCCCGGGTGAGTGCCGGGGGTTATCAGGGTGGCGCGGAGCCCCGGAGTCCGGCGAGCCAGCGGTCCATGACCGGGAACAGCGCCGGGCTCGCGACCAGCTCGTGCCCGGCGCCCTCGAACGGCACCACCCGCGCGCGGTCGCCCGCCGCCGCCGCGAGTGCCGTCGCGTGTCTGTAAGGTATGGTCCTGTCCGCCGTGCCGTGCAGGATCAGGATCGGGGCGGCCACGCGGCCGATCTTGCCGGCATTGTCGAAACGGTCGCGCATCAGCAGCCGCACCGGGACGAACGGATAGGCGGAAGCCGCGACGTCGGGCAGCGAGGTGTAGCCGGAAATCAGCACCAGCCCGGCCACCGGGAAAGTGGAGGCCAGTTCGGTCGCCGGTCCCGACCCGAGAGAGTTGCCCACGAGGACGGTGTGCGACGCGGGCACGCCGTTCGCGGCAAGCCACCCCAGGGCGGCGCGGCCGTCGGCCTGGAGCCCGGCCTCGCTCGGGCTGCCGGGATTTCCGTCATAGCCCCTGTATCCCGCCAGCAGCAGCCCGTAGCCCTCGGCCCCCAACCCCGCCGTGACCCGGAGCGAGCCGGACAGTCCGTCGGCATTGCCATGGAAATAGACGAGGGTCGGCTTGCCCGCCGCGGCCGGCCGGTGGAGCGCCCGCAGGTCGAGGCCGTCCGCCGTGCGGTAGGAGACCTCCCGGAAACCGGGGACTGCGTGGAGGTCGGGGGGAGCGGGCGACATGTCCGCCCGGAAGACCATGGGCCGCTGCAGGGCATAGAGCGCGCCGACCACCACCAGGTAGAGCCCGGCCAGGAGGAGCGCGATGGGAAACGCGATGGATAGAAGCTTGCCCGTCCACATCTCCGGTTCCTCCCGTAAAGAACGCCCGCACCGCCGGCATGATCTGCGCCGTCGGGAGAGCCGACGCAACCCTCCGGCGCGCCTGCCTGTTGGTTTGGGATAAAACCGTCCGGCAAAGAAGGAAGATACGCATGACGACCGACAGCTCTCCAGTCTGGTTCATCACCGGCTGCTCCACCGGCTTCGGCAAGGAACTCGCCAGGATGGTGCTCGACCGCGGATGGCGTGCGGTGGTGACGGCCCGCGATGCCGACCGGGTGCGGGACCTGACCCGGGGTTACGAGGACCGCGCCCTGGCGCTGTCGCTGGACGTGACCGACGCCGGCCAGGT
Organism: Skermanella mucosa; assembly: GCF_016765655.2. Taxonomy (NCBI): domain Bacteria; kingdom Pseudomonadati; phylum Pseudomonadota; class Alphaproteobacteria; order Rhodospirillales; family Azospirillaceae; genus Skermanella; species Skermanella mucosa. The sequence goes on from NZ_CP086106.1 coordinate 518,131, forward strand.
CGCCTCGTCGGTCAAGGCGGCGGAAGACCGGTTCGGCGCCATCGACGTGCTGGTGAACAATGCCGGCTACGGCTATCAGGCCCCGGTCGAGGAAGGCGACGACGCGGAGATCCGCGCCATGTTCGAGGCCAACGTGTTCGGGCTGGCCGCCATGATCCGCGCCGTGCTGCCGGGCATGCGGACCCGCAAGCGCGGGCATATCGTCAACCTCTCCTCGGTCGCCGGCTTCGTCGGGTTCCCCGGCTCCGGCTATTACGCGGCGACCAAGCACGCCGTCGAGGGGCTCTCCGATTCCCTCGCCCGGGAGGTCGAGCCGCTCGGCATCAAGGTCCTGTGCGTCGAACCCGGACCCTTCCGCACCGACTGGGCCGGGCGTTCCCTGAAGCAGACGCCGAGCCGGGTCCCCGACTATGCCGAAACCGCTGCGGCGCGCATGCGGGCGACCGCCGACATCAGCGGCAAGCAGCCCGGCGACCCGGTGCGGGCCTGCGCCGCCATGATCAAGGCCGTGGAGGCGGAGAACCCGCCGCGCCATCTTGTCCTGGGCGCCTTCGGCGTGGACGCGGTGCGCGGCAAGCTCGCCGGCGTGATCGAGGAGATCGACGCCTGGAAGGAAACCAGCCTCGGCGCCGACTTCCCGAAGGACTGATCAGCCTTCCGGAAGATTCCGGCGGCGATCAGGGATGGGTGTCGGCGCCCTCCCGCGGTCGCCGGCCCAGCAGGCGGATGTCCGGGCTCCAGGTGCGCGCCAGGGCATCCGCCGCCTCGATCATGCCGCCCCGGCGCAGGATCGCCTGACGGTGGCGCAGCAGGCGGGCCGACACGGCCTTTTCCGCCAGCACGCCGCCCAGCATGTCGTCGGCGCCGTCCCGGCGCAGGCGGTGGATCACCTCCTCCAGCAGGAGGCCTTCCGCTTCCGGTTCCTTGTGGTCCAGCGGGTGGTTCCGTCCCAGCTCCGCCAGCAGCCGTTCCAGCAGCACCGCGCGGCATGACGGCGTCCTGCCGTCGCCGAGCAGCCCGCCCAGCCGGGTCAGCAGGGGGTTCGTGCCGGCGGCGGCGAGGTCCAGGCGGCCGTGCAGCAGGTCGGCCAGCCGGCACAGGGACGCCGCCAGATGGCGCTGGGGACCGAGCAGTTCCTTGATGATGTCCGCATTGCCCAGCGCGTCGGCCGCGACCGCTTCCAGCAAGCCGGACAGATGGGGATCGAGATCGTCGGTCATCAGCCCGAGCACCGCCTCCAGCTTCCCGCCGATCGACGGGAACCCCATGAGATGGTCGCACAGCAGGGCGGTGAACACGAAATCGTGGCGCTCCGGACCTTCCCGCGCCCTGACCCGCCGGCTGAAATGATCCAGGGCCTGGGGATCGAAGCGCGGCAGGCGGCGCTTCTCGCCGGCCAGGTCCCGCGCCTGGGACAATCCCTCGCCGATCAGCTTTTCCAGCGCCCGGACCCGCTCCCTGGCGGGCACGCCCAATTCCTTGGCCTGGACCGCCGCGATCTGGTGGGTGGCCGTGTTGACCAGGCTGCCGGTGTCCTGGAGCTTCCGCAGATAGGTCCAGTTGTGCAGCAGTTCCGTCGTGGTGATCCGGTGCTTGTCCAGGAACATCCTGAACAGGCGGCCCAGGATCATCCGGCTCTCCAGGCCACGGATGTCGGCCGCCGTCGAACAGGGGCCGACCCGCCCGACCGTGCCCTTCACGGTGATCGGCTTGTCCCGGACCGGCGGCTTCGTCTCGTGGAAGATCTCCGCCTTGGTCGAGTAGCCGGTGATCATGCTCCGGACGCGGACGATCCTGGCCTCCTCGCAGTCCCCGGTCGCCAGCAGCAGGCGCGCCGCCTCGACAGCCTCGGCCTCGCCGGTTCCCGAGCCGGTCTCGTGGACCACGCCCTGGATGATCCAGCGGCCCTCGCGGGAAACCAGGATCTCGTAGTGGATAATCCGCCCCCTGATCATCTCCGCCCGCTCAGTTCAATCCGCTGCCGTCCTGCGGCCCAAGGCCGCGCCCGCCGTCGAACCCCATGGGACTACACCGAAATCTTAAACTTTTTGTTGCACTTAGAATTCGTTGCAATCTTAGAACGCAGGAGGCTTGATGACTCCGCACGAGCTGCTGTCCATCATCGACAGGCACGGCCGCTGGCTCTCCCGGCGTGCGGGCGGCGCCAGGGCCTGCCTTGCCATGGCCGACCTCCGGGGGATGCATCTCGCCGACACCAACCTCCAGAGGATCAAGCTGTCCGGCGCGGTCCTCACCGGCTGCGACCTGAAGCGGAGCGACCTGTCGGAGGCCGACCTGTTCGCCGCCGACCTGAAGGCGGCCGACCTGTCCGGCGCCAACCTCCAGCGCGCCGACCTGCGGGGCGCGCATCTCCGCGGCGCGCGCCTGCGGGGAGCCAACCTCCGCGATGCCGACTTCAGGGGCGGCGCCCTGCTCGACCACAAGGGGGGCAGCACCCTGACCGTCCGGCGGTCGGACCTGCACGGCGCCGATTTCGACGACGGCCTGCTGGCCCGCGCCAACCTGTCCGGAGCCGACATGTCGGAGGCGAAGCTCAACGGGGCCGACTGCACGGGCGCCCTGATGGCCGGCGTCAACCTCGCCAAGGCCAGCCTGCGCGACGCGGATCTCGGCTCGGCCAATCTCAAGGGCGCCAACCTGAGCGGGGCCAACCTGTCCGGCGCATCCCTGAAGGATGCCGACCTGACCGGGGCGACCCTGATGGGCGCCAGCCTGCGGAACGCCGACCTGATGGGGGCGACCCTGGACGGCGTCGACCTGACCGGAGTCGACTGCACGGGCGCCAACATCCGGAGGAACGCCGACCAGTTCCCCCCGACGATCCGGCAGAGCCTGGAGAACCACCAGGCCTGGGTCAGGAGCGGCGGTGCCAAGGGCGGACGCGCCGACCTCGCCGGCCAGGATCTGTCCCATATCGACCTGACGCGGGTCAATCTCAGCGGGGCCAATCTCCGCGGGGTCGATCTGTCCGGCGCCACGCTCCGGGACGCCCTGGTCGTCATGTCGGACCTGTCCGACGCCGTCCTGTGCTACGTGGACTTCACCGGGGCGACCCTGGACGGCTCCAACCTGCGGGGCAGCGACCTGGGCGGCGCCAGGCTGGACCGCGCCAAGCTGGGATCGGTCGAGATCAAGGGCGCCGGCGACCGCGCCACCGGGCGCCGGTGGCCGGTCAACCTGACCGGGGCCAGGCTGGTCGGCGCGAGTCTCGTCGGCGCCAACCTCCGGGACGCCAACCTCGCCTTCGCCGACCTCGGCGGCGCCGACCTGACCGACGCGGTGCTGATCGACGCCAACATGGCCGGGACCGTTCTGGACGGCGCGAAGCTGGACGGCGCCGTCCTGCCCGCGATGACGGACGACGACTGACGGTACCGGCGCCCTCAGGCCGACCGGACCTCGCCGATGAAGTGGTCGACCTGCCCGCGCAGGGTTTCGGACTGGCGGGACAGGTCCAGGGCGGCGTCGAGCAGCTGGCCGGCCGTGCGGCCGGTTTCCCGCGCGGCCTTCGTCACGCCGGAAATACCCGCGCAGACCTCGTGGGTCCCGGATGATGCCTGGTCGACGTTGCGGGCGATCTCGGCGGTGGCGGCGCTCTGCTGGCCGACGGCGCCGGCGACCGTCAGGGTGATCTCGCTGACCTGCGCGATGGTGGCGGTGATGCTCCGGATCGCCTCGACCGCCTGGCCCGTCGTCGCCTGGATATGGGCGATCTGCGCGGCGATCTCCTCCGTCGCCTTGCCGGTCTGGGTGGCGAGGTTCTTGACCTCCGAGGCGACGATGGCGAACCCCTTGCCGGCGTCGCCGGCCCGGGCGGCCTCGATCGTCGCGTTCAGCGCCAGCAGGTTGGTCCGGCCGGCGATGTCCTGGATCATCCTGACGATGTCGCCGATCCGGTCGGCCGCCGCCGCGAGCCCCTGGACGGTGCCGTCCGTGCGCGCCGCCTCGTCGGCCGCCCGGCGGGCGATCTCCCGGGCGCTGCCGGTCTGGCGGTCGATCTCGGCGATCGACGAGGTCAGCTCCTCGGTGGAGGCGGCGACCGCCGCGACGTTGGCCGAGGCCTGGCCGGAGACCAGGGCGACGGTGTCGGTCTGGCGGCATGCTTCCTCCGCGGTGGCCGCCAGGCTCCGGGCATTGGCGTGGACCTGCGTCGCCGACGACGAGACGCTCTCCGCGACCTGCCGGATCGTCGCCTCGAAACCGTCGGCAAGCTCGTTGAGCAGGCGCCGCCGCTCGGCCTGGGCATCCATCTCGGCCTGGCGGTGCCGCGCTTCCTCCTCCGCGTGCCGGCGCGCCTCCGTCTCGCGGGCGGCGTCCAGTTCGGCGCCGATGCGCGCATTGGCCCGCTCGACGCGCACCAGGAACCGCCAGGCGGCGACCAGCACCGCGAGGGACAAGCCGCCGCCGACCGCGACGAAGGCCAGCGCCGAGGTCAGCACCGTGTCGTCCAGCGCCCGGCTCAGGTCGGTGGTGTCGGTGACGGCCTCGACCGCGGCGATGCGCTCGCCCCCCGGGGCGTGCAGCCACAGCGCGACGGGACGGGTCACCGAACCGCCGGGTATCCGGAACGCGTCGAGATTCAGCAGCGGCCGGCCCGATCCCAGCGCGTTCACCGCGATTCCCATGCCGAGCCTCAGGTCGAGCGACTCCAGGCGGGGCAGGGGATCGACATGGAGCAGGACATAGCCGGTCAGCCGCAGCCCGCCGGTCGGCACGACCACCGACATCAGCGGCCGGTCGCCGTCCAGCCAGACATGGGTGAGGGTCTGGAGGCGTTCCGGCCCCTGGCGCGCGCCCAGCCGGCCGAGCAGGTCCGCGGGCAGCGGGCGCGGCCTGTCCGTCCATTCCTCGGCCAGCGGCTTCAGGCCGGGATCGAGCACGCCGACGCCGAGCAGCGCCACCGTGCCGTCCGTCACGACCCCGCGCCGGGGAGCGGCCATGGCGATGGCCCTCAGCGCCGCCGCGTCGCGGGCCTAGACGGCGGCCCGCATCTCGGTCGCGATCTCCGCCGCCACCCCGGCGACCGTGGCGGCGTGGCCGCGCCACAGCATGTCCGTCACCGCCACGTCCATCACCTGCTGGCTCTGGCCGTCCATGAATTCGAAGGTCAGGCGCTCGTAGCTGCGGCTCATGTATCTGCCGATGCCGGCGCTGGCGATCAGGATGACAGCGACGGCGGCGCCGAGGATGGTCAGCAGCAGCCGGTTGCCGCTCTTCGGGGCGATTTTCTTCTCGGCCATCTCGGTCCTCCCGAACCGGCTTTCTCGCGGGGCGCCACGGGGCCGGCCGGGGCTCCCGGCGGCCGGCGCCGGCCTCGTCAGGGCTTGGCCAGGGGCAGCCCCTTGGCTTTCCATTCGCCCATGCCGGCATAGTAGTAGTGCACCGCCTTGTATCCCCAGCCGACCGCCAGCCGGGCGGCGTTGTAGGCACGGGCGCATTTCGGGCCGTTGCAGTAGAACAGGACCGGGGTCGCCGGGTCCGCGCCGTGCTTCGCCAGCACCTCGGGGCCAGTCAATTCGTCGTCGATCAGCCGGATCGCCCCTTCGATATGGCCATCGCGGAAATCCGCCTCCCGCCGGTTGTCGAACACCACCAGGGCAGGCGTGCTTTCGATCATCGCCAGGACCCCGTCGGCATCGACGGTCGTGGCCCCCTCGACCCGGGGCGGCGCATCGTCGGCAAGAGCTGGAAAGGAAACGGCGGCCAGGAACAAGGCCGCGAGGATCATCGTCATCGCCCGGGGGATGAATGGCGCGCGTCTTTTATAAGACATCTTACTATCCTTTTGACTCGGAAACTTCGCCAAAGGTTCCGGTGGCTTGTTTTTCTGTTTGTAACTCTTGCCGTGCGTGGACCGGTATTTCGAGTCAATTTTTACAGAGAGGGTGCGGCGGCATGCGGCAAATTAGCCATTCCTGGATATGCCGGCGCGTGCCGGGGCGGGCGCCTCGACGGACCCCCGCCCCGGCGACGGATCACTCGGCCATAGCCCCGTATGCCAGGTTCCTGAACAGGGGGCGCATCTGGCCGCGCCCCGACGGGGCCTGCGCCATCAGGATCGCCACCAGCTTCTCCCGCGGGTCGATCACGAAGGTCGTGCCGGTCACGCCGAACCACGTGGCGTCGCCCTTGCTGCCCAGGACGGGGGACACGCCGTCCTGGGCGCGGACCGCGAAGCCCAGGCCGAAGCCATAGCCCGGCCCGGTATAGGCCGCCGGCCCACCGGAAAGCCCGGCCAGATGATCCGACAGCATCAATTCGACGGACTTGCGGGACAGCACGCGCACGCCCCGGACGGTCCCGCCGTCCAGGATCATCTGCGCGAAGCGGAAATAGTCCGGCACGGTCGAGACCATGCCGCCGCCGCCGCTGAGATAGGCCTGCGGACGGTCGCCTTCGACGCGCATCCATCCCGACAGCCATGCCGCCAGCGGATCTTCGGCGGAGAAGCCGGCCAGCCGCGCCCGGTCGGCCGGCTTCACCGTGAAGCCGCTGTCCTTCATACCCAGCGGCCGGAAGATCGTCTCGTCCAGGACGGCGTCCAGGCGCTTGCCGGCGATGCGTTCCAGGACGATGCCCAGCACGTCGGTCGAAACGCCGTACTCGAAGGTGGTTCCCGGCTCGTGTGCGAGCGGGATCCCGGCCAGGCGGCGGATCATCTCGTCGGCGGGCAGGTCGGCCTCGATCTGCTCGATCCCCTGGTCGATATAGGCCTTGCGGATCGGGTCGGTTGCCGGGCCGGTGAAGCTGTAGGTGAACCCCGAGGTGTGCCGCATCAGGTCCTGGATCGAGATCGGCCGCGCCGGCGGCGCGGTGCCGAGGACCGCGTTCCCCGCGGCGTCCGTGCTCCTGGTCTGGACCCGGAGGCCGACGAACTCCGGAACGTAGCGGGTCACCGGCTCCTGCAGGCCGAGCCGCCCCTGCTCGACCATGACCATGGCGGCGGCGGTCACCACCGGTTTCGTCATGGAGCCGATGCGGAAGATGGCGTCCTTCGGCATGGCGGTACCGGTGGCGGGGTCCAGCAGGCCCAGCGCCCTGTGGTGGACGGTCTCGCCGTCCCGGGCGATCAGGAACACCGCGCCGGGCATCAGGCCCTTCGCGACCGCTTCCTCCAGGGCGCGGTCGACCTGCTCCAGACGGGCGGCCGGAAAGCTCCGGGACATGTCCGGCGAAGCGCCGCCGCGGCCTTCCGCGAGGGCGGGGCCGGCGACGGCCGGAACGATCAGCAGGGCGGAAACCAGAAGTCTTCTCAGCATCCAACGCTCTCCGTCTTGGGACTGGGGCGGATATCGCGTTGGCTGGTATATATCTGAACGGTTGCGCTTTTATGCTTGAATGCCCGCAAAAAGAATATGTCCGCCGTCCCCGCTTCAGAAGATGTAGCGGATGCGGCAGTAGGGCATCTCGCGGGCCAGCATCTCGCGGAAGACGGCGATCATCTTGCCCTTGAGCGGCGCCCGGTAGCGGACGTTGACGGCGCCGTTCCCGGAGACCTTGCTCTCCTGCCAGCGCGGCGTCCAAAGCTTCTCCTCGGCCTTGGGATGCCAGCGCAGGTTGATCTCGTGCAGGCCCTCATTGTGGGTCAGGAAGATCACCTCGGCGGCGAGCTGCGCCTTGGCCCGGTCCGACAGCGCCGCGTCGACCTGCCGGAACAGCTCGGTATAGTCGGCGGTCCAGCCCTCGTAGGCGACCACCGGGCTGAAGTTCAGGTGGACCTCCCATCCCGCCCGGACGAAATCGTCGATCGCCGCGATGCGCTCCGGGATGGGGGAGGTGCGCACGTCCAGCGTGCGGGCCAGCTCGGCCGGCATCAGGCTGAAGCGGATGCGCATGCCGCCGCCGGGGTCGTAGGACAGCAGGTCCCGGTTGACGTACTTGGTCGCGAAGCTGCCCTTGGCGTTGGGCAGGCGGCGGAACAGCGCGGTCAGGTCGGCCAGGTTGTCGCAGATCAGCGCATCGACCGAGCAGTCCCCGTTCTCGCCCACGTCATAAACCCAGGCCTGTCCGTCCACCTGGTTCGGCTGCGTCTTGGGGCCGGTCCGGGCGGCGTGGCGCTCGATGGTCGCGCATATCCCCTCGATGTTGACGAAGGTCGTGATCGGGTTGGCGTAGCCCTTGCGGCGCGAGACGTAGCAGTAGGCGCAGGCCATGGCGCAGCCGTTGGAATGCGACGGCGCGATGAAGTCGCCGCTCCGCCCGTTGGGCCGCACCGACAGCGATTTCTTGACGCCCAGCACCAGCACGCCGCGCTTGGTGCGCACCCACTCCTCGACCTTGTCGCTGTCGCCGTGCAGGTCCGGGATGTTCCAGTGGGACGCCACCTCGACCCGTTCGGCATCGGGGAACCGGTCCAGGATCTGCCGGCCGCGCGGGTGCGTCGCGGCGGCCGGCTCCACCAGGATGCGGGCGACGTCGAGCGGCGGGACGGTCACGGCGCCGGGGTTTCCGCCGGGATCGCGCCCAGCCGAAGCGCGTCGCGCTCCAGGTCGTCCACGGCGAGGTTCTTGGCCTTGGCCTCCACCTCGAAGTCGGCCCAGGCCAGGTGCTCCGACACCAGCCGGTTGACCGCGTGGTTCCACATGCGCTGGGAATGGGCCCTCAGGTCCCGGGCCTTCAGCCCGCGGGCGCTCAGCACGGCATGATCGGGCAGTTCGTCGGCCGGCCAGCCGTCCAGCAGGTCCTCGCGCGAGACGCTGATATGGGCTATCGGGCGCACGCCACGCCAGGATGCGCGGATCGTCTCGATCCGGGGATCGTCGGCCCGGATATACTCGCCCTCCGATTTGACCCAGTGGTGATGCAGGTCCAGGATGATCGGCACGGCGTCGGCCAGCGGCAGCAGGTCGTCCAGCCCGTACGACATCTCGTCGTTCTCGACCGTCACCAGGTTCCGGGCGTCCTCCGACAGCAGGGCCAGGCCGCGGCGGAACCCCGCGATCCCCTCGGCGCGGCCGCCGCCATGGATGTTGACGTGGGCGCCCTGCGGGTGCCAGCCGCCGGTCAGGCCCATCATCCGCAGGATGTCGGCATGGTATTCCAGCTCGTCCACCGAGTTCTTCAGCGTCGCCGGGTTGGCGCTGTTCAGCACGCAGAACTGGTCGGGGTGCAGGCCGATGCGGATGCCGGCCTCGCGCGCCTTCCGGCCGGCATGCTCCAGGGCGGTCTCGACCAGCGAGCGGATCGCCGGCTCCCGGTAGAGCGGCAGCCCGATGGCGTGGGTATAGACCGGCAGCAGGCCGCTGTTGACGCGGAGCAGGCGGCGATAGGGTGGGTGGCGGGCCACCTCGGCCAGTTGCAGGTGCAGCGACTGCAGGTTCCGGCGCAGCACCTGCTCCAGCTTCTCGGCCGCCCGGGCTGCGTCCAGCCTGCTCAGCGTCGCCACGGTGACGGTGCCGGGATTCATGCGCTTGGCGGTCTCGGCGTCGCCGTCGGGCGGGATATACTGGCAGCACCAGCCGAAGCGGGGCAGGGGCGGGGTCGGCAGGGAATGGGTCAAGAACCGGTCTCCAGGGCAGCGCAGGAGCATACATATGTGACCCGCGCGGCGCCCGGCCACCGGCGGGACGCATTCTTCATCCGCCTCCCCCGGCCGCGGCGGCGCCGGGCAACGCCGGGTAGCGTCAGGGAGCCGCGCTCGTCTTCAGGAAACCGCTGTCCGGATCGCGGATCACGGCCCCTTCGTCGAGAGCGGTCTGCACCGATTCGTAATCGGCCACCAGCACGTCGCCCCAGTCGTCGGTCGTGACGTGCGGGTAAGCTTCGTCGCTTGGCCGGACCGGCATCCCCTCGGGGCCGACCAGTTGAGCGATCTTTTGCGCGGCCTCGTCCTTCCGGACGGATTCGTCTGCCATGATGATCTCCGGCTCTGTCGCGGTTCGAGCGGTATGCCTGAACGACGAGCCCAAACAGGCCGGAGATGAGTTGGTTGCGAGGGCGTATCGGCCATTCAACGTCCGCAGGCCTGCGACGGCCCCGCGAACCGGGAAACCTGCTGGGAAACCCGTTGGGAAATCCGTTGGATCCGTCCTTGCGGTGATGGCCTTCCGGCTCAGCCGGCGGCGGTCTCCCGGACCGACTGGCGCCAGTCCGCCACGAATCCGTCCAGGACGGCCCGCGCCGCCGTCCAGGCGCGGTAGGCTCCGTCGGCGGCGTCGAGGATCGCGGCCCTTTCGCCTTCCTCGAACCGGGCCGCGTGGAGCGCGCGTTCCTGCGCCTGCAGGAAGACGTTGCGGGCGCGCTGTTCCGCCGTGGCGGCCTTCTGCCATTCCCTCGGCCAGTCCCGGCCCATCTCCCGGCCCATCGCTTCCCCTCCCCTGCGGGGCCGCCCCGCCGGGCGGCCAGGATCAATCCAGGGGGCCACCATAGCGGCAAACGCCGCCGATGCAATCGGGGCCGCTCCGCCGGCGCCTCCTGGGGCCGTGTGCCGCGGCTTCGGGCCCGGCGCCCGGCACGATCCGGATCGCGGCGAAATTTCGCCGATGTCCCGCGGCCGGCGCGACATCGCGCGGACTGGCATGTTGATGGGAGCCCAGTTCCAATCGGGAGATCCCCCATGCCGGACCAAAGCATCGACCATCTGGGCAAGATCACGACGGAGCCCGCCCCGCAGGAGAAGGGACCGGACGCGGAGAAGACCAAGGCTGCGGAGAAGGCCGTCGCCCTGGGCCGGGTGACCGATCCGGAGGAGGCCGCCAGGGCGTCGGCGGCCGACCGCGACCGGGGGAATGCCTCGGGCTGAGGCGCCATCGGACATGAACCGCCGGGCAGGAGGGCGACCATGAGCCGTCGGAACATTCATCGGGACTCACCGGCCGGCCGGGGACGCCTGACGGCGCGTCCCGGGACGGTCGGCGACAGGCCGGAGACGCCGCCCAGCATCCAGACGCTGAGCGTCGGCACCGAGCGGTTCGGCCTGATCTCCGTCCCTCCCCGGTACCGGCCCGACCGGCCGGCGCCCCTCCTGGTGCTGCTCCACGGCGCCGGCGGAGAGGCCGGGCAGGCGATCGGCTGGCTCCAGCCGGTGGCCGACGAGGCCGGGCTGATCCTGCTGGCCCCGCAGTCGGAAGGCCCGACCTGGGACGTGATCCTGGGCGGCTACGGCCCCGACGTGAAACGGATCGACGACGCGCTGGCCGAGGTCTTCCGCCGGTTCGCGATCGATCCCGACCGGGTCGCGGTCGGCGGGTTCTCGGACGGCGCGTCCTACGCCCTGTCGCTCGGACTGATCAATGGCGGCCTGTTCCGGCGCGTCGCGGCCTTCTCGCCGGGGTTCGCCGCCCCGAGCGGCACGGACGATCATCCCGCGTTCTACATCTCCCACGGCACCGGGGACACCGTCCTGCCGATCGACGCCTGCAGCAGGCGGCTGGTGCCGAGGCTGCAAGCGGCCGGCTTCGACGTGCTCTACCGCGAGTTCGACGGCGGCCACACGGTGCCTCCCTACGTCGCGCGCGAAGCCGTCGGCTGGCTCCTGGACGACACGCCGTGAGGGACGATCCGGCGGGGATGCCGATCCGCGACCGGCGCGTTCCGGTCAACGGCGTCGAACTCCAGGTCGCGACCGCCGGTCCGGCAGACGGCCCGCCCGTGATCCTGCTGCACGGATTCCCGGAATCGCGCCTCGCCTGGCGCCGCCAGATCGCTCCCCTGGCCGAAGCCGGGCTGCGGCTCGTGATGCCGGACCAGCGCGGCTACGGCCGGTCCGGCAAGCCGGGCCGGGTCCGCGACTATGCCCTCGACACCCTGGCCGGCGACGTGGTCGGGCTCGCCGACGCGCTCGGGATCGGCCGGTTCGCGGTGGTCGGCCACGACTGGGGCGCCATACTCGCCTGGCATCTCGCCGGACGGTACCCCGACCGGGTCGAGCGGGCGGCGGTACTCAACGGGCCGCACCTGGCGACGGTGCGCGGCCATGTGCTGGCCCACCCGTCCCAGGGCCTGAGGAGCTGGTATGTCGGCTTCTTCCAGGTGCCCTGGCTGCCGGAAACGCTGCTCCGCGCCCGCGGGTTCGCCGGGATGCGCCGGCTGATGGAGAAGACCGCCCGGCCCGGCACCTTCGCGCCGGAGGACTGGGCGCGGTACCGCGACGCCTGGGAGCAGCCGGGTGCCGCGACCGCCATGCTGAACTGGTACCGCGCCCTGCGGCACCACGCCCCGTCGCCTCCGCCGGAGCCGATCGGCATCCCGGTGCGCGTGATCTGGGGCGACCGCGACGCCGCCCTGGACCCGCGGCTGGCCGAGGCAGGCGCGTCCCTGTGCAGCCGGTGCGAGGTGTTCCACATCCCCGAGGCGACCCATTGGGTCCAGCATGAGGAGCCGGAGCGCGTCAATCGGCTGCTGATCGATTTCCTGGTCCCGCCCTCGTCCTGACGACATCCTTTTGGGTCGGAACCGTCCGCGCCCGCGCCTGTTTTCGCAGCACCTTCCCACCAACGGAGCGGTGACCGACATGTCGAACCAACCACCTCCGGTACCTCCCGCCGGCCGTAGCGACAAGGGCCCGGGCGGATCCGCCCACGAAGGCAACTCCGTCGCCGACATCAAAGGCACGGGCGGGGCGCCTGCGAACCTTCGCGAGCAGGACCGCCAGGGCAATACCAAGCAGAACACCACCCATCAGGGCTACCAGCAGGATCGGTGATAATGTCGAGGAACACAGCGGACACCAACCGCCACCATGGCGGCCCGGGGTCGAGCCAGCAGAACGCCGACAAGCCGGCCGACGATCCGAAGAACCGGCCGGCCGGCTGGCAGCCCGAACCCGGCCAGTCCACCAACTCCAACCGCAGCCGCGTCGGCACGGGCGGGGGTGAGCGGGACCGGCACCATACCCACGACCCCGCGACCAAGTCCTGATCGGATCTTTCCGGGACCGGCCGATCCTGCCATGGTCGGGAGATGGAGGAATTGACACCACCCGACCCTGAAGCAGGCACCCCCGGAAACGAAGCCGGAAACGCCGGGCCGCTTCGCCGGCTGGTCGCCTGGAACATCCTGGAAGGGATGTTCCAGGCCCGGGCCGACGGGGCGGACCGTCGCGTGCCGGACGAAAGCCGGCGGCGCGCCGCCGTGGACCTGGTCGCCCGGCTGAAGCCCGATATCCTCGTGCTCAACGAGGCGTTGTACTGCGAGGAGGCGTTCGGCCAGCGGGAGGACTATGCCGCGCTGTTCGGCTTTCCCCATGCCGCCAGCCGCCTCTACGACGGTTCCTGGGGGAACGCGATCCTGAGCCGTCACCCGATCGCCGACACCGTCTCGACCATCATCCACCGCGCCGGCGCCAACCAGGACCGCGGCCTGCTGGCCGTCAGGCTGGCCTTCCCCGAGGGCGAGGCCTGGGTCGCCACGTACCATCCCCACCCGCAGCGCCGCCCGCGCAAGCGGCTGGAGGATTATGACGGGTTCCTGCCCCTGCTGCCCGGCCCCCTGCTGTTCGCCGGGGACATGAACGCCGTCAGCCCGGAGGACGCCCCCGACGCGGCGGCCCTGGCGCGGGGCTTCGAGCGGTTCCGGGCGCCCGACGTGGCCCGGCGGGAGGTCGAGCGATTCATTGAGGCCGGGCGGGTGCTGTTCCGCGACGTGGCTCCCCGCTTCGGCCTGCGCGACGCCATGCCACCGGCCGAACGCCGCCACACCATCCCGACACCCATGCTGAGCACCGACGTCTCCGGCGCGATGCGGATCGACTTCATCCTGGCCAACGGCGGCATCGCCGTCGACAAGGCCTGGGTCGTGCGCGAGCCGGAGGCCGACGTCGCCAGCGACCATTATCCGGTCGCCGCCGATTTCCGGCTGGCCATGCCGGGCGTCCCGGGTGTATCGGGCGCAGCTGAGGAGGAACGACGATGACCAGGAAGATGACCTACGTGACCATATCGGCGGAGCCGCTGAAGGCCGTCATGCGCGAGATCGTGACCGCCGCCGGGTCGAGCCGGCGCGAGGCCGAACTTGTGGCCGACCATCTGGTGGAGGCCAACCTGACCGGCCACGACTCCCACGGCGTGGGCATGCTGCCGCGCTATGTCGAGGTGTTCCTGGCCGGCGACCTCAAGGTCAACCAGCACGTGGCCCCGGTCACCGACGCCGGCGCGCTGCTGACCCTGGACGGCAAGGCCGGCTTCGGCCAGGTCATGGCCTTCGAGGCGATGGAGCAGGGGATCGAGCGCGCCGCCAGGCACGGCGTGGCCGTGGTCGGCCTTTCCAACAGCCACCATATCGGCCGCATCGGCCACTGGGCCGAGCAGTGCATCCGGGCCGGCTACGTGTCGATGCACTATGTCAACGTGATCAGCGAGCCGGTGGTGGCGCCATACGGCGGGCGCGACGCCCGTTTCGTCACCAACCCGTTCTGCGTCGGCATCCCGCTGCCGGGCCGCGAGCCGGTGCTGCTGGACTTCGCGACCAGCCGGATCGCCATGGGCAAGGTGCGCGTGGCCATGAACAAGGGCGAGCAGGTCAAGCCGGAGACCCTGCTGGACCACCGGGGCGAGCCGACCACCGACCCCAACGAGCTGTTCGCCGAGCCCCACGGCGCCATCCTGCCCTTCGGCGAGCACAAGGGTTTCGGCCTGGCCGTCGTGTGCGAACTGCTGGGCGGCGCGCTGACCGGCGGCGGCACGCTGCACTACAAGCCGTCGAGCCGCGCCATCATCAACAACATGCTGTCGATCATCATCGACCCGAACCGCCTGGGCACCGCGGCCAACCTGTCGTCCGAGACCGCGGAATTCGTCAAATGGGTCAAGGAATCCCCGGTCGCCCGGGGCGTCGACCGCATCAGGATCGCCGGCGAGCCGGAGCAGGACTCCCGCCGCCGCCGCGGCGCCGAGGGAATTCCCATCGACGCGACCACCTGGGGCGAGATCCTCGACGCCGCCGCCCAGCTCGGGCTGAATCGCCCGGACATCGAACGGCTGGCGGGACTTTCCTGATCGGCGGCGGAAGGAACGGGAAGACCCCCATGCTGATTGACGAAAGCTTCGCCGGCCCCGGCCTGATGCCGCCGCTGACCTGGACCGACGAGCCGGAGGACTGGCGGCTGACGCCGGACGGGCTGGTCGTCGCTCCGCCTGCGGACACGGATTTCTGGCAGGGCACCCATTACGGCTTCCGGGTCGACCGGGGGCCGCGCCTGCTCGCCCCGGTGAGCGGCGATTTCACCCTGGAGACGGAAGTCGCCTTCCGGCCGGTCCACCAGTACGACCAGGCGGGCCTGATGGTCCGGCTGTCACCCGGCTGCTGGCTCAAGACCTCGGTGGAGCACGAGCCGGACGGACCGTCCAGGCTGGGCGTCGTGGTCACCAACCAGGGCTGGTCCGACTGGTCGACGCAGGATTTCCAGGGCGACGGGATCGCCCTGCGGGTCACGCGGGCGTCGGGCGACTACACCGTCCACGCCCTGGTCGGCGGTGCCTGGACCCAGCTCCGCATCTGCCGCCTGACGGAGGACGACGGCGTAAGGCAAGTCGAAGCGGGGCTCTACGCCTGCTCGCCCCGCGGCGCCGGCTTCCGGGCGACCTTCCGGCGGCTGACCGTCGCCGGTGCCCCCGGCGGCACCGGCGGCGCGCTTCCTCCCGCGACGTGCTCGCTTTGAGCATGGTGGCGGGCTGCAGGACGAGAGCGCGTAGGCCGCTCGCTGTCCCGAATTGCGCAAAGCCGAACACGCGCTTCGTCGGTTCCGACCAACCCCGCTTGAATAATTTCGCGGTCTGCGCCCGAATCTTGAACTTTTCCGCAGGATCGTGAAGATTCCCGCAGGTGGCCGACCAGCCGTGAGGGTTTTGCGGTTCCTTGATGCCACGTCCCAGGCCGAAAACGACCGTATCGGCAAGGAGAAGCGGGGCAGGCAGTCCCCGATATCCCGGTTCCGGCCGGCGCCGTTCCACGAAAAAGCCCCTCCCTCCGTTGCCGGAAGGAGGGGCCGAAGTCTTTCCGCCAAGCTACTCGGCGGCTTGGTCGTGCCGCATACCCTGCGACGAACCCTTCATCCCGCTCAGGACCTCTTCGGCCATGGCCTTGCGGTTCTTCACGGAACTGGTCCACTGGCCCCACACGTTGGGGTCGATCTTGTCGCCGTTGTTGCCCAGGTTCTGGAGCCGGCGCTTGTCCTCGTCGGTCAGCACCTGCTTGGGCAGCGGCGGCAGGTCGCGGACGTCGTCGGCGGTGATGCCGAGCACTTCGCCGACGCGGCGGCCATAATCGTCATGGATCAGGAAGAAGTGCCAGATCATCCGTTCCTGGACGTCGCGTTCGCACTGGCCCAGCAGCGTGCCCATGTTCAGGATCAGGTCGTCGCGTTCCCAGTCCATCATGGTGTTGAAGCGGCCGCGCGCCTGGACATAGTCATTGCGTCGCTCCAGCACGGCGCGGGTCAGCGGGCCGCGGATCTCCGGCGGGTTGTTCGGCTGCTCCTCCGCAGTCTCCTTCAGGCCGTTGTGGATCGACGGCTCGAAATTGACGTGGGGGTTCTGGCCCGGCGCCAGGTCGCGGTAGAAGGACATCTGCCCGCCCGACAGGTTGGTCGCCACCTTCGCGTTCTTGGGCGAATTGACCGGCAGCTGCAGATAATTGGTGCCGACGCGATAGCGCTGGGTGTCGGAATAGGAGAAGGTCCGGCCGACCAGCATCTTGTCGTCCGAGAAGTCCAGCCCGTCCACCAGCACGCCGGTGCCCATGGCGATCTGCTCGTTCTCGTTGAAGAAGTCCTGGACATTCCGGTTCAGCGTCATGACGCCGACATGGCGGAGCGGGAAGTCCTTCTCCGGCCAGATCTTGGTGTCGTCCAGCGGATCCCAGTCCAGTTCGGGGTGGTCATGGTCTTCCATGATCTGGACGAACATGTCCCACTTCGGGTAGTCGCCGCGCTCGATGGCCTCGAACAGGTCCTTGGTGGCGGAGCCCAGCTCCTGGCCCTGGACCTTGGCCGCTTCCTCCGCCGTAAGGCTGGCGACGCCCTGGCGCGGGTGGAAGTGGTACTTGACCAGCACGGTCTCGCCCTGGGCGTTGACCATCTTGTAGGTGTTGACGCCGAAGCCTTCCATGTGCCGGTAGTTGGCCGGAATGCCACGCGGGCTGAACAGGTGCGTCAGCATGTGCATGGATTCGGGCGTCTGGCTCATGAAGTCGAAGATCCGGTTCGGCTCCTGGCGGAACGTGACCGGGTCGGGCTTCAGCGAGTGGATGACGTCGGGGAACTTGATGGCGTCGCGGATGAAGAACACCGCCAGGTTGTTGCCGACCAGGTCCCAGTTGCCGTCCTCGGTATAGAATTTGACCGCGAAGCCGCGCGGGTCGCGGGCGGTCTCGGAGGAGTCGCGGCCGCCGATCACGGTGGAGAAGCGGATCGCCAGCGGCGTCTTCTTCCCGGCTTCCTGGAACAGCTTCGCGCGGGTGTACTTGGACGCGGGCTCGTCGCCGATCTTGCCGGTGACCTCAAGCTCGCCGTAGCACACGAAGCCGCGGGCATGCACGACCCGCTCCGGGATGCGCTCGCGGTCGAAATGGGTGATCTTTTCGAGGAACTGGTAGTTTTCCAGGGTGGCCGGGCCGCGGGCGCCGACGGTCCGCGTGGACTGGTTGTTGGCGATCGGGTGGCCCTGCCGGGTGGTCAGGACGCCGTCCGAGGGCGTTACCGACGGATGCCCCTGGGGGGTCGTCTGCCCCTGCTTTTGGTCAGTCATGGCGTTTTCCCCAAGCTGCTTGGTTTGCGGCGGACCGCCTGCCCAGAAGGCTGAGGGCCCACCGCATTAACCATATGGCCGCCTGAAGGTTACACGCCAAGGTCGGTTTTCTTAGAATCGTTTTATTCTGACCGCCGCATCGTCACGACCGCGGCGCGGGGGCATAGCCGATCATGCCGCCGGACAGGATCTTGCGCCATCCAGCCGGACCGTCGAAGGGCAGAACTTCGGGCTGCAGGTCGGGATCGGTGATCCCGATCATGTCGAACTCCTCGCCGGGCCCCGCGAACAGTTCGAAGGCCCCGGCGGAGACGCCGTCGACCGGCAGGTCGGGCATCTCGTCCCGAACGGCGCTCAGGCTATCCAGATCCGCGGATTCGATTTCCGCTGCGCTGTCGATGGCGACCATGGGTTTCGACTTCGCGAGGAACGGAACGGCGCCCGGAACCGCCACGGCGGCGGTTTCGACCGACGGGTCGGTCGTGAATGCGCACTCGACGATCTTGTGCCCGTTCAGGACTTCGCGGATGTTCCGGTCGGTCCGCCTTGATGGACCTCCTGTACCCGATGTCCCGATGATCTGCCATTCCTTGAAGCTCAACGGCAGGCTCCCTTCGGCCTGCCGGCCGTCATCGATTCCCAGGTTCACCGGAGTGCCCTTGTCATAGATCCGATACAGGCTGATCCGCCCCGGTCCCCGCGATGCCGCGTCCTCCGGCGAGCAGGTGACCGTGGCATAAGGATTGTTGGTGGCCACGCGAAGCACGGAATAACGGTCTCCGTTGGCGACGGCGTCGATGGAGCAGTTGAAGATCAGGGACTTGATGAGGGGCCGAGGCGTCTCCCAGCCAAGGGACGAGAACTGGACGTCGACGGTCATGCTCGACCAGAGAGCCGGCAAGGCCAGCTTGCCTGTCAACTGGTTCCCGCCGTCATCGAGCAGTTGGTTGAGAAGTTCGGTCGCGGCCAAGCTGGGACGGGTCGGCTGGGGCGGGCCGCCGCTGAACTTGAAGATCCAGGACCAGAAGCAGGGCTTGTCGCGGCGGACGCCGTAGAGTTGCTTGCCCGAACGCATGATTCCCGCCTCGCCCAGGATCAGCCGGACCTCCATGTTGCCGCTCGCAGGCATGCGCTCCGGCGGGGTCTCGAATTCCAGCTTCAGGTCGACATTGACCAGACGGTGGCGGTCATAGCTCGGCAGGATCAGGCCCATGGCCAGCGGATCGACCTCCGTCCGCCCCTGGGTGTTGATCTGGTCGATGTGGTCGGGCGTTTGGGTCCGGGACAGCCCGAACTCCAGCGGCATCTCCTTGGCGCCGTTGAAATCATAGTTCTTGAGAAGCAGTCCGCGCAGCTTCTGCTGCTCGCTGCGGTAGATCGGCAGCAGCGTCTTGACATAGTCCTGGATCAGTCCGGGATCGAACCCCGTGCGGGACGTGAGCAGATCCCCGATCTTCTTGGTGACCTCCGTCAGCGACCAGTCGGTGTCGGCCGGCTCGTAGACGGTCGTCTCGTATGCCTTGGACATCTGGTAGAGCGCGCCGAGAAGCGACAGCTCGGCCTGCTGGTTCATCCGCTGGATGACCAGGACCGCCTCCGGATCGATGGCCGAGATCCTGGACGAACGGTTCCGGCCGAGCGTGGCGATAGCCGCGCTGCCGGCGGAAACCACGCCGTAGCCCTCTCCGATCGCCTGGATCGCCCTGGTCAGCTTCGCGAAGATCTCCGCCTTCTGCTCGTTCAAGGCTTTCAGTTCGTTGGCCAGCTTCTTCCAGTCGTCGCTGGCGGCGATCAGCTTCGCCAGCTCGGCGTCGATCTCCGATTGGGGGACGCGCAGGCCCGAGAACGCCGAGAGCGTCGTCGAGACGGCCGAGCCCATGTTCTCGCCGACCGTTTTCCATTGGGCGTCCCGCGCGTCGCGCGCCGCCTTCGCATCGGCCTTGGCCTTGGCCTTGGCCGCATCTTCGACACTCTGCGGCTTCGCGGTCAGCGCATCGGACCGGGGGCGCGTGTCGGGCGACTCGTTGATCTTCTTGGCCAACTCCTTGGCCAGTTCCTCTTCCTCCTTCTCCTTCTTGTCGGCAGCCTCCTTGGCGGCGTCGCGCGATTTCTGGAGAGCCGTGGTGGCGGAATTGACGGCTTCCTTGACCTTGTCGATGGACGCCGAAGGCTTGTCGGGATCGTAGTCGGCGATGTTGGCGGCGAGCTGGCCGGCGATGCCCAGGAACGGCTGGCCGACCGGGATCACCATGCAGACCGCGCCGGCGATCTTCGCCATGGCCCGGATCTGGGCCTTGATCTCCGCCTTGTTCCTCGCCTTGTTCAGGAGCTCTTCCTTGAGCACGGAGATCCTGCCGGTGGTGTCCTCGATCCGCGTGACGAGGGATCGCATCGATTCCGACGCATCCACTACCTGCTTGTCCGCCTGGGCCATGGCATGAGCCGCCGCCGCGACGCTCTTTCGGGCGGTCTCCATCGCCGCCTTCATGATTTCGGCAGCACTCTGCGCGGCATTGTGTTCCTTGGAGACCCACTGCGACAGCAGCATGGTCCGGAGAGCCGTTTCCGCCTCCATGTCGAACAACCGGAGCGTTCCCGGAAGCGACAGCAGCGGCATGTAGCCCGCGGGATTGCCGAAATAGTCGAGGTTGGCGCCGATGCGCGACGACAGGGTGGTGACCTCGACCCGCGCCGCCGGGTAGTCCAGCGCGGTCGCCTGCTCCCACGGAGCATAGCCGTCAAGCTTCGGTTGCGGCAGCCGGAAGGCCTCGTCATAATCGGCCAGCAGCGATCGGACGGTGTCGAGATGGCCGGCCAGATAGGCGTTGCGCAGATAGATCAGGACCTGCTGGCAGGACAGCGGATGCAACCATGCATTGGAAACCTGCTTCACCGAGACCTTTCCCGGCGTACCCCAGGTCCTTGTCGCGGCCGGCGCGGCGGCATCCTTGCCCGGCTTCGTCTCCCTGATTTCGCGGGCGGTAGTGCTCTCGATCTTGGAATCGCCGAAAACCGGCGTGCTCGCCCGGACCTCGTAATGGGCGCACCTCTGCGGAGAACCGGCTCTTCCGCCCCGCGTGGGCAGCGCGGCCCGCCCGGCCCCGCCGCCATCCAACATGCTGAGCGTCGCGATCGCGGAGACGTTGGTAAACACGTCGCCCCCGTTTCCGGGTTCTCCCGGTTTGCCGGGCGCCTTGGCATCCTTGCCGTCGGTCGGCCAATGTTCGGCGCCACGGGTAAATGTGCTGTCGGGTATCGGCCAAGTACGTTCGAAGATGATCCTGACGAACACGGCCGGCGGATTAAAGGTGGGATGGATCTCCCACGTCTTCATACCGCTTTCGTCCCACGAGTACGTTCCTTCGGAGAACGACCGCACCGAGGCGCCGTCAGCCCCGTCCAGACCCTTGCCCGCGTGCTGGCCGTTGGCGCCGCAGGCGCGGATAACCGGAATCCGGGTGGCATGATCGACGATGGCCGCATAGAGTCGGATGGTCCCGGCATTCCGCCCGTCCTTCCCGTCGTCGCCCCGCGCCTTCTGCTCGTTGGCCGCCAGCGCGCTGTCGGTCGCATAGGGCATCGCCGACACGTCGAAAGCCCCTTCCCCCTGGAAAACGATCTTGCGGGCATGGACGAACAGGTCGCACTCCGGAAGCCAGACCCGGTCATGGACCTCCAGCGTATCGCACGCGATCACCGCTTCGCGGACGGGGATCGACGGCTTCTCCGGATCGTGCCTGGCGTCGAACGGGGTCGAAAGGAAGTCGTAGAAGCCGTTGGAATGCCCGCGCTTGAGGACGACCGTCACGCCCGTAACCGAATGGCGCTGGCCTTCCGCCAGATCCTCGATCCATTTGCGGCTGTAGAGCGTGCTGTCGGTTGACGGAAACTTTCCCTTGCCCTCGATGACGGCGAGAGTTTCTGTAAGGACCGGAGCCTTGGGCATATTCGGGATGTCCTTCGATGTAATGCTTGATTTTTTGTTTTCATGAAAACGGCCGCTTTCCGGCGCGGGTATGCCGAGCCGGCCCAGCATCATTTCCGCCAATTCAGCTTAATTTCAAATAAAATTTTTTGCTTATGGTTATGATTACGATCGTATTGCTTCCCAGCGGTTTGCACGCCTCGGAAGCGCATTCTGGTATGCACTTTCCGACCTTAGGCCGAGTCATAAAGATGGCCGTCGATCGTGACCGATCGACGGCCTCCTCGAACGCTTATCAAACCGGATAGCGCTTCGCGCCGTTCGGCGCCAGGTCGCGGCCGGCCCATCGCCGCCCGCGACTCGATGCACCGCGAACCGCCGGCGGTCAGAAGCGCTTGATCTCTATGTTGTACTTCCTCAGGGCGTAGCTGACCTGCCGCGTGGTCAGGCCCAGCAGGCGGCCGGCCTTGGCCTGGACCCAGCCGGTGCGCTCCATCGCCCACAGCAGGCGGTCGCGCGGGGTGGTGAATTCCGGCTCGTCGGGGCCGCCGTTGCCGATCCGCATGCCGAGAAGCTCGCCGACCGCGGCCTCGTTCAGGGCGTCGGCGGAGGCGTTCTGGTCGGAATAGGCGGGCAGCTGCGGGTGCTGGGGCCGCATGGGCTGGGCGGGCGGCATGGGGGTGCCGGCCGGGACGGCGTTGGGCGGCAATGCCGCGGGAGCGGCGGCGCAGGATCCGCCGGTCGCCGCGGAGCAACCCGGCACGCCGCCGGTGCTGCAGCCGGCCCGCGCCGGGGCGGCGTGGGGCAGCATCGGGATACCGGCCGGGGGGGCGCCGGGCGGGGAGGCGTGGCCGGGGATCGAGGCGCCGGCGGTCGGCGTGACCGTGCGGTGGTGCCACAGGGTCGAGGAGTAGCAGAGGTTCATCTGGCAGGACAGGTCCAGGTCCCAGATCACCCCGTCGCGGCACAGGGTGGCCGCCCGCTCGATGCAGTTCTCCAGTTCGCGCACGTTGCCGGGCCACGGGCACTTCTTGAGGATGTCCAGCGCGTCGTCGTGGAGCGCCACGTTGAGCTGGTTCTCGCGGTTGAACTTCTGGACGAAATGGTTGGCCAGCAGCGGGATGTCGTCGCTGCGCTCGCGCAGCGGCGGCAGGAAGATGGTCACCACGTTGATGCGGTAATAGAGGTCGGCGCGGAACTTGCCCTGGGCGACCGCCTCCTCCAGGTTGACGTTGGTCGCGGTGATGATCCGCACGTCGGTCTTGATGGTCCGGGTGCCGCCGACCCGTTCGAACTCCTGCTCCTGAAGGACGCGCAGCAGCTTGGCCTGGAACGAGGGCGAGATGTCGCCGATCTCGTCCAGGAACAGGGTGCCGCCGCTCGCCAGCTCGAACCGGCCCTTGTGGTCGCGGTTGGCGCCGGTGAAGGCGCCGCGCTCGTGGCCGAACAGCTCGGATTCCAGCAGGCTTTCCGGCAGCGCCGCGCAGTTGATCCGGATGAAGGGCTGTTCCTTGCGCGAGCTGAGCATGTGCATCGCGCGGGCGATCAGCTCCTTGCCGGTGCCGCTCTCGCCGCGGATCAGCACGGTGGAGCGGAACGGCGCCACCCGGTGGACCTGGGCCAGCACCTCCTGCATGCGCTTGCTGCTGCACACCACGTTGTCGACCTGGTAGTCGACCTTGGACACTTCCTTCTGGAGGCGGAACTTCTCCCGCATCATGAAGCGCCGCTCCTCCGCGACGGTGCGGTGCAGGCGCACGGTCTGGCCGATCAGGTTGGAGACCATGGTCAGCAGGCGGACGTCGCTGTCGAAATTGCCGGCATAGCCCTCGTCGCTGATCCGGTCGATGGTCAGCACGCCGATGCATTCCCCGGCGGCCTTGATCGGCACGCCGACCAGGCTGATCACCACCTCGGCGATGTCGTTGCGCCCGCCGGTGCGGTTGAGGAACAACGGCTCGTCGGCCAGGTTGGGCACGACGGCCGGCATGCCGGTCTTGACGATCCGCCCCACGATGCCCTCGCCGGCGCGGTACTGGCCGCGCTCCATCTCCTCCTGGGACATGCCGAGGGCCGCGATCAGCCGGAGCGTGCTGTCGTCGGTCAGCAGGCAGATGCGCCCGCGCTGCATTTGCAGATGGTACGACAACAGCCTCAGCACCTCGCGCAGCGTCTGCTGCAGGTCGAGTGAGGAACTCAGGATCTTGCTGACTTCATAGATAGCGAAGAGTTCAACGCTCGATTGGTTGTGGCGTGTCGCTCCGGCCATGGGCAGAACCCTTTCCTCAAGGCAATCAGGGACAGATCAAGTCATCCCGCCACCGATGATGGCGGGTTCAACCCCAGTATCACCTCAGACCCTTCCCAGTGCGCCGGCCCCCTGCCCTTGTGCCTTGCCCGCTGATGCGGACCGGCCGGGCGGTTTTGACGGGATCGGCGGCTTTGTTCCGCACTGATTCATGCTCTGGACGGCATGACGAAGGTCGATCGCCTTCGCGCCTGCAGGGGCGTGACGTGCCCCTTCGCCCTTGGACCGGGTCTATGCCGCACTGCGAAGTGTCGAAAATAATCGTGCCCCGCGCAAGCGTCATCTTCCGAACCTCGAACTTAACCGTCCCTGATCGGGCGGTCTTGCCGCAAGGCCCTTATATACTCCTTTCGATAGATGGCGGCTAGGACGATTCGCCGAGCCTATGACAGACCCCCCTGTCGATCCATTCGGGCATGTCCGAATGGAGACGGCGATGCCGCTTGCCGCAAACTGATATATTAGTATATCATTCCTGTCATCAGAGCAGCCCACCCCATCGGGGAACAACGGCGGCCGGAGGAAACGCAGCGGATGACTTCGGAATTCGACGAGACCGGCGGCGGGACCGCCGAAGCGCCCGCGGGTCCCGCGAAGCCGCGCGCCCGGACCGCGCCCAAGCCGGTGCTGCCCAGCGCGGCGCTGCGGGGCGCCACCGTCTCCGCGGCCATTTACCGCGAGCTGCGGGCCGAGATCGTGTCGATGCGCCGCAAGCCCGGCGAGCCGATCGTCGAGAAGCGGATCGCCCAGGACCACGGCGTCAGCCGCACGCCGGTGCGCGAGGCGCTGCTGCGCCTGGCCGACGAGGGGCTGGTGGACATCTTCCCCCAGTCAGGCTCCTTCGTGTCGCGCATCCCGGTCGCCGAGCTGCCGGAAGCCATCCTGATCCGCAAGGCGCTGGAGGAGGCGGCGGTGCGCTATGCCGCCGCCCAGGCGACGCGGTCGCAGGTGGCCCGGCTCCGCGCCAACCTGGAACTTCAGCGGGAGATGAGCGACGGCGCCGACGCCGCCGGCTTCCACGAGGCCGACGAGGCGTTCCACGCGATGATCGCCGATACCGCGGGCTGCCCCGGCTTCTGGACCCTGACTCGGCAGGTCAAGGTCCAGGTCGACCGGTACCGGCTGCTGACCCTTCCCGTTCCCGGCCGCATCCGGTCGGTGATCACCGAGCATACCGCCATCGTCGACGCGATCGAGGCCCACGACCCGGCCCGCGCGGCCGGGATGATGGCGGCGCACCTGGACAGCCTGCGCGCGAGCATCGGCGACATCCGGGAGAACAATCCCTTCTTCTTCTCCGACAGGCCGGAGGGAGCGGGCGCCTGACCCGGCGGAAGCCGGGCCGGCGAGAGACGACAAAACCGACAGAACCAATCAATCGAGGAAACGACAATGAAGACGACGATGAAGCGCCGGACCTTCGGGACCCGGACCCTGAAGCTGATGGCCTCCGCGGCCATCATAGCGCTGGCCGCCTCGGCGACCATGTCCGGCGGCGCCCAGGCCCAGCAGGTCAAGTTCCGGTCCGCCGACATCCATCCCGACGGCTACCCGACCGTCGAGGCGGTCAAGTACATGGGCGAGATCCTGGCGCGCGAGACCAACGGCCGGCTCGGCGTCCAGATGTTCAGCTCGGCCCAGTTGGGCGACGAGAAGGACACGATCCAGCAGACCCAGTTCGGCGTCATCGACATGAACCGGATCAACCTGGCGCCGCTGAACGGCCTGATCCCGGAAACCCGCGTCCCGTCGATGCCCTTCCTGTTCCGCTCGGTCGAGCACATGCACGCCGTGGTGGACGGCCCGATCGGCGATGAGATCCTGAAGACCTTCGATGCCCAGGGGCTGGTCGGCCTCGCCTTCTACGACAGCGGCGCCCGCAGCTTCTACAACAGCAAGCGCCCGATCCGGACGCTGGACGACATGAAGGGCCTGAAGATCCGCGTGATCCAGTCCGAGGTCTTCATCGACACCATCAAGGCCCTGGGCGGCAGCGCCACCCCGATGCCGTCGGGCGAGGTCTACAGCGCGATCCAGACCGGCGTGGTCGACGGCGCCGAGAACAACTGGCCGACATACCAGAGCCAGCGCCACTTCGAGCAGGCCAAGTTCTACTCGCTGTCCCAGCACTCCATGTCGCCGGAGGTGCTGGTGATGTCCAAGCGGGTGTTCGACAAGCAGACCCCCGAGGACCAGGCGCTGATCCGCCGGGCCGCCAAGGAGTCGGTCGCGAAGATGCGCGAGCTGTGGCAGGCCCGCGAGAAGACCGCCGAGGCCGAGGTGCTGGCCGCCGGCGTGCAGGCCAACGAGGTCGACAAGGCCGTCTTCGAGAAGGCGGTGGAGCCGGTCTATGCCAAGCACATCACCGACGCCAAGCTGAAGGACCTGGTCGAGCGCATCCGCGCGGTCAAGTAAGGCAGCACCGCCAGGCGGGGCCGCGCCCTGATGCGCGGTCCCCCTTTCCCGCCATGCCGAGCCGCCGTGCCGACCCCGACCGGGTCCGGCAGGGCGGCCCCTGCGGAGGTTCGCATGAAACCCGCGCTTGCCGCGTACTCCCGCCTGCTCGACGTGCTGTCCCGCCTCGCCCTGTGGATCGGCGGGTTCGGCCTGGTCGCCATGACCGCCGCCATCGCGTGGCAGGTCTGGGGCCGCTTCGTGGTCGGCGATACCCCGAGCTGGACCGAGCCGGTGTCGCTGTTCCTGATGCTCTGGTTCATCCTGCTGGTCGCCGCCGTGGGCGTTCGCGAGCGTTTCCATCTCGGGCTGGACCTGATCCGCGACACGGTGCCGGAGCCGGTCCGGGTCGCCATGGACCTGTTCAGCTTCGTCATTGTCGGCCTGTTCGGCGGCGCCATGGCCTGGTACGGGCTGGAGCTGGTGCTGGGCACCTGGAGCGCCATCGTCCCCGTGCTGGGCATCCCCGAAGGCATGAACTACCTGGCGCTGGTCGTGTCCGGCGTGCTGATCGTGCTGTTCTCGATCGAGCGCGCGCTGATCCTGCTGGTCGAGCGGAAAGCCATGGGCGCCGCCGAATCCCTTGCCCGGGCGCACGCGCCGGGCGCCGCGATGCCCACCGCGGACTGAAGGAGACGCCTCCATGGAACTCACCATCCTGTTCGGCACCTTCGCGGTGCTGCTGGTGCTGGGCGTGCCGATCGCCTTCGTGCTCGCCATCGCCAGCTTCGCCACCATCGTCCACATGGGCCTGCCGCCGCTGATCGTATTCCAGCGCATGGCGTCGGGCATGAGCGCCTTCGCCCTGATGGCGATCCCGTTCTTCATCTTCGCCGGCGAGCTGATGGTGCGAGGCGCCATCGCGGAGAAGCTGGTGCGGCTGGCAGCCGGCGTAATCGGCCACCTGCGCGGCGGGCTGGGGCTGGTCAACGTGATGTCCAGCACCTTCTTCGGCGGCGTGTCGGGGTCGGCGGTGGCCGACGCCTCGGCGGTCGGCGGGCTGATGATCCCGCAGATGAAGGCGCGCGGCTACGCGGTGGACTATTCGGTCAACATCACCGTCACGGCGGCGATCATCGCGCTGCTGATCCCGCCCAGCCACAACATGATCATCTATTCGATCTCGGCCGGCGGCATGATCTCGATCGCCGACCTATTCACCGCCGGCATCCTGCCTGGGCTGCTGCTGGCGGTCCTGCTGATGGTCGCGGCCTATATCGTGGCCCGCAGGCGGGGATATCCGGCCGAGGTCTTCCCCGGGTTCCCGGCGCTGCTGTCGATCTTCGTGAACGCGGTGCCGGGGCTGCTGCTGATCCTGGTGATCGTCGGCGGCGTGCGGTCCGGCGTCTTCACGGCGACCGAGAGCTCGATGATCGCGGTGGTCTACGCGCTGCTGGTCACGCTGCTGGTCTATCGCAGCCTGGGCTGGACCGACTTCGTCGCGGCGACCCTGGCGGCGGCGCGGACCACGGCCATGGTGCTGCTGGTGATCGGGGCCGCGGCCTCGTTCGGCTGGCTGCTGGCGCTGCTCCAGGTGCCGGCGGCGACGGTGGAGTTCATGCAGTCGCTCAGCGACAACCCGCTGGTGATCTTCCTGATGCTCAACATCGTGCTGCTGTTCCTGGGCTGCTTCATGGACATGTCGCCGCTGATCATCATCACGACGCCGATCTTCCTGCCGGTGGTCACCGCGTTCGGCATGGACCCGGTCCATTTCGGCGTGATCCTGGTGCTGAACCTGGGAATCGGGCTGTGCACCCCGCCGGTCGGATCGGTGCTGTTCGTCGGCTGCGCGGTCGGCAAGATCCCGATCATGCAGGCGGTGCGGACCATCTGGCCGTTCTACATCGCCTGCCTCGTGACCCTGATGCTGGTGACATACATCCCCGCGATCTCGCTCTTCCTGCCGAAGATGTTCGCGAACTGAACCGACCCCGATCCGACCCCCCCAATCCGACTAGGACAGAGACAGGACCCGAGCGATGAAGATTTCCGTCAGGCAGGTATCCCACCCGGATGCCGTCCGCACCTTCGACACCGAGACCCTGCGCGAGCAGTTCCTGATCCCGTCGCTGTTCGAGGCCGACGAGATCGCCCTGACCTACAGCCATATCGACCGGCTGGTGGTCGGCGGCGCCACCCCGGTGGCCGGCCCGCTGACGCTGGAGTCGTCCAAGGAGATCGGCTCCGACACCTTCCTGAAGCGCCGCGAGCTGGGCGTCGTCAACGTGGGCGGCGCCGGGCGGGTCGTGGTGGACGGCACCGCCTTCGAGCTGGCCCCGCGCGACGGGCTCTACGTCGCCATGGGCAGCGCGGACGTGCGGTTCGAGAGCGCCGACGCCGCCAACCCCGCCAAGTTCTACCTGGTCAGCGCGCCGGCCCACGCCCGGCACGAGACCATGAAGATCTCGCTGGAGCAGGCCCGCAAGGTGACCCTGGGCGACATCGCCCAGTCCAACGACCGGACCATCTACCAGATGATCCACCCCGAGGTCTGCCGGTCCTGCCAGCTGGTGCTGGGCATGACGGTGCTGAAGCCGAACAACATGTGGAAC
This sequence comes from Skermanella mucosa, assembly GCF_016765655.2. Lineage (NCBI taxonomy): Bacteria > Pseudomonadati > Pseudomonadota > Alphaproteobacteria > Rhodospirillales > Azospirillaceae > Skermanella > Skermanella mucosa. Next base: position 547,075 of record NZ_CP086106.1, read on the forward strand.
ACCATGCCGTGCCACACCCACGACCGGCGGTCCGAGGTCTATCTGTATTTCGACCTGCCGCAGGACGGGCGCGTCTTCCACTTCATGGGCGAGCCGACCGAGACCCGGCACATGGTGATCGCCAACGAGCAGGCCGTGCTGTCGCCGGGCTGGTCGATCCACAGCGGCGTCGGCACCAGCAACTACACCTTCATCTGGGCAATGGCCGGCGACAACCAGGACTTCACCGACATGGACATGGTGCCCATGGCCGAGCTGCGCTGAGGGAGGGGACGCCATGACATCGTTCGACCTTACCGGGCTGACGGCGATCGTGACCGGGGCGAACACCGGCATCGGCCAGGGGATCGCGGTGGCGCTGGCCCGGGCCGGCGCCGGCATCGCCGCGGTCGGCCGCTCGTCCATGGAGGAAACGGCCGGCCTGGTCGCCGAAACCGGCGCGCCGTTCCTGGAGATCCGGGCCGACCTGGGCTCCACCGAGCCGCTGGCCGGCATCGTGGAACAAACCGTGGGCTGGAGCGGCCGGGCCGACATCCTGGTCAACAATGCCGGGATCATCCGCCGGGCCGACGCGATCGACTTCACCGAGGCGGACTGGGACGCCGTCATGGACGTCAACCTGAAGTCCGCCTTCTTCCTGTCCCAGGCCTTCGCCCGCCGGCTGCTGGAGGCCGGGCGGCCGGGGAAGATCATCAACATCGCGTCGATGCTGTCCTTCCAGGGCGGCATCCGGATCCCGTCCTACACGGCGTCCAAGAGCGGGCTGGCTGGCCTGACCCGGCTGCTGGCCTGCGAATGGGCGGCGCGCGGGATCAACGTGAACGCGCTGGCGCCGGGCTATTTCGTCACCAACAACACCCAGGCGCTCCGCGAGGACCCCAAGCGCAGCGCCGACATCCTGGGCCGCATCCCCGCCGGCCGCTGGGGCAAGCCGGAGGACCTGGGCGGCGCCGCGGTCTTCCTGGCCTCCGCGGCGTCGGACTATGTCCACGGCGTGGTGCTGCCGGTGGACGGCGGCTGGCTGGTCCGGTGAGGTCTTCGATGGACAAGAGAGGAGCGAGGGACATGGAAACCGGATCGAACCAGGACACGAGGCGCGGCAGCGACATCTTCCTGAAGGACGCCGAGGTCGGCTGGGAGAGTGTCGGCGAAGGGCTGCGCCGCAAGATCCTGTGCTATGACGAGACGATCATGATGGCGCGGGTCGCCTTCGAGGCCGGCGCCGTCGGCACCCCGCACCGCCACCCGCATACCCAGTGCAGCCTGGTGGAAAGCGGCGTCTTCGACATCACCATCGCCGGCCGCACCGAGCGCCTGTCGGCCGGCGACAGCTTCGTCGTGCCCTCCGACGCCCTGCACGGCGCCGTCAACATCGAGCCCGGCATCCTGCTGGACGTCTTCACCCCGTTGCGCGAGGACTTCCTGCCGCCGGCGTGAGCGGAAAAAATCCATTGGGAGGTTATGGTTAACGTATTTGAAAGGTTTCTAACCTAGAACTGGGATCACGCACATGGTTGCGTTTCCTCCCTAAGACTTGGGCCCCGCGCGTCATCCGCTGCGGGGCTTTTTTTCGCCCGAGCCATCGCCCACCCGTTCGCCCGAGTGGCCGCCCCGCAAGCCGCACTTGAACCCGCCCGCCACCTGGGCTACTCAACCCCAGCCGGATGGGTGGCCGAGTGGTTTAAGGCAGCGGTCTTGAAAACCGCCGTGGGTGCAAGCTCACCGTGGGTTCGAATCCCACCCCATCCGCCATTACCCTGTTACATATAAGGCAAATATGTTGACAGGCCCTGGGGCCACGTCACGGCGTCGTCAACATTTTTTGGGGGTGGGGAGACAACAAGGAAGCAACAAGCCTTCCGGCGCAGCATGGAAGGTCTTCGGACGCGATTCCACAAGGCCCACGTTGTTTTACATACGGAATAGGTTATGGAGCGCGGGCTGGGCGTTCATTGAACGTTATATGCTGATGCACGGCATCCGGAGTGTCGCAGAACCGCTACAACGATGGCCCTCTCCTAGCTAATGAACCGACCGATGAGGTTCCCCAAGACGGCGGTTGACATTCGCCAGGACCTTCACCTTCTTAGCTGAATGGGTCTGTTGAGTTTGAACTCTGGCTGAGCTTCATCGAATGGGTATGACGTGCCACACGTCGGTCGCAGGAGAAGAGGTCCTTTATGTATATATTTGAGATAGTAATTCCTGGAACATGGCTCGATCATGGAGACAATGCAAAGAATTGGTCTATAGAGAATATCCTTTCAAGTATTTACGGGCAATTTTTTGAGGCAAACATATCTCTGAATCTTTTCACTCAAGCACTGAAAGTTTCCTATACTTCTGATTTACGCAAAATTCGAGAGGATTATACGAAAATCCTTCGTGAAACTGAAGAAAGTATCAGGCCAAATCACGCTTACCAAATTGATATAGAAGAGTATGAAAGGATTTATTTCGAAGCAGAAACGGCAGCAAAACGAAAGTTCTGGGAGAATGGGAACGCTCCCAGCTTGTTTGTTAACTCAGAACCAATGATGCATGCTAGAAACTTTCTTTATTCATTTGACATGGTGGACAAGTTTTTCCGGATTTTGCTAAAGGAGGAAGGAGTTCCAGTCGAACTGAATGACATTTATTCTAGAATGGCAGAAAAGTTCCCTGACCTTAGAGGGGTTAGGAATTCCGTTCAGCATCTAGAAGACCGTTCAAGAGGATTGGGCAGTTCGAAGAAGGAAATAAATCCACAGCCCATATCGAACCATATGATCAACGCTCAAAATGGCGGAGTGATAGTAATGAATTCACTAAACGGCACCAATTATATATGCACAATGGAAAATGGTGTATGTGGAAAGATTGACGTTTCCCCAAATTCATTGAAAGGACTCCAGTCCATTGTCCAAAGCTCTCTTAACGCCTTTCAATGGAAGGGGCCAAAAAGACATCTTCCAAATCTGTGATCGAATTCAAACTGGCATCTATTATTTCCTTGCAAGCAACATTGCAATAGAAGTCGGGTTTAAAATCCGCAGCCGCAAGGCGTGGGGATTCGAGTCCCCCGTCCGCACCACTTTGAGAATCAACGTTTCTCGGCCAAATCTGTTCACACGCCCTACCCTCGGACAGGGTGGGAATGTCAACATTTTTGGCTGATGGATGGGATAGGGATGGGACAAAGGGACGGGCTCACCGTCCCATCCTGGGCGCCGGTGCGGGCGGCGCTGGACCCCGCACTTGGTTGGTTTGGATTCGCTCAACGGCGCGCTCCCGCTGGCGTTGCTCGGCCTCCCGCTGTCGGCGGCTGGCCTCCTGCTCGATGCGACTGATCACCTCGGACGGCGGCGAAGACTTCGGCATTCGTTTCGCGAAATCGCTGAGCTCCGCGTCGCCGTGCATGGCGTCGACCACCTTCCTCAGCTTCTCCCCTTCGGGTTGGCGGTCGATGGCGTCGGCCAGCTTCTTTCCATCCTTGAGTGCTCGTCCGGAATGCGCGCCGTTTCGATCGCCGCGATATCGTCTTCACTGAGTTCGGCGACCGCCAGCGCTTGTCGGTCGAGCCGCCTCAGGCGCTCGTATTCGCCGGCCGACAGGATCACCACGCTGGGACGACCGTACTTGGTCACGACCACCGGTTCGACCAGCGCCTGATCCTGATAACGGCCGAAGTTCTTCTGAACCTCGCCCGCCGTGACGGAGTGGGACATAGGCAATCTCCTAAATCTTACGGAAGATACGGAACATTGGCGGGTACGTCAACGAGGAAGACCAGGGACAGGCCGCGGAGACTCGCCTTGCCAAGCGGCGAATGCTCGAAGCCGGTTTCCGCCTCTCCACCTCCTCGGATACCCGTTGCACCGCGCTGCCGATGCGCGGGAGAACTGGAGAACCTGGAGCGGCCTCGACGGTGTCTTCGAAGACGTGTTCCATCAGACCAAAAGCCGCCGATCCGGTAAACGGCGCTCCGGACCCGATCCGGCGATACCAGGGCAGGAACAGGAATGGCACTACGAAGGGGCAAGGCGCCGCCGCAGCCCATACTGAACGCGATGCAGGGCATCGTCTACGAGAGCGAGTGGCGGGTGAAGCGACAGCATGTGAATTGGTGCCCTCTCCAGGTGTCGTATACAGTGCGCGTCAGGCCGCCCGTCGTGGCCGCAGCCTTGAACGTCGGGAAAGTGTATTTTCCGGGTGCGAGTTTCGCCTTGGGTGCCGAGATGGGAACTCTTCGGATGAGCCAGTCCTCCCATGTCCACCGAGCAGCGGAAGCCGGGCTCGGCCGCCAAGAGGGCTATGGGTCACCGGGCGGATTGCCCCGGAAAAGAGGAGGAGATGCTGTGCCGGGCCGCCTGTTTTCCGACCGCGCCGCCCTTGAGGCGCTGTGCCGACGCTTCCATGTCCGCCGGCTGTCCCTGTTCGGCTCCACCCTGAAAGGGACGGCGCGGCCGGACAGCGACATCGACCTGCTGGTGGAATTCGCGCCGGGGCGGGAACCGGGCTATCTGGCGCTGGGCGAACTCCAGGCCCGCCTTTCCGCCCTGGCGGACGGGCGGCCCGTGGATCTCCGCACCCCTGAGGAGCTGAGCCACCATTTCCGCAACGCCGTGGTGCAGGCGGCCGAGGTGCAGTATGCCGCCGGAGGATAGGATCCGCGTCCTGCATAGGGTCGAGGCGGCAAACACGGCCTTGCGCTTCGTCACCGGGCGCCGGCGCGAGGATCTCGACAACGACGAGATGCTATTGTTCGCCTTGCTCCGTTCCGTCGAGGTTGTCGGGGAGGCCGCCTCGCGGGTCTCCCCTGAAACACGCGCCGCAGCTCCCGCCGTACCATGGGCATCGATCGTCGCCATGCGGAACCGATTGGTCCACGCGTATTTCGACGTCGACCGTAACATCGTCTGGAGAACTGTGACCGAGGAGCTTCCGCCGCTGATCTCACTCCTGAGCTCCCTGACGGACAATGAATGATGAGCACCCACGACATTCGCCGGCGTCCGGACGGCGTTTCCCAGCCCACCGGCAGCATTGAAAGGACTGCGGCAACCACACTCGACGACATCGTGCAACTTATCAGGGCGCAGGAAGTGGAGCTCCGCCGGCGCGACATACGTCATCCTGCCATTTTCGGGTCCATGGCGCGCAGTGATCGAGAGCGGATCGATGACATCCTCATCGCCATTGCCGATATCCGCGTTGATACGGCCGGCATGGATTACGCGGCCTTTTCTCGTAATCCCGTTGTCATCCGCTTGGAAGACATCCGACACGGCTCATGGCGGCCTGGACCCTGACGGCGTCGCCGGGGCGGATGCCCAGACGCTCGATGTCGCCGCGCAATGAAGACCTTGTCCGGAAAGGCAACTCCCGGGTCATGCAATTTCCGCCCTATGCCGCCCTATTTTGTCCTATCCGGGACGAAACTTGTAATAGCGAAATGATCCATTAATGCTCCACAAAACTGCTTAGAAACCGGGCACCGCTGATCGAGGGTGCAGGCGCCATTTCATGAAGAACAGATCCCGTCTTACGCTGCTTATCGCCGCCGCGTCGATGACCTGTGCTATCCAGGTCGCCAGTCCCGCACAGGCCCAAACACCGGCGCAAGCCCAGGCCCAGGCCAACACCGTGGACCCCGCCTGGTTCCGGACGCCGGAGCCCCAGGGCACCGGGGCCAGGACCATTCCGGTCCGCAGCGGGCAGTCGCTCCAGGACGCGCTGAACCGGGCCAAGCCCGGCGACGTGGTGGAGATCCACGAGGGCGTGTACAAGGCCTCGAGGGGCTTCGTCATCCTCAACTCCGGCACGCCGGCGCAGTGGATCACCGTGCGCGCGGCGGCGGGGGCGACGCCGACGCTCGACCTGAACAACACGGGATCGTTCCAGATCACCGCGTCCAACGTCGTGGTCGAGGGGCTGGAGATCGTCAACGGCCTGGGCGACAACATCCATATCTCCCCGTGGCAGGGATCGATCCGCAACATCATCGTGCGCGGCATGAAGATCCATTCGCTGAAGACCGGTGCCGGCGCGGCGATCAAGATCAACCGGAACAACCAGATCAATGCCGGCGTCGAGAACGTCTATATCGAGGACTCCGACCTTCAGCAGCCGATCAACAACGCCGTCGTGGACGGCGTCGGCGTGCGCACCGCGGTGGTCCGGAACAACTGGATCCACAATCCGACCCAGGGCAATTCCGGCATCTTCTTCAAGGGCGGCTCCTCCCAGATCCTGATCGAGGGCAATCTGATCAGCGGCATCCGGGGCAACTCGGCGCTCATGCTGGGCGGCAACAGCGGCGGGCAGTATTTCGACCCGGAATTCGCCTCGCAGGAAGGCGTGGACCAGATCGCGCGCAACAACATCATCGCGGACTACGACGATTCCGCCATCGAGGTCCGGGGCGTCGTGCGCGGCGCCATCCATCACAACACCATCGTCGGGGACTCGCCCTATACCGCCTTCCGCCTGACCTACGGCAACAACGCCGCCGGCGGGCGGAGCGGGAACCAGCAGATCACCATAAGCGACAACCTGGTCATCCACACGGCGCCGACGCCGATGATGTATGCCTGGAACGACGGCAACGTGGGCAGCTTCAGCGTCGGCCCGCAGCTGTGGGCGGGGCTGTTCAAGCAGTACGAGCGCAACGGCCTGCCGACCTTCCCGCAGAAATTCGACGTGCCGGTCAGCCGGTACGACGTCGCGAACATCGTGCGGAACCCGAGCCACGACGGCCTGACCGGGCTGGACGACGCCCGGGAACGCTATGCCCTGACCGCCCGCAGCCCGGCGCTGGGCAACGCCAGCGGACTGACCAGGACCCTGTTCGACGCCGTCGGCGAAGCGCGGTCCAAGTCGCCCTCGCTCGGCGCGCTGGAGTAGGGCGGCAACGGCGGCGGCAGCGGCGGGGGCGCGGGCCGTCGTCCCGAAAGACTAGGCCCGACCTGCGCCGGAGAGTATAGCCGATATCGTTAGAGGTATTTATCAGACTACGGCGACACAACTGAAACATATATCCCGGTCCCCGGAAATATTCAGGAAAAGCTCCTGCGCTATCACTTTGCCCGTCCGCAACATTCCGGATGAAGGCTGCAGGAACCGGGACCCTGGACAGGCCGAACCGGCCCAAAGCCCAGGAGTCCCACTTTTCAACGCCGGCCCGATATGGGCCGATTTTCCAAGGGGACCACCCATGGCCATTCCCACCAACGGCAACGACATCCTCGACGGCACCAACGGCAACGACGTCATCTTCGGCCTCGACGGCGACGACATCCTGAACGGCAAGGGCGGCAACGACACCCTGACCGGCAACCGGGGCACCGACAAGCACAATGGCGGCCACGGCAACGACAAGATCGTCTGGAACAACGGCGACGGGTCGGACTTCAACGACGGCGGCTCCGGCTACGACACCCAGGTGGTCAACGGCTCCAACGCCGCCGGCGACACCTTCGTGGTCAAGGCCAACGGCTCCGGCTTCGTGTTCGACCGGGTCAACCTCGTACCGTTCAAGCTGACCGACAAGAACATCGAGAAGCTGGAAGTCAACGGCGGCGGCGGCCACGACAAGCTGACGGTCGGCGACATGACCGGGACCAGCCTGAAGGAGGTCCTGTTCAACGGCGGCCACGGCAACGATTTCCTCGACGCCAGCGCCACCAACATCCCCGTCAAGGCCAACGGCGGCTCGGGCAACGACACGATGCTGGGCGGCTCCGCCGACGACGTGCTGAACGGCGACGGCGGCAACGACGTGCTGGTCGGCGGCCGGGGCACCGACAAGCACAATGGCGGCCACGGCAACGACAAGATCGTCTGGAACAACGGCGACGGATCGGACTTCAACGACGGCGGCTCGGGCTACGACACCCAGGTGGTCAACGGCTCCAACGCCGCCGGGGACGAGTTCGTGGTCAAGGCCAACGGCTCCGGCTTCGTGTTCGACCGGGTCAACCTCGTGCCCTTCAAGCTGACCGACAAGAACATCGAGAAGCTGGAAGTCAACGGCGGCGGCGGCCACGACAAGCTGAAGATCGGCAACATGGCGGGCACCAGCCTGAAGGAAGCCACCTTCAGCGGCGGCTCGGGCAACGACACGCTGGACGCTTCCCACGCCCACATCAAGGTCACGGCCTATGGCGGCCACGGCCACGACTGGCTCACCGGCGGTTCCAAGGACGACATCCTGAAGGGGGACGCGGGCGACGACCACATCAGCGGCGGGCACGGCAACGACAAGATCTACGGCGGAGCGGGCAAGGACACGCTGACCGGCGGCAGCGGCGCCGACCATTTCTACGTGGACAAGTACGACGTGGTCACGGACTTCCAGAAGGGGATCGACACCCTCCACTGGATCGCCTGATCCCCGCCCGAGCGGGAGACAGGGAAGACGGCCGGGCCCGGAACATCTCCGGGTCCGGTCCCGTCCGGGACATGCTCGCTGGAGCGCCTGACCATGACACATGACGCCCCCCTGGCCGTGCCGCCGGCCGGCGCGCTGGCCGGCGCGCTCGCGCGGTGCCGCCGGCCCCTGCTGTGGATCGGCGGGTTCAGCCTGCTGATCAATATCCTGATGCTGACCTCGTCGCTCTACATGATGCAGGTCTTCGACCGGGTGCTCGCCTCCGGCAGCCTCGCCACCCTGGGGTTCCTGACCCTCGCCGCGGGCGGCGCGCTGGCGCTGATGAGCGGCCTCGACTATGTCCGGTCCAGGGTCCTGTCCGGCCTGGGCGAGTGGCTGGAACGGCGGCTCGGCGCCGCGGCGCTGGAACGCTCGATCGACGGCGCCCTGGCCGGCCGGAACGAGCGCGCCGACGCGTTGCGCGACCTGGAGGCGCTGAGGGGATTCTTCTCCGGCGGCGTGACCTTCCTGTTCGACGCGCCCTGGGTTCCCGTCTACATCGCCGTGATCTACCTGCTGCACCCGGTCCTGGGCCACCTGGCGGTGGCGTCGGCGGCGGCGCTGCTGGCCCTGGCGCTCGCCAACAACGCCCTGACCGCGAAGCCGCTGGCGGCGGCCGGCACCGCGGGCCGCCGGGCGATGCGCACGGCGGAATCCGCCCTGCGCAACGCCGAGGCGGTCGAGGCCATGGACCTGATGCCCGGCATCGCGCGGCGCTGGGACCGCGACCACGGGGAGGCCCTGGCCCATCAGGCCGCCGCGGCGCGCACCGGCGCCCTGCTGCTCGACGTCACCAAGTTCCTGCGCCAGATGGTCCAGGTCGGCATCCTGGCGCTGGGAGCCTGGCTGGTCGTCCGGCACGAGCTGACCGGCGGGGCCATGATCGCGGGCTCGATCATCCTGAGCCGCGCGCTCCAGCCGGTCGAGCAGGCGATCGGCGGCTGGAAGCAGGTGTCCAACGCGCGGGCGGCGCGGCGGCGCCTGGAAGAGTTCTTCGGCCGGCCCCGGCGCCGACCCAGCGGATTGCCGCTTCCGGCACCCCGGGGGCACCTGAGCGTTGACGACCTGGTGTTCCGTCCGCCGGGCGGCGACCGGCCCGTCCTGTCCGGGGTGAGCTTCGACGCGAGGCCGGGCGAGGCGGTGGCCGTCATCGGCGCCTCGGCCGCGGGCAAGTCCACCCTGGCCCGCCTGCTGGTCGGCCTGCACCCGGCGACGGCCGGCAGCGTCCGGCTGGACGGCGCCGAGATCTTCGCCTGGCGGCGCGACGACATCGGGCGCCACATCGGCTACCTGCCCCAGGACGTCGAGCTATTCGCCGGTACGGTGGCCGACAACATCGCCCGGCTGCGCATCCCCGATCCGGAAGCGGTGGTGGCCGCCGCCCGGCTGGCCGACTGCCACGACATGATCCTGAGGCTGCCCAAGGGCTACGACACGGAGATCGGCGACGGCGGCGCGATGCTGTCGGGCGGCCAGCGCCAGCGGATCGGGCTGGCCCGCGCCCTCTACGGCGATCCCAGGCTGGTCGTCCTCGACGAGCCGAACGCCAGCCTGGACGTGGAGGGCGACGAGGCCCTGACCCGCGCGATCGCCGCCCTGAAAGGCAAGGGCGCCACCGTGATCGTGATCGGCCACCGGCCCAGTACGCTGGCCCAGACGGAACGCATCCTGGTGCTGGCCGAGGGGCGCCTCCAGCTGTTCGGCCCGCGCGCCGCGGTGATCGACCACCTGAAGCGCCGGCAGGTCCAGGCCGTGCAGCCGGCCGAGCGCGCCGAAGCCGCGACCTGAGGATACTCCCATGACCGCATCCGTTCCCGCCAACGACCCTTTTCCCGTGGTCCCCGTGGTCCCCGCGCCGGCCCTCCCGCCGGTCCCGGACCTTCCGCCGGTCCGGCGCGCCCTGCTGGCCGGCGCCGCCCTGGCCGCCGTCGGGTTCGGCGGCTTCGGGACCTGGGCTTCCCTGGCCCCCCTGTCCAGCGCCGCGGTCGCCGGCGGCATCGTCGTGGCCGACAGCAACCGCAAGACCGTCCAGCACCTGGACGGCGGCATCGTCGCCGAGATCCTGGTGCGCGACGGCGACCGGGTCGAGGCCGGGCAGGTGCTGATGCGCCTGGACGACCTGGAGACCCGCTCCACCGTGACCCTGCTGGAAGACCAGCGCCGCGCCCATGCCGCCCAGGAGGCCCGTTTGCTGGCCGAGCGCGACGGCGCCGGCGCGCTGGTCTTCCCGGCGGACCTCGCGGTCCTGCGCGCCGACGCCGGCGTGGCGGAGATCCTGTCCGGGCAGGAACGCATCTTCGAGAGCTACCGCGCCTCCCTGGAGGGCCGCGCCGAAGTGACCCGGCAACGGATCGCCCAGTACCGGTCGCAGATCAGCGCCTTCGAGGCCCAGCTGGACGCCGGCCGGAGGCAGCTCGACCTGATCCGCGAGGAGCTGGCCGGGGTGCAGGAGCTGTTCGCGAAAGGGCTGGAGCGCAAGCCGCGCCTGCTCGCCCTCAAGCGGCAGGCGGCCGACCTGGACGGTGAGCAGGGCGAGTTCTCCAACAGGATCGCCCAGGCCCGCGAGGCGATCGCCCAGGCCGAGATGGAGATCCTGTCCCTGCGCGCCGACCGGCGGAACCAGGTCACGGCCGAGCTGCGCGAGGTCCAGATGCGGCTGGCGGAGGTGCGGGAGAAGCTGGCCGCCGCCCGGGTCCGCCAGGGCCGCCGCGACCTCGTCGCCCCCGAGGCCGGGACCGTGCTCAATCCGCGCTATTTCGCGCCCGGCGCCGTGGTGCCGCCGGGCGGGCCGGTGCTCGACCTGGTGCCCCTGGACGACCGGCTGGTGGTGGAGGCGCGGGTGCGCCCCGTCGACATCGACGTGGTGCATGCCGGGCTGCCGGCGAAGGTGATCCTGTCGGCCTTCAAGATGCGGACGACGCCGCAGATCGACGCGCGGGTGATCCGGGTTTCCGCCGACGCTCTGAAGGACGAGCGCACCGGGGAGTTCTATTACTCCGCCCGGGTCGCCGCCGCCCCGGACCAGTTGGAGAAGCTGGGCGACCTCCGCCTGCAACCCGGCATGCCGGCCGAGACCCTGATCGTGACCGGCGAGCGGACCCTGCTGCAATATCTGCTTCAGCCGGTCCGGGACACCTTCCGGACCGCCTTCCGGGAGGAATGATCCCGTGTGAGGAAGTGCGAAAAGGCCTGTTGAGCGCCCTGTGTATCAGGGGAGATCCAGGATATGAGAGTTTTCGTCACGTCCGCCGCGGTGCTGGTCCTGCTGGGCGCCTGCGCGCAGGAGAATTCCGTTCAGACCAGCGCGACCCAAAACGCGGAGCCGCCCAGCAACTTCCAGTCCATCGGGTCGTGCGAGCCGACGGCATGGGTCGGTCTCGATCAGGACTCCCGGAGCCTTCCGCCGGCGGACCGCCAGCGGGTGGCGAGGCTGCTCCAGGAGGCCCAGAGCTATCATGCGGAATCAAACCGCGGGCAATGCATCATGACCCTCCAGAACGCCGAAAGGATCGTCCGCCAGGGTACCGGACGGTCATAGGTCACGGCCTCTGCGGGAGTTTTCACGATCTCCCTCTTCATCATGCGCGGGCTTTGCCCGCGCATCCACCTGCCGCCTGCCGGGACAAAACCGGCACGCCGAAGACTGCCGTTGCCCTCAGGAAGTTTTCTCCGCCAACCTGCTGGTGGCTCGGCACAGTGATCATGATGAGTTCTGCGGAGCGGAGTTGCGTAGGTCGGCCTTCGCCCGTCGGGCGAACGCCGACACCCTGCGTCAACGCTCCGGCCACGCTGTCGGCGTCGGCCTTCGGCCGAGGCCGGCCTACGTTAAATCGATCAAAATCACTGTGCATGACCACTAGCGGAACCCGATCAGGTTGAACCGCTCCGGTCCTCGCAACCGGCCGTTCCACTTGCCGCCCTGTGTTGCGCCATGGGCGCAACGTACGGCCCAATGCAGGGCAGGGGTGATGCGGGCCGACATCCGTAGGTTGCGCCCTTGGCGCAACGTATCGGATCAGATGTCTCGGGCGGATCGATCTGATCGGGTACGGTTCTATCCTGCGCTGCGGACTGCTCGGCACGGATGGCTCGCCAGGCGTCGAGCGCGGCGAATGTTCCCGTGTACAGGTCGTCGTACGTCCAGAATCGGATCGGGCATGTGGCGATCGTTGTCTTTTTCGCTTCGCCAATGCAGCCGTGGAGCGCGACGACCTGATCCTGAACATGGGCGCGCTGCTGGGCCAGTGCGAACGGGACGTCCAGGAATGGATGGTCTGGCGCTTCTTCCCGGTCGACGACGACTATGGCCGCCGCGTCGGCGAAATGCTCGGCATCACCGCCGCCGACGTCCGCGGCCCGCCGCTGCTGCCCAAGCATGTGCTGACCGACAAGGTCAAGCGCCAGCTCCAGAACCTGGGCAACAACAACGACAGGATCGATCCCAACGTTTGGGGCTAGTGGACCAGTTCCGTGAAGAACCGCAAGGCCACAACCGAAAAGGTCCTGAGCGGGATGAAGGGTTCGTCGAAGGAAATGCGGCACGACCACGCCGCCGACTAGGCCGGCCGGAAGACGTTGGCCTTTTTCCCCAGAAGCGGAGGAAGTGCATTACTTTAGATTTAAGAGAACGACCTGTCCGGAATGTCATCCCCTATGTAGGAAAGCGGACGGATTGGCGGCAGGCCGCCAGGCGGGCGATTGGCGGACATGCGGCAAGAGGTCCGCTTTGCGCCGATAGCGGAAGTAAAAGCAAACATACTTGGTACCCGAAGACGACAAGGGATCCCGAATGGTATGCTGGCGGCGCTACTGTCGCGGAGTGGCAGCGGCTGTCCTATGGCGGTGCCCGCGAGGCGCTGGTCCGGATTAAGGATTTGGCCGAGGACTCGTCGAGTTGGAGAACGGCTATCCCAGTTTGGCCCGTTTCGCCAAGGCGACGCTGAGTTCGTCGCCGACGTCGGAAGCAACTGCGTCATCATCCCGCACTACGGTGAGCATCAGCGCAAGGACGGGAGTTGATCTCCATCTAGCCACGGTGCCAGCTATCGCATATAGATAGTATCGCAAATTCGTATTAACCCCTTGCGTGCTCCGATGGCCAAACTCTCCCTGGACCGGCAAATCCAGAGTCTAACCGACGATGAGCTGGAAAGCTTCGTGCGTGACTGGGCTGCCCGTAAGGCAGAATATATCGAAGTGGAGAGGTTCAGCGGTGCTGGCGACCGTGGTCGCGATGTCGTTGGCTATCGAACGAAGAATCGCCACGAAGGGCAGTGGGACAATTATCAATGTAAGCAATACAAAGGTACTGTTTCCACCGCAATCGGAATGGCCGAATTGGGAAAGATTTTATACTATAGTTTTCTTGGGGAATTTACCCGTCCTGAGAAATACTTCTTTGTTGCACCTCGCGGCGTAAACCGCAACCTGCGGACTTTTATTTCGAACCCGAGCAAGTTCAAACAGGAGCTGCTCGATAAATGGGATGAATATTGCGCGAAAAAGATCATTGATAATAAGACAATCGACCTCACGTCGGAGCTTCGTAAATTTATTGAGGAATGGGACTTTTCGTCTGTGAAATCGATCGCGGTGGACGATATCCTTGCCGATCCGGCGAGCAAGCCGGTACTCAAGGAGTGGTTCGATGTCGATCCCGGACCAGCCCCCATCGGTGTCGCACCGGACGATATCGCAGAGCACGAGCTGCCGTATGTTCAGGAGCTGCTTGACGCGTACGGTGAGCGGGAGGGCTGTGTCATCGACAAAGACGGGGCTATCGCCCATGCCGAGCACGGGCCGCATCTCCGGATGCAGCGGGAGCGCTTCTTCGACGCGGATTCGTTCTCGCGCTTTTATCGGGACAACACCATGCAGGCGGACATCGACATTCTGCGCCGGGATCTGCTGTTCGGAATCGCCGAGGTGCACGGAGCCAAATACGCCGATACCCTAAGGCGGGTTGACGCGGTTATGATGCAGGCCGGTGTCGTCCAGCCGTCTGGAACCTTGGCCCGGCATGCGCGTGTCCCAGTCCGGCAGGGGCTCTGCCATCATTTCGTCAATGAAGGCACTCTGAAATGGCGCAAGAGCTGAACGATGATGGCGGTCGGGACGTTGCGCTCTTCAACAGCGCGCTTGAAACCGGAGTTCGCGCCGTGGTGATCCTGGATGCGGCGTTTCCCCGCTGCTTCGATCTCGCGCACCTGACCTGGCTCGACTATCTCGTAGTGCACACGGCGGACGTTGGCGGGCCGGATAGTCTTCACCCCAACATTCCGCAACGTACTGGCGAGCTGCTGGTGCGGCGGAGGCTGGTTGAGGAAAGTCTTGAAATGATGCGCAGCCTTCACTTGGTGGATAAGCACGCCACCAAAGAAGGGATTATGTATGAGGCGCGGGAAGAAGCATCGGCTTTCGTCGATACCTTGAGGACGGCCTACGCACGAGAACTGAGGAGCCGTGCGATCTGGCTTGCTGAGTTCCTGAAGGAGAAATCCGAAGAGGGCATCGTTGAGATTATTGCTGAGCGGATCGGCCGGTGGGCCGTGGAATTTCAGAATGAATCCGGGAGAGAAGGTGAGTAGCCGTGACTGCCGATAAGCCAAATATCACGCTCAAGCACCTAACGTTCACCGGGAAGGCGGCAGAGACGGCGGCCGTATCTTTTGATCCTGGCCTAACGGTCCTTTTCGGCGCGTCCAATACCGGAAAGTCATTCGCCGTCAAGGGCATCAACTTCATGCTGGGGAGCTCGCAGCCCCTTCCGGACATCACGGAGAGAAGAGCATACAACCGAGCGTGGCTTGGGCTGGGCCTTCCCGACTCAGGGGGCGTGACCCTGGTGAGGGCGCTTGCTGCTGGCGCCTTTGAATTTTACCCCGGTGACGTTCGCCCGGGCGAGGTAGCGCACGGGGCGAACGTCCGGACGCTGTCGGCTCGCCACGAGCGCAGCAACACGGACAATCTCTCGCAGTTCCTTCTAGAAGAGCTGGGCATTGGTAACTTCCAGATTTCCAAAGACGCCAATGGAAACAAGCGCACCCTGAGCTTCCGGGATCTGGCTCGCTTCTGCATTGTTGATGAAACGGCCATACAAAGCGAAACATCTCCGGCGTTGTCTGGGCAATATCAGACGAGTACGGCAGAGAAGTCTATTTTCAAGTTGCTTCTTACCGGTATCGATGACAGCGCGATCGTTCCCATTGTTGATCGCAAGACATACAGAGTGGTGATAAACGGGAAGATCGAGCTGCTTGATCAGATGATAGAAGGAATCAACGAGGAGCTATCGGCGGACTATCCGCAGGCTGATGAACTGCCCGCGCAGTGGGATCGGCTTGGAGCGACCTGGACGGAGGCGCAGCGCGAACTCGACAATGCGCAGGTCTCGATTGCCTCCAAGCTCGTCGAGAAAAAGCGGATGGCCGCGAATATCAGGAAGGTCGAAGAGCGGCGCGCGGAGGTCGAGATCAATATCGGCCGCTTCAACCAGCTTCGTCAGGTCTATGATTCGGACATACAGCGCCTGGAGGCCATCGAAGAAGCGGGCTTCCTCTTGGGCCTCGGCAATGAGGAAAACTGTCCATTGTGCGGTGCGCCGCCCGAAAGCCAGAAGCATGTTCATCGACTGATCGAGGTGGATAAGACGCGCGTTGCAGCCAACGCCGAGATCGAGAAGATCAAACGGCAGAGCTTAGAGCTCGATAAAATGCTCGAAGATCTTCAGGAGGAAGGGAAGACGTTAGAGGAGAAGATCGGTCAGCTCTATGCGGCGCTGAAAGCACTCGAGCAGTATTTGAGCGACGTGCTCCCTGCGGCTGACGCTGCCAAAGCGCGCGTTGATGAGCTTCTGCTTACTCGCGATCACGTAAAAAAGGGGCTTTCCCTTCTCCAGCGGAAGCAGTCGCTTCTCACTCAGCGGGAGGAACTGGCGTCTGCTAAGCCAGCATCCAAAAGAGGGAAACCGCAACTCGGTGTGCCGGGCACTGTAGCGGATGAATTTGCACAGATGGTGAGCGCGGTCCTCACCGAATGGCAATTCCCTGGTCAGCGTCGGGTCTCGTTCGAAGAGGGGACGTTCGATCTCCGTATCGACGGGAAGAACCGCCGGGACAATGGCAAGGGTGTACGAGCGATCACGCATGCCGCCTTCAAGGTGGCCCTTCTGCTGTTTTGTCGGGAACGTGGACTTCCGCATCCGGGCTTTTTGGTCCTGGACACGCCTCTTCTGACATATCGCGATCCCCTTAAGTCCAAAGAAGGAGAGCTGAGCAAGGATGAGCAGGAACTGAAGAATACGTCTCTCAAGGATTTTTTCTTTGAGCATTTGGCAAGGAGTGCGGACAAAGGACAGTTCGTTGTTGTAGAGAATATCGACATGCCTAAAGGGATCGAGAAATTGGCGAAACTGGAAATCTTCACAGGAGAGCGGTCCGCTGGCCGTGCTGGTCTGTTTGCCACTTCAGCCTGAATTGAACCAGTTCGTCCGTGCGAGCGAAGCCGCCTCAGCAGGGCCTGGACCTATAATTCTACGGCGTGGGTGCGAAATCGCCGGACGGGGTAAGGGACAGCAGCCTCGGGACCGAGTCCAGCCAGCTCGCCACTAGAGCGGTACCCGATCAGGTTGAACCGTTTCCGTCCAATCTTCGCAATGCGTTGGGCCACGGCCCAATCTACGGTTCCATGCAGGGCGGAGGTGATGTGGGTCGTCAATCGTAGATTGTGCTGTGACCCAACGCATCGGTCCGGCTGCCCCGGGCGGATCAGCCTGATCGGCCACAGCTCTAGTCCGCCTATAGCCCGGCCTTCTCCCGGCGGGCCTGCGCCATCAGGACCTTGTAGGGCTTGCCTGCGCCCCAATCGCAGCCGCCCCGGAACATTTCGGCGTGATATCCCTGTCCTCGAGATAGACGATCCCACCGTCCTTCCGTACCACTTGCCCCGGCCCGTCACGACAACGCACACCTGCTTGCCGTGGATGAGGCTGTAGTTGGCTTTTCCGCCGCGGCTCCAATGTCTGCTCCTGGCGCAAAGCAGTCGTGAGCGATGGTCCGGATTGGGGCAGAGCCGAAGATTTGACAGCCCTGTCCGCTAAACGGAGGTTTTGCGGACACGTTCACTCCTCGAGTCGCGTGTCGGCTATGGGTCAGAAGCAGTCATCTGTGCTGGGGCTTCAGCCGGTCTATAAGGATCAACAGCCGGAAGTCGTTGATTTCCCAATGTTACTCCGCAGTTGACCCCCTCACCATGCTCGGCCCACACATCACCCCACATCTAGACCCCCGCCTCCGCCGCCCTCAACTCCTCCCGCCTCGCCACCCCACGCCCAGCCGACCCACCGACTGCCGGTTGCCCCGCCCGGACCCCCGTCGTACAACTACCCCCAGACAGGACAAAAAGTCGCGGGAGGAACGCACGACATGATCGCCACCATCGCCATGCCCAAGCTGATGCTGATCGGCGGCGGCTCCATCGGCCAGGTCGCCGATATGCTGGGCCGGCTGGGCATCCGGCGCCCGCTGATCGTGACCGACCCCTTCATGCGCGACAGCGGGGCCATCGCCCGGCTGACCGATCCGCTGAAGGCGGCCGGCATCCCGTTCGAGGTGTTCGCCGACACCGTGCCCGATCCCACCACCGACGTGGTCGATGCCGGCGCCCGCATGCTCTCCGGCGGCGGGTTCGACGGGATGATCGCGCTCGGCGGCGGCTCGCCGATCGATACCGCCAAGGCCATGGGCGTCCTGGCCGCCAATCCCGGCCGCATGCGCGACTACAAGGTGCCCAATCCGATCCCCAACGAGGGCGTGCCGCTGCTCGCCATCCCGACCACCGCCGGGACCGGGTCGGAGGTGACCAAGTTCACCGTCATCACCGATACCGAGACCGACGAGAAGATGCTGATCGCCGGCAACGGCGTGATTCCCCAGGGCGCCATCGTCGATTACGAGCTGACGCTGACCTGCCCCTTCCGCCTGACCGCCGACACCGGCATCGACACGCTGACCCACGCGATCGAGGCCTATGTCAGCCGAAAGGCAAACCCGTTCTCCGACAGCATGGCCCTGGCCGCCATGGCGCGCGTCGCGAAGCACCTGCGCACCGCCTGCTTCGAGCCGGACAACCGCGAGGCCCGCGAAGGGATGATGCTGGCGGCCAACCAGGCCGGCATCGCCTTCAGCAACGCCTCGGTCGCCCTGGTCCACGGCATGAGCCGACCGATCGGCGCCCATTTCCACGTGCCGCACGGCCTGTCCAACGCCATGCTGCTGCCGGCGGTCACCGCCTTCTCCCTCCCCACGGCGACGGCCCGCTACGCCGACTGCGCCCGCGCCATGGGGGCCTGCGCGCCCGACACCGACGACGAGCAGGCGGGGATCGCGCTGCTGGGCGCCCTCGTCTCCCTCAATGCCGATCTCAAGGTGCCGACACCGCAGGCCTACGGCATCGACGAGAGCCGCTTCATGTCGATCCTGCCGCTGATGGCGGAGCAGGCGCTGGGCTCCGGCTCGCCGGCCAACAATCCGCGCGTGCCGACCGCGGAGGAGATCGTCAGCCTCTACCGCGACGTCTACGCGGCCTGACCGGAACCGGAGAAGGGGAGGGAACCCAGCCATGACCGAGCAGAACGGGGGCGATCAGCACGGGGCCGACCGGCACGGGGCCGACTGGCGGGAGCACGGCGTCCGCGTCGTGCGCGGCGACCAACTCGATACCAACACCCCGCAGACCCCCGGCATGAACCGGGCGGCCGCCATCAACCACGCCCGCGTCGGGGCGCAGAAGCTGTGGGCCGGGACGGTCACGATCCATCCCGACGCCAAGACCGGCGCCCACCATCATGGCGAGCTGGAGAGCGTCATCTACGTGGTGCGCGGACGCGCCCGCATGCGCTGGGGCGAGGCGCTGGAATACACGGCGGAGGCCGGGCCGGGCGACTTCATCTATGTCCCGCCCTTCGTCCCCCATCAGGAGATCAACGCCAGCGCCGACGAACCGCTGGAATGCGTCCTGGTCCGCAGCGACCAGGACGCCGTCGTCGTCAACCTGGACATTCCCATGGTGGAACAGCCCGAAACCGTCGCCTGGGTCGATCCGATCCACAAGTAGCGAAGCCGGAGGGTGCGCGTCCCGCGCACCACGGGCGGCGGGACGCCACGGCTGTCCGGCACAGTACTTGCTCGACGCTCAAAAGGCTTGTCATGGGCAGAGATGCCCCCCTTTTCGTCATGCCCGGACTTGATCCGGGCATCTCCTTGCACCGCGGCGCTGATGGAGTCTGCAAGCGATGACCGGGTCAAGCCCGGTCATGACGATAAAAAAAGAGGAACGCTCTACCAAAAAAGCATCTTTTGATTGAGCTGGCAATCGTCGTCCCGCGCACCGTGGGCGGCGGGACGCCGCCCCTCCGCCCGTTTCCGGTCAGGCCCGGCCGTAGGTGTCGGTCAGGCGGACGATGTCGTCCTCGCCCAGGTAGGATCCCGACTGGACCTCGATCAGGTTCAGCGTCACCTTGCCCGGATTCTCCAGCCGGTGGACGGCGCCCAGCGGGATGTAGATCGACTCGTTCTCGCGCAGCAGCACCTGGTCGGCATCGCGGGTGACCAGCGCCGTGCCGTTGACCACGACCCAGTGCTCCGCCCGGTGATAATGCTTCTGCAACGACAGCGTGGCGCCGGGCTTGACCGTCAGGCGCTTGACCTGGAAGCGCTCGCCCTCGTGCAGGCACTGGTAGAAGCCCCAGGGGCGATGGACCCGGCTGTGGATCTTCGCCTCCGGCCTTCCTTCCTTCTTCAGCCGCTCGACCACCTTCTTGATGTCCTGCACCTTGTCGCGGCTGGCGACCAGGATGGCGTCGTCGGTCGCGACCACCACCACGTCGTCAAGCCCGACCACGGCGGTCAGCACGCCCTCGGAGCGGACATAGCAGTTGTGAGCGTCCTCGGTCATCACGTCGCCGACGAACACGTTGCCGTTCCCGTCCTTGGCGCCGATGTCCCACAGCGCCGACCAGGCGCCCACGTCGGTCCAGCCGATCGTGGCGGGCACCACCACGGCGGCGTCGGTCCGCTCCATCACGGCATAGTCGATGGAGATGCTGGGGGCCTTGCCGAAGGCTTCCGGGTCCAGGCGGAAGAAGTCCAGGTCGCGGGAGCCCTTGGCGATCGCCTCGCGGCAGGCGGCGACGATGGCGGGTTCGAACCTCTCCATCTCGGCCAGCAGCTTGGCCGCGGAGAACAGGAACATGCCGCCGTTCCAGAAATGGCCGCCGGCCGCCAGCATGTCGGCCGCCTTGCCGATGCCCGGCTTCTCGACGAAGGCGTCGACCTGGAACACGCCCCCGTGGCCGGTCAGCTCGGCGCCCTGGCGGATATAGCCATAGCCGGTCTCCGGCGCGGTCGGCGTGATGCCGAAGGTCACCAGGTTGCCGGCGGCGGCGGCACCTGCGGCGGCGGCCACGGCGGCGTGGAACGCCCCGGTGTCGCGGATCACGTGGTCGGCCGGCAGCAGCAGCAGCAGCCCGTCGGGGTCCTGCTCAGCGATCATCAGCGCTGCCACGGCCGCCGCGGGAGCGGTGTTGCGGCCGACCGGCTCCAGCGCGATGGCCGCCGGCGTGACGGCGATCTGGCGGAGCTGCTCCGCGATCACGAACCGGTGCTCGTCGTTGCAGATCACCAGCGGCGGCGCGAAACCCTCGCCCGCGACGCGGCCCACGGTGTCCTGGAGCATGGTCCGCTCGCCGACCAGCGGCAGCAGCTGCTTCGGATAGCTTTCCCGTGAGATCGGCCAGAGGCGCGATCCGGAGCCGCCGGAAAGAAGTACGGGATGGATGGTCGGGGCACTGTTGATGGGAGGCATGATCTCAGCTCGTCCGTGTCCGTTTGACACCGTGTCTGTTTGACACAATGCAGCATACGCAGGAGGATTTCAGGAGTTTTTGGAATAAGGAGCCTGATCGATCGGGTGTATCGCAAGACGGTCCAGCCTTTCGATAACGGCTTGCGCCGGAATGGCGGCCATGTCGCGCCCTCCGAACTCCTGCGCCGTCATCGCTCCGCCGGAGGTTACCCTTGGCTGGAACTTCGCCGCCGGGGTCGGCCCGAACAGGGTAACCAGTGGGATATCCGCGGCGCCGAACATATGGCTGACCCCGCTGTCGTTGGCCACCGCCGCGGCGAAGCGGCGGGCCAGCGCGATGGTCCGCAGCGGCGTGAACTCGTCGCCCCAGACCTCCCGGTCCTGCTCGGGGAACAGCGCCGCCGGGACCGCTTCCTTCAGGTGCGGCATCCACTCCAGCTCGTCGGGTCCCAGGATGAAGACGGGCACCCGGTCCCGTTCGACCTGCGCCCGGGCCACCGCGACGAAGCGGTCCAGCGGCCAGCATTTGAACCGCTTCCCGGCGCCGGGCGCCAGGCCGACATAACGGCGGCCCGGCGGCAGCGCCGCCTCGGCCTTCGCGACCAGCGGCTCGGGCAGGCGCAGGCCGGCCTCCACCTTCGGCACCGAGCCGGCGGCCAGCCTCAGCAGGTCGGCCAGCCGGTCCACCATGTGCGGCGGGCGGATCTGGCTGGGCGGCGGCTTGGCGTCGGACAGCCGGAAGCCCAGGGCGCCGGACACGAACAGGTCGTGCGGCATCCGCCGGATCGTCAGGGTGCGCCAAAGCGTCGTCTGGGTATCGATGATCACGCCGAACCGCTCGCGGAAGGGCAGGGGCTTCAGCAGGCCGGAGACATGGACGCCGATCCCGCTGTCCTGGCGGAACTCGTCGATCAGCCCGTCCATCAGCGGCTGGAGCCGGCCGGCATAGACGGTCTTGCGCGTCGTGATCCAGGTGATCCGCGCCGAGGGATAGGCCGCCCGCACCATCCGCACGAAGGGCAGCTTGTACAGCCCGTCGCCGATGATCTCCTCATAGCTGAAGACGGCGACGCTGTCGGGGGGCGGCTGGTCCGGTCGCCGGTTCATGGTCGTGGCCAAGTCCTGGTTCCACCCGGCCGGTCAGTAGGCGGCGTAGGATTTCTCTTCCAGGATCGGGCTGTCCAGCAGCTCGTTGATCCGGCGCTTGACCGCCGCCCGCCGGTCGTTGGTGTGATAGACGGCGCGGGCCAGCTCGATGAAGGCCGGGCCGAAGTCGCGCGCCCGCTCCAGGTCGCGGATGTCGTCCTCGATTTTCCACAGGCTCTCGTTGATCGCCTTCAGCTCGGCGGTCAGCGCCGTCAGGTCGCCGCTCGGCGGGACCTGCTCCGCCAGCACGCGCGACAGCACGTCGTACTCGTGCTCGACGTTGCGCAGCTTGGCGGGGTCGCCGATGTTGGCCTTCTTGATCTCCAGGATCGTCAGCTTGTCGATCAGCTCGCCGGGAGCCACTTCAATCAGGATAGCCATCGCGTCATTCCTGGGAGGTTGCCACTATCGTTCCGACCGCTTCCTAGCACAGCCGGAGCCCGCCCGCCACTCAGGCACGGACCGTGTCCCACAGCCGGCGCACCGCCGCCTCGACGGCGTCGACCGTCAGCCCGCCCATCAGCGACACGCCGTCGCGCATCGCCTCCGGGATCTTCGCCGCCAGGGCCTCGAACGGCTCGGGCGCCTGGGCATGGGCCGCGTGCTTGCCCCACGGGCGGTAATGGAAGGCCGGGGTCGGGCCGAACAGCCCCACGGTCGGCACGCCGGCCGCCGCCGACAGGTGCATCTGGCCGCCGTCGTTGCCGACATACAGCGCGCAGCGCTGCAGGCAGGCCGCCGCGACCAGCAGCGGCGTGTTGCTCATCAGGTCGATCCGGCGGTCCGGCTCGACCGCGGCCAGCACCGGCTCCGCCTGGGCGCGCTCCGCGGGGGAGCCGATCACCGCGACCCTGCCGCCGGGCAGGATGCCGTCAGGGCCGGTCAGGCGCCGCGCCAGTTCCGCGAACCGCTCCGACGGCCAGCGCTTGTGCTCGTGGGTCGAGCCCGGCCCCAGCGCCAGCACCGGCGGGCCATCGGGCACCAGCCCGGCCGCCGCAGCATGGTCGGCGGCTCCGATCCACAGCCGGGGATCGGGCGGCGGGTCCAGGTCCAGCACGCGGCCGATCTCCTCGACCCGGTGCAGCCGCATGCCCTTCGCCCGGCCGACCCGGCGAACCTCGCGCGCCGCCAGCACCCGCGACACGGCCGAGTTCCGCAGATCGACCACCAGGTCCCAGCGGGTGCCGACCGTGGCCAGCCACAGGTCCAGCCAGTGGCGGTGGTGCTTGCGCTTCTCCATCACGATGACGCGCTCGATGCAGGGCGCCTCGGCGAGCAGCGGCGCCACGATCCGCCCGCATACGACGGTGATCCTGGACTCGGGGTGGCGCTCGGTCAGGTGCGCCAGCAGGCCGCTGGACAGGATGAAGTCGCCGATGCGGCTGTTGCCGATGAACAGAATGCGCAAGACATGCCCCCGAAGTCCCCGTGCCGCGCCAAGAGGCCACCTTGCCAAAGGCGCCGCACGTCAATACGTGATGATTTCGGATCGCGATAGCCCCTTCCCTCGACCGCCGGTGGAGCCGAGCCATGAATCCTTCCTACGTCACCCTGGCCCCGCGCGGCATCCTGGCGATCGGCGATGCCGACCGCACCGCCTTCCTCCAGGGACTGGTGACCAACGACGTCACTCCCGTCGGCCCCGCGCGCGCCGTCTATTCCGCCCTGCTGACGCCGCAGGGCAAGTTCCTGCACGACTTCTTCATCGCCGCCCTCGGCGACAGGCTGCTGCTGGACTGCGAGGCGGAGCGGCTGGCCGACCTCCAGCGGCGGCTCAGGATGTACAAGCTGCGCTCCAAGGTCGCACTGGAGGACGAGAGCGCCCGCTTCTCGGTCACCGCCCTGTTCGGCGACGGCGCCCTGGAAGCCCTCGGCCTGCCGGCCGGGCCGGGCGCCGCGGCGGCGCTGGGCGACGGCGTCGTCTTCGCCGACCCGCGCCTGGCCGCACTCGGCGCCCGCGCCATCCTGCCGCGGGGGACCGAGGCCGAAGTGTTGGAGGCCAGGGGTTTCCGGCCGGCCGGGCCGGAGGCCTACGAGCGGCTCCGCCTGGAATCGGGCGTTCCCGACGGCAGCCGCGACATGCTCGTGGAAAAGGCGATCCTGCTGGAGAACGGCCTGGACGAGCTGAACGCGATCTCCTGGCAGAAGGGCTGCTACATGGGGCAGGAGCTGACCGCCCGGACCCGGTACCGCGGGCTGGTCCGCAAGCGCCTGATGCCGGTCGCCGTCGAAGGCCCCCTGCCGGAGCCCGGCGCCCTCGTCATGCTGGGCGACAAGGAGGCGGGGGAGATGCGGACCGGCGCCGGCGACCGGGCCCTGGCCCTGCTCCGGCTGGAGGAGGTCGAGCGCGCCCGGGCGGAGGGGCTGCCCCTGCTGGCCGGGGAAACCCGCATCGTCCCGCACCGGCCGGACTGGGCGGCCTACTGAGGCGCCGCAACGGAATTTCGTAGCGACTGTGGAATTGTTACCCGCGGGGCATGTTGAAAGGGGTGAAGAAACGGACTGTTCAACAGACCAGAGGAGTTCTTCCATGCGTAGGGAACTGATCGGCGCCGCTTCGGCCATCGCCCTCATGACGGGCGCCGCCTTCGCGCAGGGCACTTCGACCACCGACCCGTCCGGCACCCCCGCGGTTCCGCCCGCCGCCGTGGACGGCATGCCCGCCACCGGCGCGGTCAGCGTCGAGGAGATGATCGGCGAGGACGTCGTGGGAAGCGACGGGGAGGAGATCGGCTCCGTCGAGGACGTGATCATCGATCCCACGTCGGGCGAGCCCAGGCAGCTGGTGATCGCCAGCGGCGGCTTCCTCGGCATCGGCGAGAAGCGGATCTCGGTCGATTTCTCCCAGGTGCAGGTCCAGACCGAAGACGACGACGAACCGGAAAGCCTGACGCTCTCGAACATGACCCAGGCCGATGTCGAGGCGATGCCGGAATTCGAATACAGCGACACCATGACCACCCTGAACCGCAGCGGCAGCGGCGGCATGAGCGGCAGCACCGGCACGACGCCGGGCGCCTCCGGCGAATCGGGCAACATGGGGACCGGCGGCATGACGGGCGGGGCCGGCGGAACCGGCGCCACGACAGGCGGCGGCAGCTCGCAATAGATTTCAGCGTAAGCAGAACCGGGGACGCGCGGGGGACCGACAACCTTGCGTGACCTGGGAGGACCCTCGGAGCGGCGCTCCGGGGGTCTCTCAGTTCCCGGGGTCTCTCAGTTCAAGGTCATAGCAACCGCCGGGCGACGGCGCGAAGCTCCCCGAAGGGGGCGCCGTCCGGCCCCAGGTCCAGCGGGCCGGCGCGGCGGATGCCCTCGCGGCCGAACCGTTCGCGGACCGCCTCTGCCAGCCAGGTCCGCGCCTGGGCGTGGCGCTGGCTTTCCAGGCGGCCCGTGGAAGCCAGCCAGGCGGCATGGTCGCCCAGCGTGGAAATCAGCTCGCCGATGCCCTGGCGCTGCTGCACCGACAGGGCCAGCACCGGGACGCTCCAGCCGCCGCGCGCCTCCTCGGCGAGGCTGAGCGCGCCGCGCACGTCGGCGCGGGCCCGTTCCGCCGCGGCACCCATGTCGGCCTTGGTCACCACGACGATGTCCGGGATCTCGACGATGCCGGCCTTCATGAATTGCAGGCTGTCGCCCGAGCCGGGCTGGACGCAGAACACCACCGTGTCGGCCGTGCCGGCGATGTCGGTTTCCGACTGGCCGACGCCCACCGTCTCGATCAGCACGATGTCATAGACGGCCCGCATCAGCACCATGGCGGCGACCGTCAGCCCCGCCAGCCCGCCCAGCCGGTCGCGCGCCGCCATGGAGCGGACGAAGCAGCCGGCATCCTCCGGGTCGGTGCCCAGGCGGGTGCGGTCGCCCAGCAGGGCGCCGCCGCTGCGCCTGGACGACGGATCCACCGCGATGCAGCCGACCGTCTTGCCCAGCCGGCGGTATTCGGTGATCAGCGCGCCGGTCAGCGTCGATTTGCCGACGCCGGGCGGGCCGGTCAGCCCGATCACCTGGGCGACCGGGTCCCTGTAGGCGGAATCCAGCAGGTCCGCGGTGGCGGCGCCGTCGGGATCGCGCTCGATCCCGGCCAGCGCCGCCGCCAGGGCCGCCTTCTCTCCGCGCGCGAGCGCGTCGCGGAGCTTGGCCAGCATGCCGGTCAGTCCCGGTTCGTCCGTACGGTCGACAGCGCCGCCTGCGCCGCCGCCAGCCGGGCGATCGGAACGCGGTAGGGCGAGCACGAGACGTAGTCGAGGCCGACGGTCTCGCAGAAATGGACCGAGGCCGGGTCACCGCCATGCTCGCCGCAGATGCCGAGCTTGATGTCGGGCCGGGTGGCCCGGCCGCGCTCGGCCGCGATCTTCACCATCTCGCCGACGCCCTCGACATCGATGGTCACGAACGGGTCGTGCTCCAGGATGCCGCCGCGCTGGTAGTCCGGCAGGAAGCTGCCGGCGTCGTCGCGGCTGATGCCGAAGGTGGTCTGGGTCAGGTCGTTGGTGCCGAAGCTGAAGAACTCGGCCGTCTCCGCGATCTCGCCGGCGCGCAGGCAGGCCCGCGGCAGCTCGATCATGGTGCCGACCAGGTATTCGATCTGCCGGCCGCTGCTGCTGATCACCTCATTGGCGACCTTGTCGATCACGGCCTTCAGGATGTCGAACTCCTTCCGGGTGCCGATCAGCGGGATCATGATCTCGGGGATCACGGTCTCGCCGGACTCCTTGAAGACCTGGACCGCCGCCTCGAAGATCGAGCGGGCCTGCATCTCGTAGATCTCCGGGTAGGAGATGCCGAGACGGCAGCCGCGGTGGCCGAGCATCGGGTTCGATTCATGGAGCTGCGACGCGCGGTGGCGCACCTTCAGGATGTCGGTGCCCGCCGCCTTGGCGACCTCCTCCATCTCCGCGTCGGAGTTCGGCAGGAACTCGTGCAGCGGCGGATCGAGCAGGCGGATCGTGACCGGCAGGCCCTTCATGATGGTGAACAGCTCGACGAAGTCCTGGCGCTGCATCGGGGCGATCTTGGCCAGCGCCGCGCGGCGGCCCTGCTCGGTCTCGGCCAGGATCATCTCGCGCACCGCGATGATGCGGTCGGCGTCGAAGAACATGTGCTCGGTGCGCGACAGGCCGATGCCCTCGGCGCCGAACTTGCGGGCGGTGCGGGCGTCCAGCGGGGTCTCCGCGTTGGTCCGGACCTTCATGCGGCGGATCTCGTCGGCCCAGCCCATCAGGGTGGCGAAGTCGCCCGACAGCTCCGGCTGGATCGTCGGGACGGCGCCCAGCATGACCTCGCCAGTGGAGCCGTCGATGGTGACGGTGTCGCCGGCCTTGATGGTGACGCCGCGGACGTTGACGGTCTGCGCCTTGTAGTCGACCCGCAGGTCGCCGGCGCCGGCCACGCAGGCCCGGCCCATGCCGCGGGCGACCACGGCCGCGTGGCTGGTCATGCCGCCGCGGGTGGTCAGGATGCCGCGGGCGGCGTGCATGCCGTGGATGTCCTCGGGGCTGGTCTCGATCCGGCACAGGATCACCGACTCGCCGAGCTGGGCCTGGGCCTCGGCCTCGTCGGCGCTGAACACCAGCTTGCCCGACGCGGCGCCGGGGGAGGCCGGCAGGCCGCGCGCGATCACGGTGCGGTGCGCCTTGGGGTCGAGGGTCGGGTGCAGGAGCTGGTCGAGCGACGCCGGGTCGATCCGGTTGATCGCCTCGGCATGGTCGATCACGCCCTCGTTCGCCAGGTCCACCGCGATCTTCAGGGCGGCGGCGGCGGTGCGCTTGCCGGTCCGGGTCTGCAGCATGTACAGCTTGTTCTGCTGCACCGTGAACTCGATGTCCTGCATGTCCCGGTAGTGGCCTTCCAGCCTCAGGCGCACCGCGTCGAGCTGCTGGAACACCTCCGGCATGACCTCTTCCATGGACGGCAGGTCGGACTTGTTGGCCTGCTTGCCGGCGATGGTCAGGTGCTGCGGGGTGCGGATGCCGGCGACCACGTCCTCGCCCTGGGCATTGACCAGGTACTCGCCGTAGAACGCGTTCTCGCCGGTGGAGGGGTTGCGGGTGAAGGCCACGCCGGTGGCGCAGTCGTCGCCCATGTTGCCGAACACCATGGCCTGGATATTGACCGCGGTGCCCCATTCGGCCGGGATGTCGTGCAGGCGGCGGTAGGTGATGGCGCGCTGGTTCATCCAGGAGCCGAACACCGCGCCGACCGCGCCCCACAGCTGCTCGTGGACGTCCTGCGGGAAGGGACGGCCCAGCTCGTGCTGGACGACCTGCTTGTAGCCGTCGATCACCGCCTGCCAGTCGGCGGCGACCAGCTCGGTGTCGAGGGTGATGTCGCGGTCGCGCTTGACGTTCTCGAGAATGTCCTCGAAGTGGTGGTGCTCGACGCCCAGGACGACGTTGCCGTACATCTGGATGAAGCGGCGGTAGCTGTCATAGGCGAAACGCGCGTCGCCGCTGCGCTTGACCAGTCCTTCGACCGTCACGTCGGTCAGGCCCAGGTTCAGCACGGTGTCCATCATGCCCGGCATGGAGGCGCGGGCGCCGGAGCGCACGGAGACCAGCAGCGGGTTTTCGGGGTCACCGAAGCCGGCGCCGATGCTGCGCTCGACCGTGGCCAGCGCCTCCGCGACCTGATCCTTCAGGTCGGACGGGTAGGTCCGGTCGTTCTTGTAATAGTAGGTGCACAGCTCGGTCGTGATGGTGAAGCCGGGCGGCACGGGCAGGCCCAGATTGCTCATCTCCGCAAGGTTCGCGCCCTTGCCGCCGAGCAGGTTCTTCATATCCGCCCGGCCTTCGGCCTTGCCGTCGCCGAAGCTGTAGACCCAGCGGGTTGTGACCTGATTACCCATGGTGCTCCCCGGTAACTCCTGTGATGGACTCAAATACTGGATTGACCGTGGTTAACAACTACCCCGGCAAAATGCTCCAGGACTATTCCGCGAGTTGTTGGGCGGATCATGGCTTTGCATATGATCATATGCGAACCGTCACGCCTCAGCCCTCTATCCTGGAGAAATCCGCGATCCGATTCAAGGTCGCGGGAATCTGGCTCAGGAGACGCAGACGGTTTACTCGGAGGGGGGGCTGGTCGGCATTGACCGTCACCTTGTCGAAGAAGGCGTCCACCGGCGCGCGGAGCGCCGCCAGCGCGCCCATGCAGCCGGCGAAGTCCTCCGTGGCGAGCAGGGGCACCGCGGCGCGCTCGGCCTCGGCCAGCGCCTGGAACAGCGCCTTCTCCTCCGGCTGCTCCAGCAGGCCCGCCTCGGGCGCGCCGCCGTGGGCGGTCCCGTCCTTCTTCTCCTCGATCCGGACGATGTTGGTGGCCCGCCGGTAGGCGGTCAGCAGGTTGGCGCCGTCGTCCGTGCCCAGGAAGCCCTGGAGCGCCTGGACCCGCCCCAGCAGGCGGACCAGGTCGTCCTCCCCGCCGAGCGCGAACACGGCGTCCACAAGGTCGTGGCGAACGCCCCGGTCGCGCAGCACGACCTTCAGCCGGTCGGCGAAGAAGTCCAGTAGCTGCGGCCCGACCTGGGCGGCCGGCACCAGCTTCTCGGCCCGGTACAGCCCGTGGGCGATCCCGAACACGCGGCCCAGTTCCAGCCGCAGGCCGTTGTCCACGATCAGGCGGATCAGGCCGAGGGCGGCGCGGCGCAGCGCGTAGGGGTCCTTGGAGCCGGTCGGCCGCTCGTCGATCGCGAAGAACCCGACCAGGGTGTCCAGCTTGTCGGCCAGCGCCACCGCGACGCTGACCGGCGCGGTCGGGCAGCGGTCGTTGGGCCCCAGCGGCTTGTAGTGCTCGGCCACGGCGTCGGCGACTTCGGGGGCCAGCCCCTCGCCCAGCGCGTAGTAGCGGCCCATGACGCCCTGGAGCTCCGGGAACTCCCCGACCATGCCGGACACCAGGTCGGCCTTGGCGAGCCGGGCGGCCAGCCGCGCCCGGTCGGGGTCGCAGCCCGGCACGAAGGCGGCCAGCTCGGCGGCCAGGGTCTCCAGCCGGCTGACCTTCTCCGCGACGGTGCCGAGCCGGGCGTGGAAGATGACGGACTCGAGGGCCGGAACCCGCTCCTCCAGCCTGACCTTGCGGTCCTGCTCCCAGAAGAACTTGGCGTCGGACAGCCGGGCGCGCAGCACGCGCTCGTTGCCGGCGATCACGGCGGCCCCGCCGTCGGACGTGACCATGTTGGCGACCACCACGAAGTGCGGCGCCAGCGCGCCGGTCGCGTCGGTCGTGGCGAAATATTTCTGGTGGGTCCGCATGGAGGTCGTCAGAACCTCCGGCGGGACGTCCATGAACTGCTGGTCGATGGCGCCGCTCAGCACGACCGGCCATTCGACCAGCCCCGTGACCTCGTCGAGCAATCCCTCGTCCGGCGCCACCACGAGGCCGTGGGCGCCCGCGACCTCCGCCGCGTCGGACGCGATCTTCGCCCGGCGCTCGTCCCTGGACAGGATCACGTGGGCGGACCGCAGGCCCTCGCGGTACCGCTCGAAGCTGCCGGCCTCGACCACGGCGTCGGGCGAGAGGAAGCGGTGCCCCCGGGTGGTGTCGACGAACGTCAACGTTCCCAGCCCGCCGCCCAGATCGAACGACCCCTCGACCGGCTTGCCGTCGAACACCGCCAGGACATGGTGCAGCGGACGGACCCAGCGGAAGCCGCCGGTCGCCCAGCGCATGCTCTTGGGCCAGGGCAGCTCGCGGATCGTCTCGGCGATCAGGCCGGGCAGCACCTCGGCGGTGGCGCGGCCGGGCTTCTCCACCACGGCGAACCAGAACGACCCCTTACCGGTGTCGCGCTGCTCGCACTGGTCCAGGCTGGACAGGCCGGCCCCGCGCAGGAACCCGGCGACCGCCTGCTCCGGCGAGCCGACGCGCGGTCCCTTGCGCTCCTCCCGCACGTCGGCGGTGCGCCCGGCCAATCCTTCCACCACCAGCGCCAGCCGGCGCGGTGTGGAGTGGGCCTCGCTCGCGGCGGCCGTCAGGCCGGCGGCCTCCAGCTTGGCGGTGACGAGACGCTGGAGATCCTCGGCCGCGCGGGCTTGCATGCGGGCCGGAATATCCTCGGAGAACAGTTCGATCAGAAGCTGGGGCATGGTTTCCGGCGGTCTGTCAGGAAGTCGGGCCGGCGGCGGACGGGGCCGGGGCCAGTGCCGGGGCCGATGCCGGCAATCCCGCCAACCAGGCCTCGCAGCAGCCCTTGGCGAGCGTTCGGACGCGGCCGATATAAGCGGCCCGCTCGACCACGCTGATCACGCCGCGCGCATCCAGTAGGTTGAACAGGTGGCTCGCCTTGATGCACTGGTCATAGGCGGGCAGGGCCAGCTTGGCGTCCAGGAGCATCCGGCATTCCGCCTCGGCGTCCTTGAAATGCCGGAGCAGCCGGTCGGTGTCGGCATATTCGAAGTTGAAGGTGGAAAACTCCACCTCGGACCGCTTGAAGACGTCGCCGTAGCGGACGCCGGCGCCGTTGAAGTCCAGGTCGTAGACGTTCTCGACGCCCTGCACATACATGGCGAGCCGTTCCAGGCCATAGGTCAGCTCGACCGCGACGGGATCGCACTCGATGCCGCCGACCTGCTGGAAATAGGTGAACTGGGTGACCTCCATGCCGTCGCACCAGACCTCCCAGCCCAGTCCCCAGGCGCCCAGGGTCGGGCTTTCCCAGTCGTCCTCGACGAAGCGGATGTCGTGCAGAGCGGGGTCGATCCCCAGGGCGTAGAGGCTCTTCAGGTACAGGTCCTGCGCATCGGCCGGCGATGGCTTCAGGATCACCTGGAACTGGTAATAATGCTGCAAGCGGTTCGGATTTTCGCCGTAGCGCCCGTCCTTGGGCCGGCGCGACGGCTGGACATAGGCCGCGCGCCACGCCTGCGGCCCCAGCGCCCGCAGGGTCGTCGCCGGGTGGAACGTGCCGGCGCCGACTTCCATGTCATAGGGCTGGAGGATGACGCAGCCCTGTTCCGCCCAGAAATTCTGGAGCTTCAGGATCAGCCCCTGGAAGCTGAGGGGCCGTGTCGCCGCGCTTGCAGGCGCCATGTTCGCTCACACTTTATGATTATGTTGCAGTGCGTGGACGATACGCGGGCAATCTGGCGGAATCAAGTGCAGGAGGCGATGCGTCGGAGCCGGCGACCCGGGGCGGGTGAACAGCGCAGGGCCGGATTGCCCACGGATCAACGCAGACGAACACAGACAGGATCGAAAAAACATCTGTGTCCATCTGCGTTCATCTGTGGACAAGCAACAGGAACCCCCTCACCGGTAAGGGCAGTCCGGGCGGCCGCAGGCGCTGGCCTTGGTGGCCGACACGTAGACGCCGCAGGAGGCGCAGCGGACCATCTCCTGCGCGTCGCGGGGGCGCGGGCGGGGCAGCCCGGCCTCGCGGCGGGCCGCCATCTCGCGCTTCGCCTTGGCGATCGCCTGGGAGCGGGTCACGAACTTGAAGCCGAACCACACGATGGCGATCAGCAGGACGAGGGTGAGGAACTTCAACATGCTTTCTCTTAGTGCCCTCGCCCCATGCCGGTCAAGTCAGGTGCCGATCAGGCCGAGCTGGGGACTTGAGGCCTGGGCGTAGGTCCGCTTCGGGATGCGGCCCGCCTCCCGGGCGGCGTGCCCCGCCTCCACCGCGGCGCGCATCGCCGCGGCCATGCGGCGCGGGTCGCGGGCCTTGGCGACGGCGGTGTTCAGCAGCACGGCGCTGCACCCCAGCTCCAGCGCCAGGGTCGCGTCCGAGGCGGTGCCAATCCCCGCGTCCAGGATCACCGGAACGGAGCTGCGCGCGCAGATCAGCTCGATCGCGTGGGGATTGGCGATGCCCAGGCCGGAACCGATCGGCGAGCCCAGCGGCATCACCGCCGCAGCCCCGGCGTCGGCCAGCTTCCGGCACGACACCGGGTCGTCGTTGCAGTAGGGCAGCACGGTGAAGCCGTCGGCGACCAGCTCCTCGGTCGCGCGCCGGAGCTCCTCCACGTCGGGATGAAGGGTCTCTCGGTCGCCGATCACCTCCAGCTTGATCCAATTCGTGTCCAGCGCCTCTCGGGCGAGGCGGGCGGTCAGCACCGCCTCCCGCGCGGTCGAGCAGCCGGCGGTGTTGGGCAGCAGGACGTAATCGGATCCCAGCAGGTCGACCATGCTCTCGGCATAGCCTTCCAGGCTGATGCGGCGGATCGACACGGTGACCACCTCGGCCCCGCTCGCCGTGATGGAGTCGAGCATGACCTGGCGGTTCGGGTAGCCGGCGGTGCCGATGAACAGGCGGGAGGTGAGCCTGCGGCCGGCGATCTCGAAGGAATCGGACATGGACGTGCTTTCAGGGCTTCGTATGGGAGTATCCGGCGTCAGCCGCCGGAGAACGGGCGGACGATCTCCAGGTCGTCGCCTTCGGCCAATGCCGTGTCGGCCCAGCGGCCGGCGGGGACGACCTCGCCGTTCAACGCGACGGCGACGCCGCGGGCTCCGGGAACCACCCCCTTCCCGCGCAGCAGGGCGTCGAGCGTCGGAGCCGCCAGCGGCTCGCGCTGGCCGTTCACCTGGATATGCGGGGGGATATGCGGGGGGACATGTCGGGTCATGGAAGTTCCTTCCCACTCTGCGGGCGGCCTGGCGCCACCTTCTTGACGAACCGGTCGATGCCGAACGGGCGGATGACCTCGGCGATCCGCCCGGTCAGGATATAGTCGGAGACGGCGTCGGCGGTGACCGGGGTCAGCAGGATGCCATTCCGATGGTGGCCGGTCGCCAGGACCAGCCCGTCCAGCGCCGAGGGCCCCAGGATGGGCGCGTCGTCGCGCGAGCCGGGGCGGAAGCCCACCCAGAGCTCGTCGATCGGCAGTTCCTCGACCCCCGGCAGCGCCCGCCAGGCACCCTCGAGCAGGGACATAACGCCTCCGGCGGTCAAGTCGGTGTCGAATCCGCGCTCCTCCACGGTGGCGCCGATCACCAGCCGGCCGTCGCGGCGCGGCACCAGATAGACGCCGGGCGTCCAGACGACATGGCGGAGCAGCGGTTCGCGCGGGTCCATCCGCAGGGCCGCCATCTGTCCCTTGACCGGCCGGACCGGCGGCCGGGCATCGTCGGGCAGGCCGGGAATCCCCCGCGACCAGGCGCCCGCGGCCAGCACGGTCACGTCGGCCCGGTGCGGCCGGCCGCCTGCGGCAAGCAAGCCAGCCGCGCGCCCGCCCTCGACCAGGATTTCCTCGACCGGAGCGTTCTCGTGCAGGCGCCCCCCGGCCCGCTCGAAGGCGGTGCGGAGCGCCAGGGCGACCTTGCGGTTCTCCACCTGATGGTCGCGCGGGCTCAGGATCGCCGCCGCCGTGCCGGTGTGCAGATAGGGCTCGCGGCGCTTGGCCTCCGCCCCGGTCAGCCACTCATGGCCGAGCCCCAGGCTCTTCTGGAGGTCGAAATTGAAGCGCAGCCGGGCGACGTCGTCGGCGTTCAGGGCCACCACCAGGGTGCCCTCGGTGCGCAACTCGACATCGATGCCGGAGGCGGCCTGAAGCTCCTCGGCGAAGCCCGGCCACAGGTCCTGGCTGTGCCGGTTCAGCGGCAGCTGGCCTTCCTCGCCGGGCTCGACCTCGACCCCGGCCGCCAGCATGCCCGCGGCGGCATGGCTGGCGCCGCGTCCCGCCTCGCCCTTGTCGAAGATCTCGACCCGGCACCCGGCGGCGGCAAGGCGCCAGCCGATGCCCAGCCCGACCACGCCGGCACCGACGATGGCGACCGAGGGGCGGTCGGACCGCGGGCCGGTCGAAATATCGGAAATGGATCGCGCTGTCGTCATGGGGGGCTCCCTTCGTCGGCATTATCCGAACAGGTTCGATGGGTATGATCTCAGCCGGCCCATCGACGGACCGGCACCCCAGCCAGATTTTCCGGACTCTCGTCCGGGGCCGCGACTATGCGGCATGCCCCGGTATGACCGCAAGGCTTATCGGGCAGCCGCCCAGCCCGGGGGCCGGCGCTACAGGCCGAAGCGGGACCACATGGCACGCTCCTCGGCGGCGCCGATCACGGCGGACACCAGGTCGTCGGCGACGCCGGCCGGCAGCAGCGGCAGCGCCGCTTCCGTCCGGACGCGGCCGCGCCACCAGCGGCGCTCGCCATGGACCAGCCGCAGGTTGACCTTTTCGCCGAAGCGGTCGCGCATGACCGAGCGCAGGTCGCCGAGCCCGTCCACCAGCCCCAGCTCCAGCGCCTTGGCGCCGGTCCAGAACTCCCCCGAGAACAGGTCGTCGTCGGTCCCCTTCAGGCGGTCGCCGCGCCGGCCGCGGACCATCGCCTTGAAGGCGTCGTGGATCTCCGCCTGGATCGCCTTCAGCCGGACGATGTCCTCGTCCCGCTCGGGCTGGAACGGGTCGAGCATGGCCTTGCGGGTACCGGAGGTGTGCACCCGCCGCTCGATCCCGTAGCGGGCGATCAGGTCCTGGAAGCCGAAGCCCGCGGATACCACGCCGATCGAGCCGATGATCGAGCTGGGATCGGCATAGATCTCGTCGGCGGCGCAGGCCAGCCAATAGCCACCCGACGCCGCGACGTCCTCCGCGAAGGCGAAGACCAGCACTTTCTTCTCGTCGGCCAGCTGGCGGATCCGTCCCGCGACCAGGGCGGACTGGACCGGCGAGCCGCCGGGCGAATTGACCTGGAGCGCCACGGCCTGCTGGCCGGGAACGGAGAAGGCGCGCTGGATGGCGGGCGCCAGCGCCGCCAGGGTGATTCCCGGGCGGAGCGCCCCGCCGGCGCCGATGACGCCGGACAGCCGGAGGACGGAAACGGTGGGGGCGGGCTTGCGACCGAGGGCGGTCATGATACGGCGGATCAGCATGCCGCTTAACATGGGGCGGACGCCCTGATTTCAAAGATCCAGCGCGGCGCCGTCGCGCAGGATCGCCTCCGCCGCCCCGGTGAACCGCCCGTCGGCCTCGTGAAGCACCAGGCCGGGCATCAGGCGGGCGGGGCTGCGGGCTCCCTTGCGCGCGGTCACCAGGATGCGCCGGGCCGGCCGGCCCGCCTTGGGCCACAGCGGAACCAGGGTGATCGCGCCGAACCGGCCGTGCAGCAGGGCGATCAGGTCGTCCAGCCGGTCGGCCCGGTGGATGACGGTCAGGGTGCCGCGCGGCTTCACCCGGCGGGCGCAGAAGTCCAGCCAGGCCGCCAGGTCGGCCGCGCCCTCGCCATGTGCCAGCGCGCGGCTCCCGTCCGGCGGCGGGGTATGGGTGCCAGCCTCCTGGAACGGCGGGTTGGTCATCACCCGGTCGAAGGCCGTGGCGGCGATTCCTTCCGGCGGCGCCAGCAGGTCGCCTTCCAGGATGCGGACCCTGTCCTCCAGCCCGTTGGCGCGGATGTTCTCCGCGCCGAGCGCCGCGAGATCGGGCTGAAGCTCCAGCCCGGTTACGTCGGCCCCGGGAACGCGCGACGCCAGGCAGAGGGTCGCGGCGCCCACGCCGGCGCCGACGTCGAGCACCCGTTCCCCCGCCGAGGCGGGCGTCGCCGCCGCCAGCAGCACCGGATCGATGGCGGCGCGGTAGCCCCGGGCGGGCTGCATCAGGAGGACCCGGCCGCCCAGCAGCCGGTCGGCGGTCCGGTGGGGGACGGGGTTATCGGCCGGGGGCATCTTCAGTCGGGGGCAAGGTGGCCCGTCTCCTCCAGGATCCTGCGGGCCGCGGCATAATCCTCCTCCGCGACCATCAGGCGCCGCGGGATCGCGCCGATGCTGCCTTCCAGGATGCTGGTATAGGTGTCGAGGACGACCGCCTCTATGCCGGCATCGGCCAGCAGGGCCGTCAGCCACGAGACCAGCACCGGATCTACCGTGCGCAGGAGTTCCTTCATGATTCCTTCCCCGGGACGGCCGGTCAGACGGACCGGCGAACCTGTCCTCCCCAGCGAATAGCACGCCGGAGGAGGCATGGAAACGGCATGCCGCCGCGGCCTGGCATGCGTCGATTTCGACAGCGCACTTGACCAGCGAAGTCCTGTCCTTATGCTCGCTAGCGATTCGTGCCCTGCCACGCCATGCTGGAGACCAAATTGGCGGTCGTCACCAACCTCAGCCTGAAACGATCAAACCCCGACGTGAACGCACTCGATAAGCTGACGGACCTGGTCGCCGACGACCTCAAGGCCTGCAACACCCTGATCATCGACCGGATGCAGTCGCCGGTCGAGCTGATCCCCCAGCTCGCCGGATACATCATCGCGGCGGGCGGCAAACGCCTTCGCCCGGTCTTGACGCTGGCCTCCGCCAAGCTGTGCGGCTATGACGGGATCCGGCACCAGGCGCTCGCCGCCTGCGTCGAATTCATCCATACCGCGACGCTGCTCCACGACGACGTGGTGGACGAGAGCGACCTGCGCCGGGGGCTGGCGTCCGCCAACGCCGTGTTCGGCAACAAGGCGAGCGTGCTGGTCGGGGACTTCCTGTTCAGCCGCTCCTTCCAACTGATGGTCGAGGACGGCTCGCTGGAGGTGCTGCGCATCCTGTCCCACGCATCCGCGGTGATCGCGGAGGGCGAGGTGCTCCAGCTCACCACGTCCAACGACACCGGCACCAGCGAGCAGGCCTACCTGGACGTCATCCGCGCCAAGACGGCGGAGCTGTTCGCCGCCGCCTGCCAGATCGGCGCGGTGGTGGCATCGCGCCCGGCGGTGGAGGCCGACGCCCTGTTCGCCTACGGGCTCAACCTCGGCATCGCGTTCCAGCTGGTCGACGACGTGCTGGACTATTCGGCCCTGCAGGCCCGGCTGGGAAAGACGGTGGGCGACGATTTCCGCGAAGGCAAGATCACCCTGCCGGTGATCCTGGCCTACCGCCGCGGCAGCGACGAGGACCGCGCCTTCTGGCACCGCACCGTCGAGGAGATGGAGCAGGGCGAGGGCGACCTGGACCGCGCCATCGCGATGATGAACCAGCACGGCGCGCTGCGCGACACGGTGGAGCGGGCCCGGCACTATGGTGCCATCGCCCGCGATTCCCTGGGCCTGTTTCCCGACGGGCCGGAGAAGCGCGCCCTGCTGGACGTCATCGACTTCGTCATCGACCGGGAGTTCTGATCCGGTTCGGGGAATATCCGCAGGCTGGACCGGATATCGTGGAATTCGGCACTTGCGCGGGGACAGCCCAGCCGGTATATACCCGCCCACGCCGCCTCGCGGCGGACATCCAGGGTAACGGAGTGTAGCTCAGCCTGGTAGAGCACTGTCTTCGGGAGGCAGGGGCCGGAGGTTCGAATCCTCTCACTCCGACCATGAAGCAAAAAGGGCCTCGGCATCGCCGAGGCCCTTTTTGCTTGACCCATGACACTGAGGCGGAGGGGCGGCGTCCCGCCGCCCGAAGTGCGCGCACTCTCCCACGCGGCCCTGTCCGACGATCAAGTCGTCGCGCGCACCGTGCCGGCGGGCTGGGTGGCGGTGCTGGCCCTGACCGGCAGGATGCACCGGATGCAGGTGCCCTCGTTCAGGCGGCTTTCGATCTCGACCCGGCCGCCGTGCAGCTCGATGAAGCTCTTGACCAGCGACAGGCCCAGGCCGGCGCCGGTCTGGCGGGCCTGGGGGTTGGCCCGCTCGAAGCGGCCGAACACCCGCTCCTGGTCGGCCGCCGGGATGCCGATGCCGGTGTCGCTCACGGCCAGCACGAAGGAGCCGCCGATCCGTTCGGCGGAAACCAGGATCCTGCCGCCCGGCGGGGTGAACTTGATGGCGTTGCTGATCAGGTTGAACACCGCCTGCTTCAGCCGTTTCTCGTCGGCCTCGATCGTGCCGATGTCGTCGGCATGCTCGATCTCCAGCTTCAGGTTCTGCTTGCGCGCCCAGTCGCGGGTCAGGTTGAGCACGCTGCCGAGCATCGCCGGGATATCGACCGGCGCCCGCTCCAGCACCATGAAGCCGGCCTCGACGGTGGCGAGGTCCAGGATGTCGTTGATCAGCAGCAGCAGGCGCTGGCCGCTGTCCAGCACGGCGCGGCTGTATTCCAGCTGGCGCTCGTTCAGCTCGCCGAAATACTGGTTCGCCAGGATCTCGGCGAAGCCCATTATGGCGTTGAGCGGCGTCCGCAGCTGATAGGAGACGTTGGCGATGAACTCCGCCTTCAGGCGGTCGGCCGCCTCTAGCGCCGCGTTGCGCTCGCGCAGCGCCTGCTCGACCCGGACGCTGTCGGTGACGTCCAGGAAACTGGTCAGCACCGCGCCGTCGGGCAGCGGCACGCTGGAGAACTCGACCACCGAACCGTCCGCCCGCTCGATCCGGCCGTTGCGCGCGGCCCGTTCCAGGGTGCTCGCGATGCTCTCGTTCTTGAAGCCGTCCCAGTCGTTGCCGAAGTCGAAGAAGTTCTTCATCCTCTCGACCAGCTCGACCAGGTGCGGCTCGCCGTTCAGGTCCTCGGGCCGCAGGCGCCAGATCCGGGCATAGGCCGGGTTCGACAGCTTCAGCCTGCCGTCGCCGCCGAACACCGCGATGCCCTCGGCCAGGTTGTCCAGGCTTTCCTGCTGGACCGCCATCAGCGTGTTGTAGGAGGATTCCAGCGCCAGCGCGTTGGTCACGTCCTCCAGGATGAACATCAGGCCGCCGAAGGGGTGCGGCACCAGCAGCATGCGCAGCGTCGTGCCGTCCGGAAGATGGAGCAGATCCTCGGCCGGTTCGATCAGGGAGGTGAACTTGGACAGCTGCTCCCGCTTGTAGCGCGGGAAATCGGCATGCTCCGGCAGGCGCCGGCGTGCCCGCAGATCCTCCATCACCTCGCCGTAGGTCGGCTCGGTCTCCAGCCATCCCTCGTCCAGGCCCCAGAGCGAGACATAGGCCTGGTTGAAGAACAGCAGGCGGGTATCGGCGCCGTAGATCGCGATCGGCGATCCCAGCTGTTCGAGCACTTCCCCGTGGGCGGCGATGTGGCGGTTCAGTTCCCGGCGCAGGTCTTCCTGGGGCGTCAGGTCGAGCGCGTAGCCGACCAGCATGGGCGCCGATGTCCCCGGGGCCTCGGCCACGGGGGCCTCGGTGATCTCGATCAGGCGGCGCGCGCCGTCGATGACCAGGTGCTGGGTTTCCGACCGGGCAGCGCCGTCGGCCCTGGCCTGTTCGGCGAGCGACCTGCGCGGCTCGTCGAGCGACGCCGGCACAAGCTCGCTCTGCCGTTCAAGGGCTTCGTCGCGGGTGAGGTCGAGCGCGTCGGCGTAGGCCTTGTTGCACCAGGCGATCGACAGGTCCCGGCGGCGCAGCCAGATCGGGAAGGGAACCCGGTCAAGCGCCGCGCGGATCTCCTCCAGGGTCTGCAGGGCCGCCGTGCGGGCCTGGGTCTGGCGGGTGATCTCGCCCGTGATGTGGCCGATGTCGCGGGCCCACAGGACGTCGAACTTCTCCCCGCCCGCGGAACCGGTCCCGCGCGATCCGCTCAGCTCCAGGACCCGGCCGTCGTCGGCCGTGGTGACGACGATCCGGAACGGCTGCCCGGTCCGGCGCAGATGGCCGAAGGCGCCGTTGAGCGCCGCCGCGTCGCTCGGCGCCAGGGCGTTCTCGATGTCCTCCAGCCGGTCGCAGCGCCCGATTCCGAGCAGGCCGGCGAACCCGGGGGAGAGCGCGTAGGTGCCGTCGGGGCTCCAGCCGCACCAGGCATCCGGGGAAGCCGACAGCAGCGCCTCCAGCCGGTCTATCTCACCCAGCAGGTCCGCCGTGCGCTTCGACTTGCCGCGAACCCGGAGGGTCTGCCAGGCAAGGCCGACGACCCCGGCCAGTGCCGCCGCACCCAGGGTGATCATCGACCCGCTCGGCCCCAAGTCGACGGCCGGAGTCTGGGCGCAGGCCGACGTCGCCGTCAGCGTCGCGCCGGCGGCGGCCAGGAGGATCGTGTGTTTTGAAGCCAGCTTTCTCACGGGGAAGGTGTTAGTTAACCTAGTTTAACTCAATCGATGAACGACGTTACATAAACGATCGGCTTTCGTCCATCCTTACGCCCTTGGCGGGAGGCTGTTTCGACCTCGCGAGCGGATTTTTTCCTTGGATCGAGGTTCCATAAACCTGCGGGTGAGGACATCCGGCCGCCCGGCGGCGGGCGTGCCCGCCGCCTGCGGTTCCTCCGGCGGGCCGCCTACTGGTTGGGGGACCGGGTGATGGTCTTGATCGGTCCGCGCGGGTTGCCGGACATTTCGGCGATCTTGCGGTCCTGTGCCTCGATGATGGCGCGTGCCGGCTCGTCGCCGTCCAGCCCCCCGATTTCGGAGCTGGGAACCTTGCGGTTCGAGGTCTTGACGCCATCCTGGTACACGACGTCGAACAGGACGTACGCGTTGTCGGTCGGCTGCTTTTTTCGGGCCATTGCCCCTCTCCCAATGCGATGCAGGGTCAACGGACTTCTTTAGGGCATCGGATCGACCTGCCGACACCGTCTCTATAGGCCTATGACGTTTGGCCCGGAGCGGTCCCGCCCGGCTCGACGTCGGCATGGGATCGGTCTTCGCCGGCGGGGTCGCCGTCGGAGTCGTCATCCGACGTCTCCGGGCCGGTGGAAGCCTTGCGCTGGGCGACGGCCTCCTCCTTCAGGCGAAGCTTCTCCTGCTTCTTCTGTTCCTTGGCGCGATTGCGATCGGCGCGCTGCTGGTTGTAGTTGGGCTTGAATGCCATAAGACCTCCTGGGACGTCGGCACTGTAGCACGCCGGCCCGACGCCACCGCAACCCCCCGCCGCACGCTTTCGCCGATTCCAGCCGATCGCCGGGTGCAAGTCGGCGGCGGTCTGGGCTAGAGTGCCCGCGCCGACATTACCGTATCCATGGCCAGGCCCGACGGACAGATGCCCCCCATGACGCCAGCCCCAGCCCCGATCGGTGCCGCGGAACCGCGCCGCGACGGGTTCACCGACATCCGGCCCGATGGATGGATCGACCGCCATGCCCCGGCGGCCGTGCGGCCTTACCTGAAGCTGGCGCGGCTGGACCGTCCGATCGGGACCTGGCTGCTGCTGTTCCCCTGCTGGTGGAGCCAGGCGCTGGCGACCCAGGGCTGGCCCGATCCCTGGATGATGGTGCTGTTCGGGATCGGCGCCGTCGTGATGCGCGGCGCCGGCTGCACGGTCAACGACATCCTGGACCGCGACATCGACGGCTTGGTGGAGCGGACCCGGACCCGCCCGATCCCGAGCGGGCAGGTGACGGTGCGCCAGGCGCTGGCGTTCCTGGTGTTCCAGATGCTGGTCGGCCTGGCGGTGCTGGTGCAGTTCAACCTTTTCACCATAGCGCTCGGGGCGGCGTCGCTGGTGCTGGTCTTCACCTATCCGCTGATGAAGCGGATCACCTGGTGGCCGCAGGCCTTCCTGGGCCTGACCTTCAACTGGGGAGCGCTGGTCGGCTGGGCGGCGGTGACCGGCGGGCTCGACCTGCCGGCGCTGCTGCTCTACGCCGCCGGCATCGTCTGGACGCTGGGCTACGACACGATCTACGCCCACCAGGACAAGGAGGACGACGCCCGGATCGGCGTCAAGTCCACGGCGCTGCGCCTGGGCGACGCCTCCAAGATCTGGATCTACGGGTTCTACACGCTGACCTATGGCGGGATGCTCGCGGCCGGGATGGCCGCCGGGCTGGGCGTCTGGTTCCAGCTCCTGCTTACTGCCGCGCTGCTCCAGCTCGCCTGGCAGGTCGGGACCTGGCGGCCGGACGATCCGGCGGACTGCCTGTCCAAGTTCAAGTCGAACCGCTGGTTCGGCTGGCTGGTGCTGGGCGCCATCGTCGCAGGCCGGGTCCCGTGACCGGCTGAGCCGCCGATTCCGCTTGCGCGGGGCGGGGGCGTATGGGCAACTCCGCGCCATGACCATCACCGCTCCCCCCAGCGGCTCCGATGCCGGCCGGGAGGCCTTCATCCGGGCGAACACCGAGCTTGCGGCGCCGCCGCTGCTGCCGGAGGTCCTGCTTCACCTGGCGACCCAGGTGACGCCGCTGTGGGAGGCGACCGAGGCGAGCCTCGCCGCCTGCAACCTGCCGCCGCCCTACTGGGCCTTCGCCTGGCCGGGCGGCCGGGCGGTGGCCCGCCACGTCCTGGACGATCCCGGCCTGGTGGCGGGGCGCCGGGTGCTCGACTTCGCGTCGGGCAGCGGCATGGCCGCCATCGCCGCCGCCAAGGCCGGCGCCGCCCGCGTGGCGGCGGTGGAGATCGATGCTTTCGCGGTCGCGGCCATCGGGCTCAACGCGGAGGCCAACGGCGTGGCGCTCGA
This sequence comes from Skermanella mucosa, assembly GCF_016765655.2. NCBI lineage: Bacteria > Pseudomonadati > Pseudomonadota > Alphaproteobacteria > Rhodospirillales > Azospirillaceae > Skermanella > Skermanella mucosa. Next base: position 590,675 of record NZ_CP086106.1, read on the forward strand.
CGTGCTCAGCGAAGACATCGTGGGCCGCCCGCTGCCCGGGATCGACGTGGTGCTGGCCGGCGACGTCTGCTACGAGCGGCCCATGGCCGAGCGGGCGATCGCCTGGCTGCGCGGGCTGGCCCGCGGCGGCACGTTGGTCATCCTGGGCGACCCCGGCCGCGCCTACCTGCCCAAGTCCGGCCTGGAGCCGCTGGCCCGCTTCGCCGTGCCGACCTCCCTGGACCTGGAGGACAGGGAGGTTCGCGACACCACGGTATGGCGGCTGCTGGGGGAGGAGTAGAGCGGTTTCGGCGCTTTCGCCTGCTCCCCGAAGCAGGTTGCAGGGAAATGCGGTCATGCTACATTCGGGGTCCCGACGCTGGCGCGGACAGTCGGAGGTAGGACGATGAACAGGCAGGCTGTTGCAAAAGGTTTGAGAATGCTCCGCTTCGGGGCATATGGTGGTCTTGCCTGCGCCGTCGCCGCCGGGGCGATCGGCATCGAAGACGTCTATCAGGCCATAGTCAGCGTGATCGGTTTCGGCAGCCTTGTCGCATGGAAGCTGTCGCACCTTGCCTGATTCCCGATCCAGGAGGACCGGAGCGCGGCGGCCTCCGCAACCCCGCTGACCATCATGAATCCCTGGGGCAAAGGCGAGCTGATTTCGCTCCTGTTCGGCGTGAGCTTCGTCTTTTTCGGTCTGCTCCTGCACCGCAAGGTGCTGTCGAGGGATAAGGTCTTCGGGTTGGCGGCCAATGGATTGACGCTGGGGCCGTTGGTCATGATCGTGTTCGATCCGTTGAACAAGTACCTGATGCTGGTCGATCTCGATCTGCTGCAGATCGCCGTGACCGAGGCCAGGCTGACCCTCTGGTGGGCTGCGTTGGTGGCCGCGGTCAATATGCTTCTCACCCTCTTCCCTGCCGCCAATCAGCCTTGACGGTCCAGGCGCAGGCCCGACAGCGCCAGCGCCGCCGTCTGCTCCGCCCGGTAATCCGGGTCCGTCACGATGGCGTGGATGAATCCGTGGAGATCGCTCCCCGGGGCGAGCCGGGCGCGGACGGCCTCCAGAACGCCGGGCTGGTCCAGGGCGGGCCAGGTCCGGCCGGCGCAGGGGATCGCGGCGAGGGCGACCGGCCGGCCGTCGATCGCCAGGGCGCCGCGCCGGCTCAGATAAGCCTCGGCGGAGGCGATCACGCCCAGCCCCTCGATCTCCAGCCGGATGCCGCCCAGCTCCCGGCGGTCGTAATTGACGCCGATCCCCTCGGTCGCGTCCATGCGCTCCAGCTCGGCCCCGGTCAGCCACTGCACGGCGACCTCGACCACCGCTCCGGGGGCGGGCGCCGGGTGCAGGGTGGCCGGCAAGGCGCCGTAACGGGTGAAATGGGCCGAATAGACCACGTCGAACCCGGCCAGCCTGCCGCACAGCACGGGGATGGTGAGGGGGTGCGGCCAGTCCCTGAACTTCCGCGCGAGCTGTTCCGGCGCCCGGTTGGAGCCGCAGGCGATCACCGGCACGCGATCCGCCAGAAGTGCCGGCAGGGTGGCCGGAAGCGGGTGCTGCGCCCCGTCCCGGAACAGGTAGGAGCAGGCCGGGAACGCGTAGGGATAGCCGGAGGCCAGGGCCAGGACCGCGGGGTCGATGGGGGAGGAAGCCATGGCGCCGACGGTGCGGCGTCCGGCGCCGTTCGTCAATCCGCTTGACGCGGCGGCGGCGAAGCCGATGTTAGGCCGACTTCCTTCCCGCCCTTTCCTTCCTGCCGTCAGAGATGCTGATCCGATGCCCTATTCCTCCCTGCGCGATTTCATGGACCGGCTGGAGCGCTCGGGCCGCCTCGTCCGGGTCAAGACGCCGGTCTCGCCCGTGCTGGAGATGACCGAGATCCATACGAGGCTGCTGGCGCAGCAGGGGCCGGCCGTGCTGTTCGAGAACGTCGTCCGGCCGGACGGGTCGCGCTACGAGATGCCCGTCCTGATCAACCTGTTCGGCACGGTGGAGCGGGTCGCCTGGGGCATGGACCGCGAACCGCACCAGCTGCGCGGCGTCGGCGAGACGCTGGCCTTCCTGCGCCAGCCGGAGCCGCCGGGAGGATTCCGGGAGGCGCTGGAGCTGATCCCGCTGGCCAAGACCGTGCTGTCGATGAAACCGAAGACGGTGTCCTCGGCGCCCTGCCAGGAGGTCGTGCTGAAGGGCGACGACATCGACCTGGGCCGGCTGCCGATCCAGGGCTGCTGGCCGGGCGAGCCGGCTCCCCTGATCACCTGGCCGCTGGTCGTGACCAAGGGACCGGGCAAGAAGCGCGAGGACGACTTCAACCTCGGCATCTACCGCATGCAGGTGACCGGCCGGAACACCACGCTGATGCGCTGGCTGAAGCACCGGGGCGGCGCCCAGCACCACCGGCGCTGGGCGGCGTCGGGCAAGCGCGAGCCCCTGCCGGCCGCCGCCGTGCTGGGGGCGGACCCCGGCACCATCCTGGCCGCCGTCACGCCGGTGCCGGACACCCTGTCGGAATACCAGTTCGCCGGGCTGCTGCGCGGCCGCAAGGTCGAGCTGGTCGATTGCAAGACCATCCCGCTGAAGGTCCCGGCCCAGGCCGAGATCGTGATCGAGGGGCTGGTCAGCCTGGACGAGTTCGGCGACGAGGGGCCGTACGGCGACCACACCGGATATTACAACGCGGTCGAGCCGTTCCCGGTCTTCCACGTCACCGCCATCACCATGCGGCGGAACCCGATATACCTCTCCACCTTCACCGGCCGCCCGCCCGACGAGCCGAGCGTGCTGGGCGAGGCGCTGAACGAGGTCTTCATCCCCCTGCTGGTCCAGCAGTTCCCCGAGATCGTGGATTTCTGGCTGCCGCCGGAGGGCTGCTCCTACCGCATCGCCGTGGTGTCCATGAAGAAGGCCTACCCGGGCCACGCCAAGCGGGTGATGATGGGCGTCTGGTCGTTCCTGCGCCAGTTCATGTACACCAAGTGGGTCATCGTCGTGGACGACGATATCAATGCGCGGGACTGGAAGGACGTGATGTGGGCCGTCTCCACCCGCATGGACCCGGCCCGCGACATCACCGTGGTGGAAGGCACACCGATCGACTACCTGGACTTCGCCAGCCCGGAAAGCGGCCTCGGCGGCAAGGTCGGCCTGGACGCCACCAACAAGTGGCCGCCGGAGACCAAGCGCGAGTGGGGCCAGCAGCTCCGCATGACCGACGAGGTGGTCGAGGAGGTCACCCGCAAGTGGGACAGCTACGGCATCCCGCTGCACGGCAAGCCGATCTGGAAATGAAAAAAATACAAGAAAACTTGTATTGGGCATTGGGCCCCAGTCCGTTCCGGACTAATCCACCCCGAAATCGTATGCGGCGACGGGTGCCTGGGCGTGGTTGGAACCGTAGATCCGCAGGGCGCTCGGACAGGAGAAATCGGCAGTGACAGCGCACCACCCGGAATTGCAGGGCGGAGAGACCGATCGTTTCGAAGCAGCTTCCATCGCTTCCGGTTGCGGGACTGACGTTCATCCCTCGTAAACGGCATCCGACCGATGCTTTGGTTGCCGGAGCATTCGCCGGCGGCCGATCGGGGAGGTGATGCCATGCGCTACCGGATGGGCGGCAGCGTGATCGAGTTCGGAAGCGCCGGCGGCGACGTGATCGCGGCGGCGACGCGGATGGTGTTCGACTGGGCGCCGGCGCCGGGAAATTCCTTCGAGTGGATGAGGTACGATGCCGGCGACGAGTTGCCCGATGCCGGAAGCCGGCCGAGCACGGCGACCGGAACGGTCACGTTCGACAGCCTGTCCCCGGCGCTGGGGTTCGCCGGACCGCCGGCCGGCTTCCGGTTCGACTCGTCAAGCATGAGCGATACGCTGGAAAGCCTGAAGGCAGACCCGTTCGCCGTCTGGGACAACTGGGCTTGGGATCCGGCGACGCGGACCCTGGACCCGCGGATGGGGTATGAATCCGGCCACAACGCCTGGGTCGAATATGCCGAAAGCCTCGTCGTCAGCCAGGGCTATGCCACGGAAGGGGGGTTCCGTTTCGTCCATCACGGAAGCTGGGTCCTGCGGCCGACGCCCGACCTGATCGCGTTCGGCGGCGCCGGGAACGATCGTCTCTTCGGCGGCACCGGCAACGATACCCTGTACGGCGAGGCCGGCGACGACGAGCTTCACGGCGGGCTGGGCCGGTCCTTCCTGTCCGGCGGTTCGGGCAACGACCGGCTGACCGGCGGCTTCGGCGGTTCGGTCATGACCGGCGGACCGGGTGCCGATACCTTCATCTTCGCCCCCGGCGGAGGAGCCGACACCGTGACGGACTTCGACGTCCTCCGCGATCGGCTGGTGTTCGACAGGCCGGTGGCGGAGGTTCTGGAAAGTGCCGTTTCCCTTGGCGGATCGACCCTGATCGACCTGGGCGGCGGCAGTATCGTCCATCTCGCCGGCGTCGCTACGGAGCAGTTGCTGGCGCGGGCGGATACGATCTTCGCCATGGCGTGACCGCGGAGCCACGGCCAGCCCCACTTCCCCCCTTGCCCCGGATCGCACGCCCCCGCACTCTTCCCGGAAGGCAACGAGCAGGCAGGGACAAGAAAAAGATGGCCGCGAAGAAGCAGACACCGAAGCCGCAGCGGATCATGCTGGACTTCCACCACCACGAGGGACTGGGCGGGAGCGTCGAGGAGGCGATCCGCAACGATCTGTCGGTGGTCAAGCAGTCCGGCCGCTGCCTCTGGACCGCGTCGGACGAGACCGCCACGATCGAGCGCCTGACCACCGAGGACTGGCAGACCTTCGGCCGCCACACGCCCTACCGGCTGGCCGACTTCTTCGACCTGCCGGTCGAGGGAGAGGTGGACATCGAGGGGCTGTCGGTGGACGGCGACTATCTCTGGATCTGCGGCTCGCACAGCCTGAAGCGCAAGAAGCCCGATCCCGACGACAAGGGGGTCGAGGAGGCGCTTGAGCGGCTGACTCGGGTGGAATGCGAGCCGAACCGCTACCTGCTCGGCCGAATCCCCCTGGTCCGCGAGACGGAGGATGGCGTCCATGCCTTGGCCCGGACCGCGCCGTCGAGCGACGGCGGCGCCGAGCTGAGGGCCGGCCGCCTCAAGATGGACGCCAAGGGTTCCAACGCCCTGTCCAAGGCGCTGCGCAAGGACGAGCATCTCGGCCGCTTCATGGCGATCCCGTCCAAGGACAACGGCTTCGACGTGGAGGGCATCTCCGCGCGGGGCGACCGGGTGTTCCTCGGCATGCGCGGGCCGGTGCTGCGCGGTTGGGCGGTCCTCCTGGAGCTGGAGGTCACGGAAAAGGGCAGCGTCGGCAAGGCCGCCGGCCTGAAGCTGCGCCGGATCGGCCCCGATGGCGAGCGTTACCGCAAGCATTTCCTGGACCTGGACGGGCTGGGCATCCGCGAGCTGTCGCTGGAAGGCGACGACCTGCTGATCCTCGCCGGGCCGACCATGGACCTGGACGGGCCTGTGGTCCTGTACCGCTGGCACGACGCCTGGAACCAGCGGGAGGAGACGGTAATCCCGCGCACCCGGCTGGAACGGGTGATGGACATCCCCCACGGCATCGGCTTCGACCATGCCGAGGGGGCGACTTTGTTCGAGCGGCCGGGCGAGCCGCCGGCGGTGCTGGTCGTCTACGACAATCCCGGTCCGGACCGGCTGGACGCCGACGGCGCGGGTGTCGCGGCCGATCTGTTCCCTCTGCCGCCGAGGAAACCGCGCAATCCAGCCATGTCCTGAGGAAGGTTGGCAGGCGGCCGGGGCGGGTTACCCTTGCGGTCATGACCGCCTCCACGACAGCCACGCCTCCGGCCACCGCCGGCCGGCCGCCGCATATCGCGATCCTGATCGCCATCACGGCGATCGGGCCGCTGGCGCTCAATATCTTCATCCCGTCGATCCCCGGACTCGTTCGGGTGTTCGAGACGGATTACGGCACCGCCCAGCTGGCGCTGACCCTGTACCTGATCGGCATCGCCTGCGGCCAGCTGATCTACGGGCCGCTGTCCGACCGGTTCGGCCGCCGTCCGGTGCTGCTGGCGGGGCTGAGCGTCTTCGTGGCGGCCAGCCTGGTCTGCGCGCTGGCGCCCACGATCGGCATGCTGATCGCCGGCCGGATCGCCCAGGCGGTCGGCGGCTGCGCCGGCATGGTGCTGAGCCGCGCCATCGTCCGCGACGTCTACGAGCGCGACAAGGCCGCCAGCATGCTGGCCTACATCACCATGGCCATGGCGGTGGCGCCCGCGGTCGCCCCGGCGCTGGGCGGTTTCCTGGAGGTCTGGTTCGGCTGGCAGGCCAGCTTCCTGCTGGTGCTCGGGTGCGGCGCCGCGGTGTGGCTCTGGAGCCTTGGGTCCCTACGAGAGACGAACTTCCGGCGCCAGCCGCTGCCCGGGCCGGTCGGCATGGCGATCGGCTACGCGGCGCTGCTGCGCTCGCCGGAGTTCCTGGGGTACGCGCTGAACACGGCCTTCGCGTCGGCCGTCTTCTTCGCCTTCCTGGCCGGCGCCCCCTACATCATGATCGACCTGCTGAGGCGGCCGCCCAGCGAGTACGGGACCCTGTTCGTGCTGGTCTCTGCCGGCTACGCGCTGGGCAGCTTCATCGCGGCTCGGATGGCGACACGGCTGGGCGCCCGCCGCCTGGTGCTGGGCGGCACCCTGGTCAACCTGGCGGGCGTGTCGATGATGGGCGCGCTCGGGCTGCTGGGCCTGTTCGACGCGCTGGCGATCTTCCTCCCCATGTGCATCGTCGCCGTCGGCAACGGCGTCAGCATGCCGAGCGGCATCGCCGCCGCGATCAGCGTCAACCCGAGGGTGGCCGGCGCCGCGTCGGGCCTGCTGGGCTTTCTCCAGATGTCGGTGGGTGCGTTGGCGACGGTGGCGGTGGGTTACCTTAAGGACGACGACCAGATGCCCATGATCCTGGTGATGGCCGTGTCCGTGGTGCTGTCCGTCGGGGCCTATCTGCTGGCGGTGGGGGCGGGGCGGCGGTCGGGGAGTGCGGTCCCGGCGCCGGGGACCACGGACTGACGGGGGACCGACGGGGGATCAGTCGCCGACGCCGCCGAGTCGCAGGTCTTCGTCCGGGGCCGATCCGGTCCGGGCGCGGCGGCGGTCCTGGGCCGCGACCAGCCGTTCCATCATCCTCAGGTCGGTCGGGTCCAGCGTCAACGCGGTATCGACCCACAGGTCGGTGATGTCGTTCAGGTCCTGCAGGGTGATCGGGTTGACCCGCTGGCGCGCCTGGTAGATCGCCCGATGGGCGGCGTGGCGACGGCTGTTCTTGCGGACATAGTCGAGCAGGACCTCCTCGCCCTCGCCGTCCTCGGCCAGGACGTCCACGATGCCCATGTCGTAGAGCTCGGCGCCGGTGTGGATTCGGCCGCTCATGATCAGCTTCTCGGCGACCGCGGCGCTGCTCCGGCGGGCCAGGAAGTTGTAGGCGCCCATGCCGGGGAACAGGTTGAACATCACCTCGGGCAGGCCGAACTTGGCGCTGCGCTCGGCCACGATGACGTTGGCCGACAGCGCCGCCTCGAACCCGCCGCCCAGCGCGTCGCCCTGCACCAGGGACATGGTGATCACCGGCAGGTCGAGCGCCACCGAATTGGCGTGGATCTCGGCGACGCAGGCCCGGGCATAGGTCGTCAGCGCCTCGCGGTCGCGCCGGCGGATCAGCTGGGCGAACAGGCCCAGGTCGCCGCCCAGGTTGAAGACGCCCGGCATCCGCGATCCCAGCACCACGTACTTGACCTGCGGCTCGGCGGCGTCGCCGCGCGAGGCCAGCATCTGGCGGACCCGGCGCAGCTCCCGGAGGACGCCCGGGGTGAAGCTCGGCCTGTCGCTGAAGCGGAAACGGCACCAGAAGACGCCGGTGCCGGCGTCGAAGTCGATATCGAGTTCGCGGAACTGGCGGTCCAGCTGAAGCGGGGCGCGCCGGGGCTGCTCCGGGACAGTGGCGGGCTTTTCAATTTTAACCGAATTGAGAAGGTGGCCGCTAATCTGCTCAAGCATGACTCTCTCCATCGCTTCCAGTATGCAAGGCGTCAGCCGGTCAGATCCGCGTTCGCCAAGGTCCAGGGTGGGCTGTCTCTCACCCATTATTTTGGGGTACAAACCTAAGAAACGGTTAATTGTATCTATCGCGTATGCATGCGGGCTTTGATTTATTGGTGGTGTCGCTCTAGATTTGTCGCCGTAAGAATTGCGCTGAATGTCGTATTTACATTCAGTAAAGTTTTATAGAGAGAGCAGCCATCGGACTTGCCCGTCAGCGGTTCCGGATCTCCGGGAATGATTGTCGGGATATGCGAGTACCCGCCCTGGCCAGGGCGCCACGTTTTGGGGAAAAGACGTTACGGTGAGTTTCTTGAGGGTTTCCGTCTCCGAAACGGGGGTCGCCATCATGGGCGCCGAGGTCTTCATCATCGACGACCGCAGCGTCAATCGGAAAATCCTGACCAAGTTCGCGTCCTCGGTCGGCGACGACATCAACGTGTCCGCCTTTCCCAATCCCGTGGAAGCCCTGGATGCCTGCCGGCGGACGGTGCCCGACCTGGTCATCACGGACTTCAAGATGCCCCTGATGGACGGGGCGGGGTTCATCCGGGCCCTGCGCGGCCATCCCGGCACCGCCGACGTGCCGGTGATCGTGGTCACGGCCTACGAGGACCACGAGATCCGGCGCGAGGCGCTGGAGGCCGGGGCGACCGACTTCATCCTCAGCCCGGTCGATCCCTGGGAGTTCCAGACCCGCGCCCGCAACCTCCTGCGGCTGCGCGCCCAGCAGTTCGTGATCCACCGACAGACCGTGCGGGAGAGCGAGGAGCGCTTCCGCCTGCTGGTGGAGGGAGTGCGCGACTACGCCATCGTGATGCTCGACCCGGCCGGGCTGGTGACCAGCTGGAACGCCGGGGCGGAGCGCCTGCTGGGCTACTGCGAATCGGAGATCCTGGGCCAACCCGCCGGGGTGCTCGACCCCGCCGCAGGCATCGGGGTGCCGCAGGGCGAAGGGGCGTCGGGGGGCGTCGGCGCCATGCTGGCCCTGGCGGCGTCGGACGGCAGCGTCCACGGCGAGCATGTCCGCGTGCGGAAGGACGGCTCCCGCTTCCAGGCCGACATCCTGGTGACCGCGATGCGCGACGATGCCGGCCGCCTCGCCGGCTTCTCCATGGTCACCCACGACATCACGACCCGCCGCGACATGGAGGCGGCGCTGCGCGACGCCCTGGCCGAAAGCCAGGTGCTGCTGCGCGAGCTGCACCACCGCGTGCGCAACAACCTGCAGGTCATCAGCACCGTGCTGTACCTGCAGACGCTGGGCATGCCGGAAGGCGACCTGAAGCACGGCTACCGCCGGACCCAGCAGCGGATCGACGGGCTGGGCCTGCTGTTCCGCAACCTGCTCGGCCCCAGCCGGATCACCAGCGTCCGGTTCGACGGCTATCTGGTCGATCTGTGCAACAGCCTGGTCCGCGACTTCGACGCCGGCCGCCAACTGGTGCGCCGGGCCGACATCGGTTCGCTGGCGCTGGAGCTGGACATGGCGGGGCCGCTCGGGCTCGTGATCGCCGAGATCCTGTTCACGGTGGCCGAGGGAGCGCCGGCCCGGACGGGCGGCGGCCTGATGGTGCGGGTCGAGCCCGAGTCGGGCGGCCTGAGGCTGAGTTTCGAGTTCGACCGCGACCCCGGCGCGGGACCGCCCCTGGTCGGGGGGCGATACGGGCTCGGCCCCGCCGTCATGGCGGCCCTGGTCGACCAGCTCGGCGCCCGCATCGCCCTCGACGAGGCGGCGGTCGCGGAGGACGGCCCGGAAGACGGTGCCCCCGCCCCGGAAGTCGGCGCGCGGATCTCGCTGACCATGCCGGCGAGCCTGTTCGAGCCGGTCTGACCGACGCCCGGTTCCGGCGGGTTGACCTGGATCAAACGTGGTATGGCCGACATGGGGTATAGGGTTGTCCCTGCAGCAAGGGGGACCACCGCATGGCGAGGCCGATTGCCGCCCCGACCGGGCGCGAACGGACGTTCGGCGAGGACGAAATCATCGTCAGCAAGACCGACCTGAAGGGCCGGATCACCTACGCCAATTCCGTCTTCCTCAGGATCGCGGGCTATGAGGAGGCCGAGGTGCTGGGCCAGCCGCACAGCATCATCCGCCATCCCGACATGCCGCGCGCGGTGTTCAAGCTGCTGTGGGAGACGATCGCCTCCGGGCGGGAGATCTTCGCCTACGTCAAGAACATGGCGCGCGACGGGGACCATTACTGGGTGTTCGCCCACGTCACGCCGAGCTTCGACATGGCCGGCGCGATCACCGGCTACCACTCCTTCCGCCGCTGGGCGAGGCGCGACGCCATCGCCGCGGTCGAGCCGCTGTACGGCAGGATGCTCGCCGCCGAGTCGGCGGGCGGCCGGCGGGACGGCATGACGGCCTCCACGGCGCTGCTGCTCGAAGCGATGGAGCGGAAGGGGACCGGCTATGACGCGTTCATCCTCTCTCTCTAGGATCCGCGCGCTGGCGGGCGCCATCGCCGCCGCCGGGGCCGCCGGCGCCCTGCTGCCGCTCCTGGCTTCCGGGGCCCTGCCGGGCTGGTGGAGCGCCGCGCCGCTCGCCGCAGTGCTGGGGGCCGCGCTCGCCATCCTGGTCCTGGCCGGACGGGTGGAGCGGGCGATCCGGCGCGCCGACGAAATCTGCGCCGAGGCCGCCGCCGGCAACTACGACCGCCGGATCACCGGGGTGGAGGAGGGCGGCGATCTCGGCCGGCTCTTCGTCCGGGTCAACGACGTGCTCGACCTCGCCGACTGCTTCAGCCGCGAGGTCGGGGCCGCCATGGACCATGCCAGCCGCAAGCTCTATTACCGCCGGGTGACGCTGACCGGCCTCAAGGGCTGCTACCGCGCCGTGGCCGACGTGATCAACCGCTCGGTGGCCGACATGGCGGAGCGCGACCGCGTCCTGGCCGAGGCCGAGCACGACATCGCCGACCTGGTCGAGGCGGCATCGCACGGCGACTTCGGCCGGCGGCTGGTGGTCGCCGACCGCGCCGGCGCCATGGGCCGGCTGTGCAACGGGATCAATGCCCTGACGGCCACGGTCAGCACCAGCCTGACGGCCATCGACGGCGTCCTCTCCGCCATCTCCCGGGGCGACCTGGAGCGCAGGATCGAGGAGGACCTGGAGGGCGTCTTCGCCACGATCAAGACCAACACCAACCACATGGCCGAGCGCCTGCAGCGCATCGTGGCCGAGATCGGCGACGCCGCCGACCGGATCGGCGGCACCGCCGGCGACATCGCGGACGGCAGCCGGAACCTGTCGGGCAGCGCCGAGCAGCAGGCCGAGCACCTGGAACGGACCTCGTCGGCCATGAAGGAACTGACGGCCTCCGTCCGCAGCAACGCGGAGAGCGCCGCCGAGGTGACCCGCTCGGTCGAGGAGGCGAGGGCGCTCGCCAACTCGGCCGGACAGGTGGCGGAGGACGCGGTGGCCGCCATGCACAGGATCGAGCAGTCGTCGAAGCGCGCCGCCGACATCATCGGCCTGATGGACGAGATCGCCTTCCAGACCAATCTCCTGGCCCTGAACGCCGCCGTCGAGGCGGCCCGCGCCGGGGAGGAGGGCAGGGGGTTCGCCGTGGTCGCCGCGGAGGTCCGCATGCTCGCCCGCCGCGCCGGCGACGCATCCGGGGACATCAAGCGGCTGCTGAAGGAGAGCGGCGGGCACGTGGTCAGCGGCGTGGATCTGGTGACTGCCGCGGTCAAGGCGCTCGACGAGATCGCGACCTCGGTGACCGCCGTGGCAGACCGCGCGATCGCGATCGTCGGGGCCACC